>CAVCTH010000067.1:0-9722 GCA_963604695.1 Clostridiales bacterium | reverse complement strand
CAGAAGCGTGACCAGGGAAGATTTCAGCACATTTCTCCACAGAATCACAGAAAAGCGGATGCCTCTTGCCTTTGCTCCGATCACATAATCCTGGCTCAATTCCTCCAGAATCGCCGCCCGCACCTGCCGGATGTATTTGGCGCTCATGGCAATGGCCAATGTCATGGCAGGCATGACAGCACTGCTGAAGCTCACCCCTTTGGCAATGACCGGCAGCCAGCCCAGCCGGATAGCAAACAGATACATCAGAAGCAGCGCCACAAAGAAGTTGGGCAGACTGTTTCCGATAAAACTGATAGTCCGTATAAGATAATCGGAGCATCGATTCTGATGGATTGCTGCAAGAATTCCCAGCGGAACGGAAATCAGAACAGTCAGCAGAATGGAAAGTACCGTCAACAGAAGCGTCGCCGGAAGTCTGGCAAGAAAGGTCTCAAGCACCGGTTTTCCGGACACATAACTTGTCCCCATATCTCCGCGAAGCACGTTCTTAAGCCAGACCAGATACTGGGTCAGAAACGGTTTGTCAAGTCCCAGCTCCTCTCTGGCTGCCTCCACCGCCTCCTTGGAAATACTGCTGCCCGTATGTTCCATCTTCTGCTCCACCACATCACTCCCGGCCATCCGCATCATGCCGAAGGAAAGAAAGGTGATTGCCAGCAGAAGAGGCAATAACCGCAGCAGCCTCTTTTTTATGTATTGTTTCATACTGATCTATTCCTTCTGGTTATATTTCAGTTTTATTATAATATAAAAAAACGGCTGTACAACCTCACAGGGGGGTTATACAGCCATTCTGTTTCATTATGATTCTCTATGAATTTGTTATATCTTTAAATGTTTCTTCACATACTCCACAAACTGTTCCGCTTCTTCCGGCAATGCTCCGCGAAGCCGTTTTACATACCCGAAGGTCATGCTGTTCTTCATGCCGTGAATAGGAATCGCATGGATATCCCCCTGTCCGGTCAAAAGATCCGGAAACAGTCCACTGCTGATGTTGGCAAGGGGCGTCGTCCGGATGATCTGTGTCAGAAGGCTCCGGTTATTGGTTACCATCACCTGTCCCTGGTTCTGGTAATAGAGACAGTCCATTCCGCCATCCATCAGATGCATATCCGGTCTGCTGTACGAGTCCTGGCTCTGGACATATTTCAGGGATTTCAGCTCCCGCTCAGACACACTCTCCGCACAGTAAAGCGGATTTCCCGGTCCTACATAGAGAAGAGGCTCCGTCTGACAGATCGCCACGAACTCCAGATGTTTCCGTTCAATCATCTGAAGATAGGACGTCATCCGTCTCTGGTCTGCATAGAAAAATCCAATATCAATGGTATGATGGTGCAGCGCCGGAAAAATTTCTTCCACCGTGCTGTCCTGATACCAGACTTTCAGGCCGTTCTCCACGCCATCTTCACAGTAAGCGCCGAAAAGCGCTGCAAACCGGTCTCCTGCAGCGGAAGCCACATGCAGTACCCTCTCTTCTTCTTCCTCTACTCCATGAATCTTAGCCGCATCCACCAGCATATTGCAGGCGTACTCGTAGATCTTCTTACCAGCCTCTGTCACTTCCACGCCCCGCGCTTTCCGTTCCAGAATCTGTACATCCAGCTCTGTTTCCAGTGCCTTAATGGATTTACTGATATGCGGCTGTGTAGTATAGAGGATATCTGCCGCTTTCTTAAAGCTTCCGCTCTCCACACTGACCACAAAATACTGCAACTGTTTCAGATCCATGATTACCCCACCTTTCAGCAATTCTGCTATTTAGAAATATGTGCTGCATCCCAGTGCCAGAGCGCCAGGAAAGAACTCCCTGCCGCAATCCACGACACGATATAAATCACAACGATACATTCCATTGTTCCATAGACCGGAAGCACCAGCAGGATACCGATCACCCGCAGCAGGCAGATAGCCAGCAACGTGGTAATCATGGGCCGTATGGTATCTCCCGTACCGCAGCAGGCACCGGACAGGGCTTCCGCAATGGCATAGGTGAAAAAGAACGGCGCCATCATCCGGCTGTAGGTTCCCACCAGAACCCCCAGGGAAGCTGCATCCTGGGCGGACACAAAGAGCGGTGTCAGGATCTGTGCAAAGAAGAACAGTCCAAAGCTTATCAGCGCCACTACACCTGCAGACATGGAAGCGCCCACGGCGACTCCCTTCCGGATCCGCTCCTGATTCTTCGCACCCAGGTTCTGTGCCACAAAGGTAGTCAGTGCCGGTCCCATGGAATCGGACATGAGCCAGATCAGCATATTCAGTTTATCACAGATTCCCCAGGCTGCAATCTGATCCGTACCCATGGTATTCACACCGGCCTGTACAATACTGTTGGCAATCGGGAACAGCATGGACTGCAGTGCCAGCGGGAATCCCATCCGGATCATCTGTCCCATATGTTCCACGCAGAAATGGGGCCACCACAACGGCCGTTCATCTTTACCGATCTTCAGGGTCTTCCTGAGCATGGCAAAGGTAAGTACCACGCTGACCATCTGGGAAAATACCGTAGCAAGAGCTGCCCCGGCCACTCCCAGATGCAGCACTCCTACCAAAAGAAGGTCGCCCGCGATATTGATGACCGCGCAGCAGATCAGCACATACAGCGGTCTTTTGGAATCTCCATAGGCCCGCAGGATTCCGGCCGCCATATTATAGAGCACCATGGACCAGATACCGCCGAAATAAATGCAGGTATAGATGAGCGCCTGTCCGTAAACTTCCTCCGGCACAGACATGACATTTAACATCCACGGAGTCAGAAGAACGCCTCCGATGGAACAGAGCACACCCAGAATCACGGCGACGGTGCAGGCGGTACGGATGGAACAGTGCATCTGCCTCTCATCGCCGGAGCCGTAATGCCCGGAGATCAGGATCGTTGCCCCTGAGGCCAGACCATTCATGAAATTGATCGGGAACTTAAACAGCGTATTTACAGAATCAATGGCTGCCAGTCCGAGCTTTCCGGTAAACTGACCTACCACCACCGCATCAATGGTCACATAGAGCTGCTGAATCAGACTGCCCATAATAATGGGCAGTACAAAAAACAGCAGACCTTTACCGATACTTCCCTGGGTAAGGGTATGTTTCTTCATATTTATTTCCTTCTCTGTACTGCGGAATCATAGTCCCATGCAGCAGCAAGTTCTTTCAGGTCATCTAAGGTTGCATCCGGATTATGTGCCTTGCATACGCTCAGCAAATCCTCATAGCTGTAGGCGTTCAGCGCAATACCGGAAGCCAGCTCGTATTTCTTCTCGAAATCCTGATAATCCGTGGAAATCCAGAATCCCTGCTGGATGGCAAAGGCTTTTCCGTCTTCCCGGAAATCTTCCGCATAACCGGTCATTGCATTATATAAAGCTGCGAAAGCCGGTCCGATGATGGACTGGAATTTACCGCACAGATATTTCAGGTTGCCGTTTCTGAACAGCTCCCCGTTGCTTTCTGTATAACAGTCAATAATTCCAAGCTCGGCATCTCCCAGAGAAGCAGCGATGCTCCGCAGCGGGATCACGCCCATGACAACACCTGCCGGATCCTTTTCATATTCGGCAATTGCCTGCTGTCCTACGCTGGTTTCCCCTACGAATCCCGGATAGACGCAGACCTTCAGATCACCGGCTTCCAGATGCAGCGGCTCGGATGTCACAGCAAGCTCTTCGCTTGTCTGCTCAAACTGTACGCCATAAGCCTCCTGAAGGGCATCCAGGATTCCCATGGTACG
The DNA here is from genome assembly GCA_963604695.1 of Clostridiales bacterium. Lineage (GTDB taxonomy): Bacteria > Bacillota > Clostridia > Lachnospirales > Lachnospiraceae > Hominiventricola. The sequence goes on along the minus strand of CAVCTH010000067.1, from coordinate 5,980 downwards.
CTCTTTATGCATAACATTGAAGGAAGCGCCGCCGCTGACCAGGAAATAGCTGTCGGAGGATTTCTCCTGGGCAAAGTATGCGCCCATATCATATCCTGCCTGATATTCCGTCTCATCACCCGGTCCAAAGTAACCCAGGAAATACGGATTATCCTCTACCAGGGCAAAGGTGTCCGGATCCGTCGTACTGGAGGGACGGATGTAATAGACTTCATTCTGTGCACACAGTTCCACTTCTTTTTCCAGATTATAGCTATTGAAGGAGAGAATTCCTTCCACGCCCGCATCAATCGCATCCTGGAGGAATTTCATCTCTTCTTCCTCGCTGGATACCCCTGCGGAATACAGGAAATCAACATCTGCGAACGTGCCTGCAATATAGCTTTCCAGATATTCCCGGAATGCCTGTACCTGTTCGTCCTGCAGGTCGTAGACAACGACACCGATTTTATGGGTTACCGTCTCCTGCCCGGAGACATCGCTGCTGTCACTGTCACCCGCACTGCTGTCATTGCCGACACTGTTTCCGCAGGAAGTCATAGTCAGCACCATGACCAGCGCCAGCAAAAATGCTGCAAATCTCTTTAATTTTTTCACTGTTATTTATCCTCCCTGTCAAAAAGATGACAAGCTGCTTCATGATCTTCACCGATCTGCCGGAGTACCGGCTTCTCGCTGGCACAGCGGTCTGTGGCATGCGGACACCGTCCGCGGAACGGGCAACCTGCCGGTACATCCAGGGGGCTTGGCGCCTCTCCCTTGATGCTCTCAATCGGTTTGCTGAAATCCATGCCGATATCAAAGACCGATGCCATCAATGCCTTTGTATAGGGGTGCTTTGCATGCCCTGCCAGATCTTTTGCAGGAAGCACCTCTACTACATTTCCCAGATACATGACTGCTACCTGATGGGCGCAGGACTGAATCAGGGAAATATCATGGCAGATAAAACCGATTGTAATATTTTTTTCTTTCTGGAGCTTTACTATCAGTTCAATGATCGTCTTCTGTACGGACACATCCAGTGCAGAAGTCGCCTCATCGAGAATCAGGATCTCCGGTTCCAGAGCCAGGGCACGGGCAATTGCCACACGCTGACGCTGTCCACCGGACATATTATGGGGATAACGGTCTGCAAAATCCCCCGGCAGCTCTACCATCTCCAGAAGACGACGGCAGGCCGCATCCTTCTCGCTCTTCTTAATCCGGTTAAAATTCAGGAGCGGTTCGCATACAATATCCCGGATCTTCATCTTCGGGTTAAAGGAAGAGGTCGGGTCCTGGAATACCATCTGGATGTTCTGACGGTTCTGACGCAGTTCCTCTCCTTTTAATTTGGTAATGTCCTTGCCGCGATAGAGAATCTCTCCCTCGGAAGGAGTATCCAGTGATACCAGGAAACGCATGAACGTAGATTTACCGCATCCGGATTCACCTACCAGTCCCAGTGTCTTTCCTTTGTAAAATTTCAGGTTAATGTCATTATTGGCAACCAAAGTCCGTCCGCCGGACGCCGGAAAACGCCGGGTGATGTGCTTTGCTTCCAGAACAACTTCATCATTTTCAAACATAAGATTCCCCTCCCATAGAAGGTACCGCGCTTAACAGTCTGCGGGTGTAGTCATTCTCTGAGTGATGCAGAATATGGTCACGGTCACCCTGATCCTCAATATGACCGTTTTTCATAACCACAATGTAGTCAGACATATAGGCTGCCACGCCCAGGTTATGGGTAACAACAATAATACCGGTACCATAGTCGTCTCTTAATTCCATCATCTGACGTACAATCTGTGCCTGTGTGGTGACATCCAGTGCGGAAGTCGGCTCATCCGCCAGCAGAAGCTTCGGCTGATAAGTCATCCCCATGGCAATACCGACACGCTGACGCATACCGCCGGATAACTGGAACGGATAGGAACGCATGATATTGTCCGGGCTCGGAAGACGCATCTTTCCAAGCATCTCTTCTCCTTTTGCCCATGCATCCTTTTTGGAAATCTTCTCATGGGTCTGCAGGTATTCGGTAAATACCGCGCCGATTTTCCTGGTCGGGTTCATCATGGCACCGCTGTCCTGGAAAATCATGGAAATCTCACTCCCCCGCAGGTTTCTCCACTGTTCTGCTGTATTTGCAAGAAGGGAAGAACCGTTAAAGAGGATATCTCCTTTGGTGACTTTACCGCCTCCGGCAAGCAGTCCTAAGACCGCACGGATCACGGTGGTCTTACCGCTTCCGCTCTCTCCTACCAGACTGACGATCTGGCCCGGAGCCATATCGAGACTGAAGTCTACAACGGTAGGAACGTCTTTATAAGAAATCGTAATATTATCAATTTTCAGCATTTTCCTACCTCCTTACTCTGCTCTCGGGTCCAGGATATCACGGATGGAGTCTCCCAGCATATTAAATACCACAACGACAAAGAAAATTGCAAGACCCGGATACAGCATCATCCAGGGTGCAGACTGCATACATGCACGGCCTTCATTCAGCATATAACCCCATTCCGGTGTAGGCGGCTTTGCGCCAAATCCCAGGAAGGACAGAGCTGCGATCTCCAGCATCATACCGCCTACGTCTGTAGCCGCCGTGATAATCAGCGTCGGCAGTGCGTTCGGCAGCATGTAACGAAGCAGCATGTACGGAGTCTGGGAACCGGTTACAATGGCTGCGGATACATAGTCACGGTCGCGGATCTTCATAACCAGGCTTCGTGCCAGACGGGCATATTTCGTCCAGTTAACTGCAACGATAGCGATGATGGCATTACGGATACTTGCACCCATGATACCTGCCACTGCCAGCGCCAGAACTAATCCCGGGAATGCCAGCATCATGTCTGCAATACGCATCAGTACCGCATCAACGGTGCCGCCGAAATAACCTGCGATCACGCCTACTACGCTTCCCACCAGGAAAATCAGGGCAACCACGCCGAAGGTGGAAGTCAGGGAAGCACGTGCTCCATAAATCACACGGGCATAAATATCGCGGCCCATCTTATCCGTTCCGAAAATATGCGCTTTGCTCGGTGCCTCCAGGGCCTCTGTCAGAGAACCCTTCAACGGATCCACACCTCCGGTCAGTACCGGTGCGAAAATAGCTGCCAGAACGATCAGAATGGCAAGAATTCCAAAAAAGGTAAACTGCTTATGTTCTTTCACAAATTTTAACGTCTTTTTCATGTTCTCACCTCTTCAAGCGCATCCGGGGATCGATATAGATATAGGATGCATCCACAATCAGGTTAATAACCATATAAATCAACGCCATCCAGAGTACATAACCCTGAATCAGGTTATAGTCACTGGAAGTAATAGCGGTAACGGCCAGGTTTCCAAGTCCCGGATAAGAGAAGATAACCTCTACCACACTGGTACCGCCAAGAAGGCTTCCGATGGAGAGACCCAGCATGGTAATCAGGGGCAGCAATGCATTCGGGAATACATTTTTCCAGATAATCGTGGAACGTTTGACCCCTCTGGCTTCCGCTCCGATGACATAATCCTGACTTAACTCCTCCAGAACTGCGGTCCGGACCTGTCTGGTATATTTGGCCGCCATGGCGATGGCCAGCGTCAGAGCCGGCAGGAACAGACTCTTGAAGTCACCGCCGGAAGCGATAACCGGGAAAATCTGAATCTGTACACACAGTAACAGCATCAGAAGAAGTCCTACCCAGAAGTTCGGCATCGCGCATCCTACGAAGGTGACTGCACGGCAAATGTAATCGATGATACCGTCTTTATGTAAGGCAGATGCAACTCCCAGCGGCACTGCCATGATCAGCATCAGTACCAGGGACATGAGGGTCAGCTTTAACGTCGGCAGTACACGGGCTGCCAGAAGTTCCATAACCGGTTTGTTCAGGCTGTAGGATTTTCCGAAATTGCCATGAAGGCAGTTAAACAGCCACCGGAAATACTGGGTGAAAAACGGATCGTTAAGACCCATCTCGTCTCTGGTCTGCTGTACCAGTTCTTCCGTCGGCATAACGCCGGTAGCGGAGAACATGTTACGAACCGGATCTCCAGGAGACAGGTATGTCAGTAAAAATGTTACGAAACTGATACCAATCAGCACGATTACAATCTGTAAGATTCGGCGAAGAATCTGTTTCTTATTCAAAACAATGGCTCCTTTCTATTAAAAGTGAACAAACAGTAACCCCCACCCTGGCCGCCGCAAGGGGCACGGATGGGGGTAATAAAACCTTACTCTTACTCAGCCGGGGTAATCTCGGTGGTCAGCCAGTAGTAGTCTGCGGTATGGATATGTGCGCTTCCTACATTCTTGGAGTAGATCATGGAAGAGTTGTAGTAACCGTCGATCAGAACGGCTGCATCGTCTACCAGAATCTGCTGCATCTGGAAGATCAGGTCTGCACGTTTGTCCTCATCCATCTCACTCTTCAGCTGCTCGAACAGCTCATCATACTCCGGATTGGAGTATCCGCAGTAAGTGGTGTCGGTTGCCCAGTTTGCCATGTAAGCATACGGATCGCCGGTACCTACCGTGATCCAGTTATTGTTGTTGAAGTCATAGTCTCCAGCAGCAAGCTTGCTCCACTGGTCATCAGAGCTGCCGTAATCTGCGGTGCATCCGATGCCGATCTCTGCCAGATACTGGATATGGGCATTGGAGAAATCATTCAGCAGACGGTTCTCATAGGAAACGTAATGCAGGTTGATGTTCTGTCCGTCGATCTCGCGGATTCCGTCTCCGTCGGTATCTACGATGCCTGCATCATCAAGGAGCTTCTTAGCGCCTTCCGGATCATAGGTGTACGGGTTGGTTAGTTTGTCATATCCGTAGCTTAAGGTAGACGGCAGTACGGAGAATCCCGGAGTATACAGGTCTCCGATGGTCTTGGAATGGCAGATGGTGTCATAGTCGATACCCATCAGGATTGCCTGACGCAGGGTCTTGTTGCCAAGAACGCCGTCAAAGTTCATCCAGCTGAATCCACAACGAACACCGGAAGCGATGTCTACGGTGAAATCAGGGTTATCTTTGAAGTCCTGAATATCAGATACGTTGGTGATGTTCTCTACCAGGTCAACCTGTCCGCTCTGCAGTGCCATGGTCTTAGCAGAAGCATCGCCCATGTACATCAGTTTTACTTCATCATACGGAACTTCCTCACGATAGTTCGGGTTTGCTGCCAGATCGTATCCAACGCCTACACCATTGAAGGTCTCGATCATGTAGGGGCCGGTTCCGATAATGTTGTTGTCAAAGTTCTCGGTATCAGCCACATCGATAATACCCATGGTCGGATGTGCCAGCTGTCCCGGAAGGTTCGCATAGGGCTGGGTGGTCTGGATGGTCAGGGTGTTTGCCTCATCATCAGCAGTTACCGTTGCCTCAAACTCCAGATATTTCTGCGGTTTTGCGGAACCGTTCGGTCCCATCTCCTTCAGGTACTCGAAGCACTCTTTTACCTTGGTCGGAGTCAGGTCACATCCATCGGAGAATTTGATGCCGTCTTTCAGTGTGATGACCCACTCGGTATGCTCGTCATTTACGGTATAGCTGTCAGCAAGCCACGGCTCTACTTCCATGCTGTCGTTGAACTTGAACAGACCCTCGGTGATGCCGTAACGCATCGCGTTCCATCCACTGTTCTCATCATTTGCAGTATTTACAACACCGTCACTGTACATCTGGCATCCAAATGTAAGGACCTTTTTGTCACTGCTGCTTGCAGTGCTGCTGCTACTGCTGTCAGTGCTGCTGGTGCTGCTGCTTCCGCAGCCTGCCAGCAGGAGAACTGCTGCCAGAGTTAAACTGATACATTTCTTACTGTTTTTCATATCCTTATTCCTTTCTCCTTCATTCGTCAGCTTTACGCCGGTCATTTTGCAAACCCCTGTTACCGCACAAAAAAAGCCGGATACACATCCGACACCATTCTCACCCCTTATGAATAACCCTTCCCTTTTCTAATGTGGAAATATCCAGGCAAGAACATTC
>CAVCTH010000066.1:0-9789 GCA_963604695.1 Clostridiales bacterium | reverse complement strand
AGATGTGTGCAACTACAGCATGACCTATTCCCTCTGCGGCCACGAGAATCATATGTCTCCCGACGACCACTATCAGGATCTGAAACGTATTATTGCAGCCTGCGGTGGAAAAGCAAGACGTATTACGGTTATTATGCCGTTCCTGTATGAGAGCCGCCAGCATAAGCGTTCCGCCAGAGAGTCTCTGGACTGTGCGCTGGCGCTGCAGGAGCTGGTACACATGGGCGTAGATAATATCATTACCTTTGATGCTCATGACCCGCGTGTACAGAACTCCATTCCGCTGTCCGGTTTTGAGACCGTGCAGCCGGCTTACCAGTTTATCAAAGCTCTTCTTACCAATGTCCGCGACATTCAGGTAGACAGTGACCATCTGATGGTCATCAGCCCGGATGAAGGCGGTATGGGCCGTGCAGTCTATCTGGCCAACGTACTGGGCATTGATATGGGTATGTTCTACAAACGCCGTGACTACACCAGGATCGTCAACGGACGCAATCCGATTGTTGCCCATGAGTTCCTGGGAAGCAATGTGGAAGGCAAGGACGTTCTGGTCATCGACGATATGATCTCCTCCGGCGAGAGTATCATTGATGTAGCACGTCAGCTGAAATCCCTTCATGCAAAACGTATTTTCCTGTATTCTACCTTCGGTCTGTTCACCAACGGTATGGAGCGTTTTGATAAAGCATATGAAGAAGGACTGTTCGACCGCGTATTCACCACCAACCTGATCTATCAGTCACCGGAGCTCTTATCCAGACCGTATTACATCAGCTGCGACATGAGCAAATACATTGCCCTCCTGATCGATACCCTGAATCACGATGCTTCCATCAGTGATCTTCTGGATCCGTTCGAGAGAATCCATCTGTTCCTGGAGAAATACAAGAACGGACGTTTATAAAACAGCGAAAGCGCCCCGGCTGTATGAGCCGGGGTTTTTCCATAAGAGGAGACCTTTATGAAAAACTTTATCTTTATTTCTCCGGCATTTCCCGGCAACTATGAAAACTTCTGTGTTGCTCTGAAAAAAGACGGAGTCAATGTACTGGGCATCGGCGATACGCCCTATGACGCCCTTTCCCCCACGCTTAAATCTGCCCTGACAGAATATTACAAAGTAGACAACATGGAAAACTACGATGAAATGTTCCGGGCCGTGGCCTTTCTCTCCTTCCATCACGGAAAGATTGACTGGCTGGAAAGCAACAATGAATACTGGCTGGAGCAGGACGCAAGGCTCCGGGAAGATTTTCATATTACCACCGGACTGCAGCCAAAAGATATGGCACTCATCAAACACAAATCCCAGATGAAAAAAGGCTATGAAAAAGCAAAAATTCCTACCGCACGCTACCATATGGTACATGATCTGGAAGCCGCAAAAGCGTTCCTTCAGGAAGTGGGCTATCCGGTCATTGTCAAACCGGACAGCGGCGTCGGTGCCTGCGATACCTGGAAGATTACCAATGAACAGGAACTGAAACAGTTTTTCCAGAACCTGCCTTCCATTCCTTATATTATGGAAGAGTTTGTTCCCGGCGAGATCTGTTCCTACGATGCGATTGTGAACAGCAAGGGAACTGTTCTCTTTGAGACGGGAAATGTAACGCCTATCTCCATTATGGACAGTGTGAACAATCACGGCTCCATCCGGTTCTACATTGTGGATCAGGTGGCAGACGACCTGAAAGCGGCAGGCCGGGCATGCTTAAAAGCCTTCCATGTACGAAGCCGTTTTGTACATCTGGAATTCTTCCGTCTGACGGAGGATCATCCCCATCTGGGATCCAAAGGACAGATTGTGGGACTGGAAGTCAATATGCGCCCATCCGGCGGACCTACCCCCGACATGGTGAACTTTGCCTACAGCACCGACTGCTATCAGCACTATGCAGATATGATGGTCTATGACAAACTCCGCCACCAGACCAAATCCACCCACTGCTTCTGTGCCTATGTGGGACGCTGGAAAGAAGTTCCCTACCTTCACTCCCATGAAGAGATCCTGACCGAGTTTGCCGACAGCCTGAAACTGGCCCAGGAGCTTCCGGAAGTACTGGCTCACGGCATGGGAAATTATATGTATCTGGCAAGATTGGAAAATAAAGAAAAAATGGATGCATTTTTCCATTACACACTGGATCTGAAACCGGCAGAACCGGAAAAGAAACCGGTGAAAAAGACGACACGTAGAAAAACGCAAAGGAAATCATAACAATGGAAATACATGAACTGAACTGGTACAGCGACCGGCTGCACCGGGATATGCCTGTGAAGGTGTACGGCCATGCCGGAAAGCCCTGTCTGGTCATCCCTTCCCAGGATGGAAAACACAATGATTTTGAAGGATTCGGCATGGTAGACGCCTGCGCGCCCTGGATTGAAGCAGGAAAGCTCCGCCTCTACTGTGTGGATACCATTGATGCAGAGACCTGGTCCTGCACCTGGAAACATCCCCGGGACCGGATTGTCCTTCACGAAGACTGGATGCAGTATCTGGTACAGGAAGTCCTTCCCCTGATGGAAAAAGATGCAAAAGGCGAGAAATCCATGACCATGGGATGCAGCATGGGCGCTTTCCACGCTGCCAACCTGTTCTTCCGCTTCCCGGACCGCTTTGACGCCACCATCTGCTTAAGCGGTATTTACGACGCGTCCCAGGTGCTGGGCGGCTACATGGACGATCTGGTTTACCTGAACTCCCCGTACCATTGCCTGCAGAATATGCCGGCGGATCACCCGTATATGGCCCTCTATCGCAGGAGCGATATGTTCTTCTGTGTGGGACAGGGCGCATGGGAGGATGAGCTTCTGGCAGATACCCGGAAACTGGATGGTGTTCTGCATGCCAAAGGCATCCCTGCTTTTGTGGATTACTGGGGATATGATGTGGCCCACGACTGGAACTGGTGGCAGAAACAGGCTCCTTATTTCTTGGGCAAGATTCTCTAAAAGTTCACAGAATCTACATTTGACTTTCCTGGATTCGGCTTCTACAATGGAAACGAATCTATATTTGGAGGTATTTTTATGAAAAAACTGACTGCTCTTTTCTTATCTGTTGTCATGTGCAGCGCACTGCTGGCCGGATGCGGTTCTTCCAAATCCGATAGCACAGCAGCTTCCGACACCAGCGAAACGACCACAGAGGAAACTACAGAAGACACCGCAGAGGACACCACGGCTGCTTCCGAGGAAGACACCGAGCTTCTCACCGGTCTTCACCATGTAACCATTGATGTGCAGGACTATGGCACCATCTCTCTGGAGCTGGATGCAGACACCGCACCGATCTCTGTTACCAACTTTATCAATCTGGCAAAAGACGGATTTTATGACGGCCTGACCTTCCATCGCATTATTTCCGGATTCATGATCCAGGGCGGCGATCCCAAAGGAAATGGAACCGGCGGTTCTGATCAGACCATCAAAGGAGAATTTTCCGAGAACGGCGTGGAAAATAATATTTCCCATGTACGCGGCACCATCTCCATGGCAAGAGCCAATGACCCGGACAGCGCTTCCTCCCAGTTCTTCATTGTACATGAGGACAGCACCTTCCTGGATGGCCAGTACGCTGCCTTTGGCCATGTAACTGACGGTATGGATGTGGTAGACGCTATCTGCGAAAACACCCCGGTACAGGACAATAACGGCACGGTAAAAGCAGCTGACCAGCCGGTCATCACTTCCGTAACAGTTATTGATTAATTATCCCCTGAACAAGTTCGTCCCGGCATGTGATACATGCCGGGACGTTTTTTACTGTCGCATCAACTCTATAATTTTCTCTACATTTTCCTGACTCCAGGAAGTAATCTCCAGTTCCGCATGGGGAATCTGCTGATCCCCGGAATCCGGATTGTGAAACCAGACGCATTTTGCGCCTGCCGCTGCTGCTGCCTTTCCTCCATTGGTGGAATCTTCCACAATGAGGCAGTCCTCCGGCCTGAGATTCAGCTTTTCCATGGCCCTTACAAAAGTATCCGGTGCCGGTTTCGGATGTTCCACTTCCTCACCGCTGGTATAACATTCAAAGTACTGGTGGATCTCCAGCGCATCCAACACGCTTCCAATATAATACCCTGCCGAGGAAGATGCCACTTCCAGACGGAAGCCTTCCTCGTGAAACCGTCTGACCGCTTCCTTTACCCCTGCAATAGGCGGAAAACCATCTCTCTGTACAATGGCTTCCTTTTTGGCATACATCCGTGCCCTCAGCGTCTCTTCATCAGAAATATCCCCATAGGCATTCCGCAGAAGCTCCAGAAGATAACCGATGGTGGAACCGATACACTGTTTGTACACGTCGTAGGTCATATCCACGCCTTCATCTGCCATGGTCTGTTTCCAGCACTCATAATGCAGGGGTTCTGTGTTAATCAGAACCCCGTCCATATCAAAAATAATTGCTTTCATTTATTTTGCCTCAGAAGTAAACATCACACCCAGCTTCTGGAAGGTCTTCTCATCCGCAGCGCTCAGCATACGGGAAGTGTGTACCTGGCTGCCACGCAGATTCGGAAGCTGGCGGAGCGCCAGATCTGCCAGCGGGTTGCTCTCAGAACTGGATGACAGGGCAATGAGTACCTCTTCCATATGGAGACGCGGATTGCGGCTGCCAAGATAGTCGACTTTCAGTTTCTGAATCGGTTTGATGACATTGGGAGTAATCAGAAGTACCTCCTCATCAATGCCTGCCAGATGTTTCAGCGCTTTAATGAGCAGCGCTGAGCATGCTCCCATGAGTTCACTGGTCTTACCGGTGAGAATGGTTCCATCCGGAAGTTCGATGGCTGCTGCTGTAAGTCCGGTCTCCTCGGCACGGGCATTGGCTGCGGTCACTACCTTGCGGTCTTTTACGCTGACTCCGGCATTGTTCATGAGCAGCTCGATCTTATAGGCCTCTTCCTCTTTGGATTTTCCTCTTGCAATATTGACCAGCGTCTGATAGTAACGGCGGATAATCTCCTGACCGGATGCCTCGCAGCATGCCTCGTCATCTACAATACAGTTGCCTGCCATATTCACCCCCATATCTGTCGGGGATTTGTACGGGCAGTCGCCGTAGATTTCCATAAACATGGCACGCAGTACCGGGAAAATCTCCACGTCACGGTTATAATTTACAGTTGTTTTTCCATATGCTTCCAGGTGATACGGGTCAATCATATTGACGTCGTTCAGATCTGCGGTTGCTGCCTCATAAGCCAGGTTTACCGGATGGCTCAGCGGCAGATTCCAGATGGGGAAGGTCTCGTATTTAGCATAACCTGCACGCACACCTCTCTTGTGCTCATGATAGAGCTGTGACAGGCAGGTAGCCATCTTGCCGCTTCCCGGTCCCGGAGCAGTCACCACAACCAGCGGTTTGGTGGTCTCAATATAATCATTGTGTCCGTAACCATCCTCGCTGACGATCAGCGGAATGTTATTCGGATAACCAGGGATCAGATAATGACGGTATACTTTCACGCCCATTTTTTCCAGACGGGTCTGGAACATCTGTGCACTGTACTGACCAGCGTAATGAGTAATGCAGACACTGCCCACATACAGGTTCTTGGATTCAAAAATCGCTTTCAGACGAAGCAGATCGGAATCATAGGTAATTCCAAGATCGCCGCGTACTTTATTTTTCTCAATGTCCTCTGCGCTGATAACGATCACGATTTCCACCTGATCTGCCAGCTGCATCAGCATCCGCAGCTTGCTGTCCGGCTCAAATCCCGGAAGTACACGGGATGCATGATAATCATCATACAGCTTTCCGCCAAATTCCAGATACAGTTTGTTGTCAAACTGCTGGATCCGCTCTCTGATATGCTCTGACTGCATCGCCAGATATTTGTCATTATCAAATCCTTTTTTCATGTAGTTTCTCCCCTTATAATATTTCCTTTAGCATCTGTAAGTCTTGAATGGTAAAATCCGCTTCCTGAAGACGCCCTGTCTGTTCCCGGTCATACCAGCAGGTTTTCATACCCATCTGACGGCCGCCTGCAATGTCCGCAGTCAGGGAATCCCCGATCATCATGGTCTCTTCCGGTCTGACGTCCGGAAGCTTTTCAAAACATCGTTCAAAAAATGTTCTGGAAGGCTTTTCCACTCCCATCTGTTCTGACACAAAGCAATGTGCAAAATACTTCAGCATGTCCGCTTTCTGAAGCCTGTTGATCTGCTGCCCGTAAGGGCCATTGCTCGCCGCACACAAACGGTATTTTTCATAAAGATAAGGAAGGATCTCCATGGCGCCGTCTACCGGCACCGCACTTTCATGAAGAGCTTTCTTGAATTCATCCTCCATGGCCGCGCCATCGGCTTTTAGTCCAAGCCGTCTGAGAATGGTCTGCCAGCGGATGGTCCGAAGATCCGCGACGGAAAGTTCTCTCTTCTCAATCTTTCTCCAGATTCTGTCGTTCTCTTCCTGAAATACAGGAAACATCCCCGGCTCATAACGCAGCCCGAACTTCTGAAAACAGTGTTCCATGGACTGTTCTGCAGCCGCATTAAAATCCAGCAGAGTGTTGTCGATATCCAAAAAAAGTACTTTCAGGTCCAATCTGGTTCCTCCTTATCCACTGGTTATAAGCATACTAGATTCTCTGCAAAAACTCAACCGGGAGTTTTATGAATTATGGGTATTTCACAGGCTGTCACCTTCTGGCTACCGCATTATCTGATACAAATATAAACCATGTACGCTGCGTAGACGAGCAGCATCACAATGCCCTCGCCCCGGCGCACCTGTTTTCCGGTCCAGGCAAATACCCATACGATAAGGCTCATGACCGTCAACAGAATGATATCAATCATATTTTCCTGCACAAATGCGATGGGACTGATGGCTGCCGCTGCGCCGAGTACCATCAGAATATTAAATACATTGGAGCCCAGCACATTTCCAAGGGCCATGTCTACCTCGCCTTTCCGGGAGGCAACCACGGAAGTCACCAGTTCCGGCAGGGAGGTTCCCATGGCTACAATGGTCAGACCGATGAGATTCTGGCTCAGTCCAAAATTCGCTGCAATGGCAGAAGCCGAATCCACCACCAGATCTCCGCCCCACATAATAGCAGCACCACCCAGCAGAATGTAAAGCACACATTTCCAGGCTGGAAGGAGTTTTACATTCTCTTCCTCCGGCTGCACCGGATTTGCCTTCGCTGCCCGTACCATCCACATAAGGAAGCAGACAAAAATCACCAGAAAAATCAATCCATCCGCCCGGCTGATCTCCATACCGGAATATCCAAGAATCAGGAGAATCACACCCATGGCAATGGAAAAGGGCAGTTCCTGCTTCAAGGTCTTCTGGCTGACAGCCATTGGCGTCCACAGGGTGCAGACCCCGCATACCACCATCAGGTTAAAAATATTGGAACCAACCACATTGCTGACCGCCAGTTCATTACTTCCTGCGATGGAAGCCGTCACACTGACTGCACACTCCGGCAGAGACGTTCCCATGGCCACAATGGTCATTCCGATAATCATGGATGGAATATGAAATTTCCGCGCCACTGCGGAACTTCCTTCCACAAAGAAATCCGCTCCTTTGATCAGCAGCACAAATCCCACAAGCAATAACACATATGTCATTCGGTTCTTCCTGTTCCTTCCTTATCTGATAAAATGAGTCGCTACCCGCTCTTCCTTCTCCGGAAGTCCAAACTGGTCCTTGCCAAGAGCAATACTCTTCATAAGGAAGGTCATATTTCTGGCGAGGGTCCGCATGGTCTGTTTTCCCTCTTCATCCATTTCCGCTTCTCCCGGCATTCTTCCATGGATGCTGTTCCAGTACTGGCTGGACGCTACCGGCATGCCGGAAATGGTAAAATATTTATTCAGTTCATCAAACGTTGCGGAACATCCGCCTCTTCTGGCACAAACCACGCTTGCTCCCACTTTCATGGTCTTGTCAAAATGAGTGCTGTAAAACAACCGGTCAAGACAGGCAATCAATGTCGCATTGGCAGAGGCATAATACACCGGGCTTGCCACTACCAGACCGTCTGCCTCCTCAAATTTCGGGGCAATCTCATTGACCACATCATCAAAGACACATTTTCCGGTCTTATAGCAGGATGTACAGGCCACGCAGCCCCGGATATTTTTATTTCCTACATGGACAGTCTCCACTTCAATTCCATTTTTCTGAAATACCTTTTCCATCTCATGAATGGCAACCGCCGTATTTCCATTCGCCTTCGGGCTTCCGTTTAAAATTAATACTTTCATCTTCTTATCCTCCTATTTAAATCACCGCCATAGCCATCGCAATGAGCAGCACCGGCAGAAGATTCGCTACCTTAATGGTCTTTTCCCAGACCAGATTGATTCCCACACAGAAAATCAAAATATTTCCCACAAGGGACAGGTTATTTAACACCGATTCTGTCATAATTCCCGCCAGCACCACCGCAAGAGCTGTGACGGATCCCTGCAGAACTGCTACCGGAATGAACGAAAAGACGCATCCCTTTCCCATGGACGAAGCCATGATCAGCACAATGATAAAGTCCAGAATTCCCTTGGCCACCAGCGTGCTGTGATCTCCATAAATTCCATCCTGAATGGAACCCAGGATCGCCATGGCTCCAATACTGACCGTCAGGGATGCCATCACAAATCCATTGGTAAACTGGTTATCCCCGTCACTTCCGGTCTTGTGCTTCAGCCACTCGCCGAACTGCTCGAATTTCGCATCGATATCAATGATCTCCCCGATCAGCGCACCCAGCGCCAGTGAAAATATCATCACCATAGTTCCGGTGGTTGCAAGTGTCTTTCCATCATCCGAGAGTACCAGCATTTTCGATAAGGTGCCTGCTGCTCCCAGAAATACCACCGCAAATCCCGTGGCTTTCATAATCGTCTCCTGATACCGCTCCTTCAGAAAACGCCGGAACACAATTCCCAGTATTCCTCCTGCAATAATTGCAAATGCATTAAAAATGGTTCCAAATCCTCTCATCGTACTTTTTCATAACTCCTCATTTCGTAATGATCTTATTGTATGCGCTGTGCAAAACAGATGCAAGGATGGAAACAAAGTTTTTCCAATCTTTCCTGAAAAGTATGGTAAAATAACGTTATCTTATGACAGGAGACAAACCTATGAGCATCAACCGTGAAGATATGATGGAGCTGACACGCCGCATGACCCTCTCCAGAAATTGTTTCAGCCGCCTTGCCGGTGCCTACATGGATGAGGAAGGCTTCATCGATGGTACTTTCCATACCCATTTTCTGAAATTGAGCAAAGCCGACCAGGAGAAAAATCTGAAACTCGCCAAGGCAATTCCCTTTGCCAAAACCAATGAGCAGCTGAAAAGCTCTCGCCTGGGATCTTCCAGCGAATTCCGCAAACTCCTTCTGGCCCTTAGGGAATGCGAATTAAAAAATGACGCTCTCCTCTATAATCTCTACGAATATATCGGAGAACGCCATCAACCAGGCTATCCTTACGGTATCTATGTATTTTACGGGACCTACGACGTCCCCAGAAAAGGCTCCGACCACGCAAGCCAGTGGGAATCCGAGGAAGTCTACCAGTTCCTGATCTGCGCCATCAGTCCCCTTGTGGGCGAATACGAAATGGGTACGCCCGAAGCCGGATTCCTGTACCCGGCCTTTGAAGGAAGATGTGCGGAGACGGGGAAGATTTATGTGTTGGGGAAATAAGAAACAGACTTCTTACTCTGTAAAAGCTTTCAATTTTTCTTCTAGTACAACGAATAATAAATAACTGCTATATTAAATTGATGATGCTTCAGCTTC
>CAVCTH010000065.1:0-10314 GCA_963604695.1 Clostridiales bacterium | reverse complement strand
GCATTCATTGATGAGTACACGGTTCCAGGAACCTGCATAGTGAAAGAAGTTTTCGTAGGTTGGATGCTCATTTTTGACATCAGCAATAATCTTTGCCCGGGTCTCAGGATCAGAACAGCGTGCAACCAGCTTGTCCACACCACCCTCTAATGCCCATGGCGGAAGACAGGCGCTGAACTGTGTACTGGCAGCGTCATAGGGATATACATCACAATTGATATTCAGACCTCGCGCATTTGCTTCATGAATCATACGAAGTGTTTCCCTGGGTTTTCCCTTGTTTGTAATACCCTGCGCCTTGTGATGGGAAATTTCAACACTGACGCCGGTCTTATCGGCCAGATCAATGATTTCCTCCACAGCCTCGATGAGTTCGCTGCTCTCGCTGCGCATATGAGAGGTATAAATGCCGCCGTGAGCCTGCACCACCCTGGCCAGATGAAGCATTTCATCCTGATTGGCAAAAACCCCTGGCGGATAGATGAGTCCGGAGGAAAGGCCGAATGCCCCCTGATCCATGCTCTCTGCCAAAAGAGTATCCATAGTTTCCATTTCCTCATCTGTCAAAGGTCGTGCCTCAAAGCCGGAAACTGCAATCCGGAGGGAACCGTGTCCCACAAGACCTGCAGTGTTCAGCATCGGATGATTGACTTCCACCTGATCGAGATACTCTCCATAGCTTGTCCAATTATAGGGAACAGGAACATTGGAATAAAAAGGATTACAGTATTTGCTCAGCAGATCCAGATTCTTTGGATTGACAGGTGCTGCTGAAATACCGCAGTTCCCGATCAGCTCGGTTGTAAAGCCCTGCTGCAGGCGCCGCGGGTTTTTCTCTGCATGGAATACAATCGCATCCGAATGACAGTGGATATCAATAAAGCCGGGAGTGACGATTTTTCCGGTTGCATCAATGACGCGCTCTGCCGGTTCGTCGATATCTCCAATTTTCACGATTTCATCACCGACTATAGCAACGTCTGCACGATAAGGGGCATTGTTGTCGCCATCGATAATAGTGCCATTTTTGATTAAAATGTCATACATGTGATAACCTCCAGATCTAATCTCATTTTACATCGTAACTGTTTCCGCACGAGACGTCTCCCGGAATGGGAAGCAGAATTTTGTAATGCAATAAGGTTAGCACAAAGATGATATGGGGTGGTAGAAGAAAAATCAGATAGACGTTATGTCCAAAATGAATAACAGAAATTTTTTCAGTTTTTATTACGTTTTCTTGCGTTTCCAAAAATCTGTGTTATACTTTTAAAAATATATATTCAGAATCCCAATCGTTAGATTATTTGTATGAAGCACGTGATTTTCCGTATATTTATCAGAAAATTAAGAGAATGCAAAAAATATTTCAGTCTTGATATCAGATATCCAAAAAAACATAACCGCGGTCCAAAAAGGAGGGACAAAAAAATGAATCTGAACTATATCCGCTACGCCCTGGAAATCGATCGGTGCGGCTCCATCAACCGGGCTGCCAAACGGCTTTATATCTCACAGTCCTCCTTGAGCAGAGGAATCAGGGAATTAGAAGAGGAAATCGGCATTCAGATTTTTTCCAGATCCAGCACAGGAATTGAAACAACCCACCAGGGGGAAGAATTTCTGAAGCATGCAGCAAAGCTTGATGTACAATGTACCTATCTTGAAGAAATGTATTTTTCCGGATACAAACCGGATGTCCTGCATCTGAGTGTCTCCTCCGTCCGTTTTGCAGTGGCAAACCGTGCCATGATCAATATCTGCCAGCGGCATAGGGACAGCAAATTTCAGAATATCTGCTTCGCTGAAGGCTCTCAGGAGGAAGTGATTGCACATATCTATGATGGCCTGTTTAATCTGGGGATACTCATCACGTCCTGTGATAAACGGGATTATTGGCGTGCCACGGCAAAAAGCCGTGATCTGGACTACACGATTCTGACTACCCAGCCGCCGTATATCTTCATAGGCGAACAAAATCCTCTGGCACAGGAAGACAGTATCCGGGCCGAACAATTGATTGATCTTCCCCATGCGACCATGGCACAAAGCGATATTTCTCCGCTTTTTTATTGTTCCGGTGTCAACGATTATGACTACCGCACCGTAGCGAAACGGATTCTGGTCAGCGACCGGGCAGCTCTCTATGATCTGCTGCGCTCCACAGACGCCTATTATATCGGTTTGAATCTGGGCGGTTCTTCTTCATGTACCAACGGAATCCGCTTCCTTCCTCTCCGTGATGCCGACCTGAACATGGATTGTGCCCTGGTGTATATGAAGCACCATCGCTTTACAGAGATTGAAGAAGAATTTATTTCTGAAATGAAGAGTCTTCTGTAAAAATTTTTCCGGATTTCCAGGCATATTCTTTCAATATTACAAGAGCTTTTCCAAGACTTCCCAGCTCTTCCGTATCCAGCGTACAGATCACCTGCCCGCACTTATCTATCAGCTGCTTTGCCCTTGCCATCTTCGCTTCTGAGAAGGGCGAAAAAGCCTTTTCCGAGACCACCTCGGCTGCCAGGGCTTTTGCCGCAGGATAGTCAAGGTCATTTTCCCAGAGGATGCCCGCCGCAAAAGGAATCCCTTCCCGCTGCAGACGGCGGAACACTGCCGTTCCGGTACCATTGCCGGACAAGACAAAGACTTTCGGTTCTCCCTGCGCTGCCGGAAGCTCCAGATCCCCCGTCAGCTCATCATAAGAACCGGTGGTCATCTGATAGAGTTTCGGAATATAACCCTCCGTAAAAACCTCCTCCGGTGTTCCGAACCGATCCACCCGGTCGCCGCAGACACAGGCGATCTTATCAGAAATCCGTCCTGCCAGATCCAGTTCATGAAGGGACATAATGACCGACAGTTTTCTCGTCCGGGACATATTCTGGATAATGGATAAGAATTCCAGCTTGTAGCGGATATCCAGGAAAGACGTCGGCTCATCCAGCACAATAATGTCCGGTTCCTGGCAGAGCGCCCTCGCCAGCATCACCCGCTGCTTCTGTCCGTCACTGGTTTTTGCGAAATCCCGCTCTGCCAGTTCTTCAATATGAACCAGCCGCATAGATTCATCCACAACTTTCCAGTCTTCTTCGGAAAGAACACCGAATTTTCCCGTGTACGGATACCGTCCCGTGGACACCACATCCCGGCAGTTCATCATCTCCGGCCGTACCCGCTCCGTCAGTACCACAGACAGCTTTTTCGAAAGCTCTCTGCCGCTTAATTCTTCCATATTGCTGCCATCCAGCACCGCCATGCCGCCCAGCGGCTTTAACTGCCGGATGATATTTTTCAGAATGGTCGTCTTACCGGCTCCGTTGGGGCCGATCAGGGTCAGAATCTCGCCTTTTTTCAGGCAGAGCTCAATATCTTTGATTAAAGGAACGCCGTGATACCCCACGGTCAGTCCTTTGGTATAAAAATAATATTCGTCCATACTCCTACTCCGCCTTTTCTTTCTTCCGGTGAATCATAATATAAATAACCACCGGCGCGCCAAATACTGCCGTCACCGTGCTGATGGACAGCTCAGTGGGTGCAAACATGGTTCTCGCCAGCAGGTCACAGAAGAGGCAGAAGGCTGCGCCTCCCAGGAAACAGGCCGGAATCATGAGAATGGGCTTTGCCGTTCCAAACAGATTTTTTACCAGATGGGGCACCGCAATACCAACGAAAGACACCGGTCCCGCAAATGCCGTCACGCAGGCGGATAATACGCTGGAAAGAAGCACCAGCAGAATCCGGAACATCTGCACGTTCAGTCCCATATTTCTCGCATAGGACTCTCCCATCTGATAGGCACTTAACGGCTTGGATAACAGAAAAACCAAGATTAATGTGACACCTGTCACAATTGCCATAATGGACACATTATTCCAGGTGATGCCGGAAAAGCTTCCCTTGGACCAGTTATGAAGATTGACAATATCCGCATCATCCGCAAAGGTAACCACAAAATCCGTGATAGCGGAACAAATATAGCCGATCATGACACCGCTGACAATGAGCATGGACATCTGATCCATGACCCTGGACATGAGAATAACAAATCCCATACAGATCATGGCACCCACAAACGCGGCGATAATCATAACCCAGGAGCTTAATTTCAGTGCATTTCCAAGGGACGCCACCATGACCAGAGAGACCATGAGCTTGGCTCCGGAAGAAATGCCCAGTGTAAAAGGTCCTGCAATGGGATTATGGAAAAAGGTCTGCAGAAGATATCCCGACAATGCCAGACCGCCGCCCAGGATCGCTGCCGCCAGCGCCCTCGGAAAACGGATGCCCGTCACAATATCCGTATACACCTCATCCGCCCCATTTCCGAACAGGATCTTCGGAATCTCCGTCACCGGAATGTTCACACTGCCGATACAGATATTCAGCACCAGCAAAAGTGCGGTCAATGCCAGTAAAATGATAAATGCGGCAGTATATCTGCCCTGTCTTTTCTTCATGGTATCACTCCAGTTTGTAGAGGTAAGTAAGATCTGCATCGTCTCCGGTCAACATCTTATGGATATCGGAGGTGATGGTGCCAAGTTCCATGGTGGACTGGTACAGGTTCTTCGTCGTGCAGTATACATTTCCATCCTGCACCGCTTTGAACTTCTCCAGCATGGGACTCTTTGCCGTCAGATCTGCCAGCGTCTGCAGATTTCCGTCGATGGTGCTGTTATAAATAATATAATCCGCATCCTTTGCCCCTGCATAGAACTCTTCCATCTGCATGGACATGGTAGAGGATGCATCATCCTCGCCCCCCAGCTTATCAAAAATATACTTGCCGCCTGCCAGTTCAATCATTTTCGGAAGATAATCCGCTGTCTTCCGGACATTTACTTCCCCATTGGTAGTAATGTAGAAGAATGCAACGGTCTTTCCGGTGTCTTCCTCTTTGCCGATGGAGGCAAATGCCTCATCTTCCGCTGCGAAAGCTTCCTCTGCCTCTTTTTCATGACCGGTCAGCAGTCCGTAGAGCTTCACCCATTCGGTCCGTCCCAGCGGACTCTTCTCATAGCTGGAGTGATCCGTCAGTACCGGAATACCGAATTTTTCCAGCTGTTCCTTTACTTCCGGCGTATGGGAAATCATGGTGTTTTCAATCGCAAGTTCACAGTCACCCGATAAAATCTGCTCATAATCCGGTGCGGAATATTTTCCCGCATAGAGGATTTTTCCCGCCTCCATGGCTTCCTTGGCAGGCTCTATATACCAGGAATCTGCTTTCAATGCACTGAACCGCACGCTGTCCAGCGCGTCCAGTGATACGAACATATCCATAACGGAGGATGCCACCAGATAGATGTGCTGTAATGGCTGCTGAAGTACCGTGATGTCTTTTGACAGATCCTCCGGTGCAGATTTTCCTTCCGGCACCACCAGATACTGTCCGTCATCCGCAATGGTGACAAGGGCATATCCGTCTTCATAATAATCCACGGAAAATTCTTCCGCATACTCCAGCTCCATGCTATGATCATAGGTAAGATCCTGACTGATATCGGTACTGGTCTCCTTTGATGTACCTGCAGAACCGCAGGCCGTCAGGGAGAGGGTCAGCACCACACTCAGAATGCATGCTGTTATTCTCTTCTTCATTACATCTTCTTCGCTTTCTTCTTTTTAATCAGATAGATCGTCACAGCCGCAGCAATAATTACCACCAGCATAATGATTCTCTGCTGGGTTACCACTGCATTTTCTGATTTCAAAGATGTGCTGTCAAAAGTCAGTGTATACTCAATTTCATGGGGAACACTCATGGCCGTGGTATCTGCAACCACTTCCACAGGTTCATCAAATACGGTTACCGGAATCTGAAACACGGAATTTCCGTCCTCATTCACCGGATCATACTGTACATCCCCGATTTTCATATAGTCATAATGGGAACTGCTCCATTCAATTTTTGCAGTTGCTTCTCCGTCTTTTACTGTCAGCACCGTCGGGGAACTGATGCTGGCACGGCCGCTTCCGCCTTCCATGGTTACTTTGACGGAATAATTTCCATCTGCCAGATCGAGGCTGGCTGTTTCAGTACTGCTTTCTGCTGCCCGCGCTTCCATTTTCGTAAGCCCTGCTCCGGTCACCAGAAGAGCTGCTGTCAGCAGAAGTACCGCTGTTTTTTTCAAAATCGTTTTCTTTTTCATCTTCTCTCCTCCATAGCACAACGACCCGGGCTATGCCCGGGCCGTCGGTTCAACAGATCATTTACTGCTATTCTTCTGCCTTTTCCGGATTGGAAACACTTACTTTATGGTCGTACCAGGTTCCTTTGGTTCCGATCAGCGCCATATCAAACTCTTCGTCGAGGGCCGGCACTGGGATATCGAATCCGTACACTTCCTCTGACATACCATCGCTGTAGGTAACCGTATCCACAGTCGGCTGCAGAAGTTCTGCGCCCTCCTTCTGGGCATCCTCTGCCAGTCCCGGATACAGGTTTACGATATTCTCAGACTGCAGGGATACATGAATGGTCATAACACCGTCTTTCACTGTCAGGGTTCCTTTTCCATCACATGCTTCATTTACATGGAACATGCTGCTGTCCGTATCAAATTCTGCCGTATAGGTTCCGTCTTCCAGTGCCGCAGTCTCGCTCTCTGCCGCCGGTGCCTTGCTGCCCCCGCAGCCGGTCACCAGTGCACAGCTCATGACTGTCATTCCTAATAATGCGATGATTTTCTTCTTCATTTCCAGTCTTCTTTCTCAGTTCTGATTACTCATTGATGGCTGCTGCCGTATGAGCTACATAGATTTCCTGGATAGCCGGGATCTCACCAAGACCAGCGATCTGAGTATCTACGCTCTCGAATTTTCCGGAAGCCTCGAACTGGCTCTTCCAGGAATCATCATCATCGCCAGCCATATCGTTGTTTGCATGGTCGCCTGCCACTACCATCAGCGGACGAAGAATGACTTTGGTGTAACCTGCATCAGCAACTGCCTGGATGACATTCTCGCAGGCGGTCTCTTCCGGCTCACCCTCTACGGTTCCGATGAATACGTTCTCATAGCCAAGGTCGCCCATCTGGGACTGCATCTGGCTGTAAGAAACTTTTGCAGTATGGGAAGTACCATGTCCCATGAATACAAATGCAACACCATCTTCTTTTGCAGCGTCAAGGCTGTCATATCCAGCGGTCTCTACTGCCTCAGCGGTGATATCTTCTGCAACTGCTTTCTTATCATCATTTACTACAGTAGCGTCTTCTCCAACTTCGCCAAGCAGCGGCTCAGCAACTTTTACAGACTCAAATTTATCTTCGTATGCAGCAACTGCCTCACACAGCTCATCATACTCTGCACCATGCATCAGATGGGTCGGCTGAACAACCAGGTTCTTAACGCCGTTAGCTACTGCACGATCCAGTGCCTGATCCATGTTATCGATGAACTCGTCATCACGTGCCTGTACATGGTTGATGATGATCTGAGCGGTAAATGCTCTTCTTACAGACCAGTCCGGATTAGCATCCTGGATGGCATCCTCGATACCTTTGATATCAGCAACACGGCTGTCGTTGAAGGAAGTACCAAAGCTTGCTACCAGAATCTCGTTCTCACCGATCTCATCCTGGTTACGCGGATCGTCTTTGGAAGCATCGCCGGTGTCGCGTCCGAAGTAATCCGGATCAGCTTCTTCACCCTCTACCAGCTCTTTCTGAGCATCGGTCAGAGCGTCCCATGCTTCTTTGGCTGCCTTACAATCCTCGTCAGTGGTATCGGTTCTCTCCTGAACATAGATCTTGTCGATCAGAGCTGCTACATTGTCAGCTGCTGCCTGATCTGCATCCTCGTCTGCTGCCTCGGTATCTTCAGCCTCAGTGGTCTCCTCAGCTGCTGTATTGTCTGTACCTTCCGTGGTCTCCTCAGCTGCTGTATCCGTTGCTGTACTGCTGCTTCCGCATCCGTTTACCATGGTTGCTGTCATAGCTGCTACACAGAGCATTACTACAAGTTTCTTTTTCATCTTAATCTCTCCCTTTGATAAGATATTTTTTTGCGGGTAATCGAAAATTCTGAATAAGTTCGGGAGAAATAAAAAATCCAATGCATGAGAATGCAGTTGGATTGCAGGAAAAATATATATTTTTCGGTACAATCAAACCTCGTGACCTGGAATAAAAAAAGTTTTGTTTCTTTCCCGTACCACAGCTGGCAGGTCTCCTGGCTTTCAGCTTTTCCACACTGACCGTCTTCCCAGATCTCTCAATCCAGTGACATTATGGTCATGCAACGCTGTATACAGTGACGAGCTCCGCACAGGCTTTTCACCTGTTTCCCTATTCTCCGCATTCATAGGCGGCACCAACTGTTTTTATTCATTTTTTCAATTACTCAACTATGTGTACTATACCACTTTATGTAAAATACAACAAGTCCTTTTTTAAGGCGGCAGGAACATCTCCCGCCGCCTCTTTTTTACTTTCGGAATTACAGCATGCTCTCCGGTTTGAAAAGGGATTTCACATGCTCGATTTCCTCTCTGGATGCCTTCTCCGCCGGCACATAGTAGGATTTCTCCCGGGCAATCTGGTACAGCTGCTCCTGTGCGGTCTCTGCCTTGTTCCGCATCTGTTTGAGCGTCTGTTTTAACTGCGGATCCTCACTCTGGGTAATATATTCCGCATACATTTTCAGTTCTCCGTTGATTCCGGTCAGCGCATCACTGACCATGGTTTTTTCGTCCATCATCCTGTTCGCCCTCCTATTTCAGAAATCCCATCAGCTGCTGTTTATTCTCTTTGGCTGACTGGGCCGCCTGCTGAAAATACTGTTTTACCTGGCTGTCGGTTGCTTCGCTGGCATAGGCCTCGAATTTGGCTTTGCAGGTCTCGCTTCCGCCGATCAGGTGACGAAGATTCTGGACATCCAGTTCTGATAACTGTGACATAAAAAATACCTCCTTGTTTTCCATACTGTAGTACGATTCCAGTATGTGAAAACAGGGAGGTATTTATACCTGACAAATACAGGTTACAGTTCGTCGTAAAGGCGTTCATACTGCTTTGCAGAATTCTCCCAGGAGAAATCTGCCTGCATGGCCCGCTCTACTATTTTATTCCAGGAACGTTTTCTGTCATAATAAATTTCTTCTGCATAGCGAATTGCTTCCTGCATTTCGTGGGCATTATAATTTGTAAACGAAAATCCGGTTCCGGTTTCTTCATATTCATTGTATGGTTCTACGGTATCTTTCAGTCCGCCGGTCTCCCGCACAATCGGAAGTGTGCCGTAACGCAGGCTCATCAACTGACTTAAACCGCACGGTTCAAACAGGGACGGCATCAGGAACGCATCACTGGCTGCATAAATTTTGTGAGCCATGGCATCTGAATAATAGATGCATGCAGCCACCTTGTCTCCGTATTTCCAGGCGAAATGACGGAACATATTTTCATACCGCTCTTCTCCTGTGCCAAGCACCACAATCTGTACCGCATCCTGGCAGAGCTCATCCATAATGCAATCGATCAGATCAAATCCTTTCTGATCTGTCAGTCGGGAGACAATACCGATCATCATGACCTTCTTGTCTTCCGGAAGTCCCAGCTCTTTCTGAAGTGCCAGCTTGTTCTTTACTTTGTTCAGTCTGAAATTTCCTACACTGTAATGGGCCTTGATCTGCGGATCCTTCTGCGGATTCCACTCCTCATAATCAAGTCCATTGACAATTCCAGTGAGTTCCCCTGATCTTGCACGCATGAGACCATCCAGATGTTCCCCGTAAAACGGCGTCTGAATCTCCTCTGCATAGGTGTGACTGACCGTCGTGATACGGTCGGCATAAACGATTCCACCTTTCAGGTAATTGGCGTCTCCGAACGCTTCCAGCTTGTCCGGAGTGAAATAAGACATATCCAGTCCCGTTGCATCCTGAACGGTATCAATATTCCAGACACCCTGGAATTTGAGATTATGGATTGTCATAATCGATTTCATATTGGCATAGAACTCACTTTCATGGAAGCTGTCCTTTAAGTATACCGGCACCAGACCGGTCTGCCAGTCATGGCAGTGTACAATATCCGGCTGATATCCAACCACCGGAAGAATTGACAGCGCTGCCTTTGAGAAAAAGGCAAATTTCTCCACATCCTCATGAATATATCCATAGGGTTTGTCACCCGCGAAATAATATTCGTTATCTATAAAGTAGTACCGGATTCCTTCGTATTCCATCTCCATAATTCCCACATACTGGCTTCTCCATGCCATATCCATGTAGAAATTCGTAACGAAATGCATTCTCTCCTTCCATTCGGGTTTGATGCACTTGTAATTCGGAATGATTACTCT
>CAVCTH010000064.1:0-10498 GCA_963604695.1 Clostridiales bacterium | reverse complement strand
GCGCGACGAGCGGCTTTGAGGCCGTACTTCTTACGCTCTTTCATTCTCGGGTCACGAGTCAGGAATCCTGCTTTTTTCAGGATCGGTCTGTACTCCGGATCAGCCTGTACAAGTGCACGAGCGATACCGTGTCTTACAGCACCTGCCTGTCCGGTGTAACCACCACCACGAACGTTTACCAGAACGTCGAATTTCTCGGTGTTCTCGGTAGCTGCCAGCGGCTGACGAACGATAACTTTCAGAGTCTCCAGTCCGAAATACTCATCGATGCTTCTTTTATTTACAGTAATGTTGCCGGTTCCCGGTACCAGATAAACTCTGGCGATGGATTTCTTTCTTCTTCCGGTTCCATAGAATTTTGTCTTAGCCATGATAATTTACCTCCTTCTTCCTACCTGATTAAAATGTCAGAACTTCCGGTTTCTGAGCGGTATGCGGATGCTCTGCACCAGCATAAACATGAAGTTTGGTGAACATCTCTCTTCCGAGCGGTCCCTTCGGAAGCATTCCTTTAACTGCGAGCTCAACAACCTTCTCCGGTTTCTTTGCAAGCATTTCTCTCAGAGTGGTCTCTTTCATACCACCTACATAGTCTGAATGATGATAGTAAATCTTCTGATCCAGCTTTTTGCCGGTCACTTTGATTTTCTCTGCGTTTACGATGATTACATAATCACCGGTATCGATATGCGGAGTGAAGATCGGTTTGTTCTTTCCTCTCAGCACTTTTGCTACTTCAGAAGCCAGACGGCCTAATGTATATCCGGTAGCGTCAACTACGTACCATTTTCTTTCCACTTTTGCTGGATTAGCCATGAAACTGTTCATAGGTGTACCTCCTGTTAAAATTCAAAGTTTTGTAGCTTTTATACGTAAAAACATCTTACCGGGGCATTGGATCAGATATTTTCTCGCGTTGTCACAGTTAATTATTATATGATAGACAGTGGCTTGTGTCAACTGTTTTTTCAGCTTTTTTTGCCAATTTGAGAAATGATTTTCCGGTTAATATGTATCATGAAAATCACGGAAATTGCAAAGGAAACGAGCTCTGCAATGGGGAATGCCCACCACACCAGTTCCACTCTTCCGGTCTGTGCCAGAAGAAAGGCTACCGGAAGCAGAATCACCAGCTGTCTGGCCACAGAGACGTACATACTGTAGATGGATTTTCCAAGTGCCTGGAACGCGCCTCCTGCTGCCACGCCAAAGCTTGCCAGAACAAAGCTCAAACTGATAATCCGAAGTGCCGGAACTCCGATTCCCAGCATGGTCTCGGACGCATCAAACATCAACAGCAGATGTTCCGGAATCAGCTGGAAAATGGCAAGGCCAAGAAGCATCATTACAATGGCATAGGCCACTACATGACGGATGGCACTGATCACGCGCTCCCGGTTCTGCGCGCCGTAATTATAGGCAATAATCGGAGTGACACCGTTATTCAGGCCGAATACCGGCATAAAGACAAAGCTCTGCAGTTTGAAATACACCCCGAAGACTGCCGTTGCCGTGGATGAAAACGTAATGAGAATCCGGTTCATGCCATAGTTCATGGCGGAACCAATGGCCTGCATCACGATGGACGGCACACCGATCTCATAAATCTGTCCGATGATTTCCGGATCCGGGCGGAAACCTTTCATCTGAATCTTTACTTCTTTATTTTTCAAATGATTCAGGCTCACGGCCAGCACTGCTGCCACCATCTGTCCTGCCACTGTTGCGGCAGCGGCACCTGCCACTCCCATGCGCGGCAGTCCGAACATGCCGAAGATCAGGATCGGGTCCAGGATAATATTGGTGATGGCACCAACTCCCTGGGTACACATGGTATAAACGGTCTTTCCTGTGGCCTGCAGCAGACGTTCAAACATAACCTGAATGAAAATACCAACGGACAGACAGCAGCAGATGGAAATATACTGCCGGCCGTACTGCACGATTTCTTCAATATCCGTCTGGCTTCTGTAAAATGGTTCTGCCAGGAACAGTCCCACCAGCAAAAATACCAGATAACTCATGATGGCAAGAAAAATCGCATTTTCCGCAATTTTATTTACCTTTTCATAGTTCTTTGCACCAAGATAACGGGCCAGCAGCGCATTGACACCCACTGCCGTTCCCACACTGACTGCAATCATCAGATTCTGAATAGGAAATGCCATGGATACCGCTGTCAGGGCATACTCATCAATCCTTGCTACAAAAACACTGTCCACCACGTTATATAACGCCTGCACCAGCATGGATATCATGATGGGCAGGGACATGGACACAATCAGTTTTCCTATGGGCATGACGCCCATCTTGTTTTCTTCCATTACTCTTTTTCTCCCTTAAAATGTATCTCCATCAGCGTCAAACCTTTGGCGGGCGCTGTCGGTCCTGCCAGCTTTCGGTCGCGTCCTTCCAGAATTTCCGTCATCCGCTCTGGCTCCCACTCGCCCATGCCGACTTTCATCAATGTTCCGGCGATAATCCGGACCATATTATAGAGAAATCCATTTCCCGTAACCCGGATCACAATCAGATCTCCCTCTTTTTCCACTGTCAACTCATGGATTGTGCGGACTGTAGTCTTCACCTGGGCTCCTGCTGCACAGAAGCTCTGGAAATCATGCTCTCCCTCCAAATACCGCGCTGCCTCCTGCATCCGCGCAACATCCAGCGGACGATACGTAAAATGCGTATTTAACCGATAGGCAGGCAGTGGAAACTCCCTGTTCAGAATACGGTATTCATAGGTTTTCACGGTTTTCTGGTATCTCGGATGAAAATCCGAAGGCACTTCACAGGAATTCTGAATCCGGATATCCTCCGGAAGGCGCTGATTCAGCGCATAGGAAAATTTATCTGCGGCCATTCTGGCCTCTGTATCAAATACTGCCACGTTTCCCATGGCATGAACACCGGAGTCTGTCCGGCTGGAACCCATCACATGGATGTCTTCCCCGGTCAGACTGCTGATGGCGCGGTTCAGCATGGACTCGATGGTCTCGCCATTGTTCTGAACCTGCCATCCCCGGTAATTGGTGCCGTCATAGGCTACCACCAGTTTCACACGTTTCATGCGGATTTCCTTCCTATATAAACGTAATGTAATGGTAAATCAGTCTTCCTAATACTACCATCAGCGCCATATACGCCCAGATTGCCGCATAGGCCATCCGGTCACGGCTCTCATACTGCAGCGGTTTCATTTTAGTACGTCCGTCTCCTCCATGATAGCAGCGCGCTTCCATGGCCATGGCAAGGTCATTTGCCCGGCGGAATGCGGAGATAAACAGCGGTACCAGCAGCGGAATCATGGCTTTTGCCTTCTGAATCAGGCCGCCGGATTCAAAATCCGCTCCTCTGGCAATCTGCGCTTTCATAATCTTATCCGTCTCCTCCAGCAAAATCGGAATGAAACGAAGGGCAATGGACATCATCATGGACACCTCATGCACCGGCACATGCACCTTTTTCAACGGTCCCAGCAGTTTTTCCAGGCCGTCCGTCAGGTCATTGGGCGTGGTGGTCAGCGTCATGATGGAAGATCCGATAATCAGGTAAATCAACCGGATCGCCATGAAAACAGCGGTCTTCAGACCTTTATCCGTAATTTTCAAAAATCCGAAATGCCAGAGTACCACGTCTCCGTCAATCAGAAACAGGTTAAATACCACCGTAATCATTAACAGCATGACAATGGCTTTCAGGCCCTTTGTGATAAATTTAAACGGCACTTTGGATGTCTTGATGACGATTGCCAGAAAAATCGTGGCAATGACATAGCCTAAAATTCCCTTTGCCACAAACAGGGAAATGACATACAGCATGGTTGCTACCAGCTTTACCCGCGGATCCAGCTGATGGATCACGGATTTTGCCGGATAGTACTGTCCTAATGTTATATCTCGAATCATATTATTTTCACCTCTGTCGCAGCCATTTTTCAATGGTCTCCGCAGCTTCCTCTACTGTGGTTGCCTCCGTGTCCACGGACGCACCTTTTTCCTTCAGCTCCTGCATAAGATACGTGACCTGCGGCGCCGCAAGCCCGATCTCTTCCAGTTCTTTATAATGGCGGAACACTTCCTTGGGCGTTCCGTCGAACCGCACTTCTCCCTGGTTCATAACGATCAGCCGATCCACATATCTGGCCACATCCTCCATACTGTGGGAAACCAGAATGACCGTGATGCCTCTCTCCTTCTGGAGATAGCTGATCTGATCCAGAATCTCATCCCGTCCTCTGGGGTCGAGACCTGCTGTCGGCTCATCCAGGATCAGCACCTCCGGGTCCATGGCCAGCACGCCTGCAATAGCCACACGGCGCTTCTGTCCGCCGGACAGCTCAAAGGGAGAGCATTTATCATATTCTTCTCCCATGCCTACCATTCGGAGGGCCTTCTTTGCCCGCTCCTCTGCCTCTTCTTTGCTGCAGCCCAAATTCTTCGGGCCAAAACATACATCCGTCAGCACATCAATCTCAAAGAGCTGATGCTCCGGATACTGGAAGACCAGTCCCACTTTGCTGCGGAGCTCCCGCATGGAGAAGCCTTCCCCGTAAATATCTTTTCCATTAAAATAAATCTTTCCGCTGGTCGCTTTCGTCAGTCCATTCAGATGCTGTGTCAGCGTGGATTTTCCGGAACCGGTATGTCCGATCAGTCCCACGAACTGCCCGTCCGGGATTTCCAGATTGATATCTTTGAGCGCATGCATCTCATACGCGGTTCCCTCGGAATAAGTATAACTTACATTTTTGACTTTAATTGACATAATTCTTCCACCAGTTCCTCATTACTCAGAATACCGTCGCGCAGAGGGAATCCTTTCTTCTGCAGTTCATAGGCAAGCAGGGTTGCCTGCGGTACATCCAGACGGAGCTCCTTTAACTTCTCCACCTGGGAAAATACTTCTCTCGGGGTTCCGTCCATGACAAGCTTTCCATCGTCCATGACAAAGACATGATCCGCCTCAATGACCTCTTCCATATAATGGGTAATGAGAATGACCGTGATGCCTTCTTCTTTATTCAGCTTCTTTACTGTCTCAATGACGCTCTTTCTTCCGTGGGGATCCAGCATGGCCGTCGGCTCGTCCAGCACAATGCATCTGGGATGCATGGCCATGACGCCTGCAATGGCTACCCGCTGCTTCTGTCCGCCGGACAGTTTGTTGGGAGAATGCTTGCGGTATTTATACATGCCAACCGCTTTCAAGCTTTCTTCCACCCGCTGCCAGATCTCATCGGTGGGCACACCCAGATTCTCCGGGCCAAAGCCCACATCTTCCTCTACAATGGTTCCGATGATCTGGTTGTCCGGATTCTGAAATACCATTCCCGCATTCTGCCGGATGTTCCAGAGTTCATTCTCGTCGCTGGTATTCATTCCATCCACCCAGAGCGTTCCTTCTGTCGGAGTCAGCAGGGCGTTAATATGCTTTGCGAAAGTGGACTTGCCGGAACCGTTGTGTCCCAGTACCGCAATGAACTGCCCGGACTGTATCTCCAGATTCACATGGTCTACCGCACGTTTTCTGGACTCTACGTTGCCCTCTTCGTCCATGCTCTCATAATCAAATGTTACGTTCTCTGCCCTGATCATACTGCCTCCTGGTAAAAAATTGCTTTCTTTTCTTTTGCGCTCATTACATTATAGCAAGAAACCTTGAAAATTCAAGAAAAATTCTGATTCTCCCACCGAAAATGCGCAAGTCCATGCCATTCTTCTCTTTGTCCACCAGGGATTTTCAGAAGTAATGCCTCCGCCACTTTCACGGAAGCTTTGTTTTCTTCCTCTGCGAAGAGGTGCACTTCCTCCAGATCCAGCACATCGAACGCATAGTGAAGCACTGCCTCCGCCACTTCTTTTCCGTAACCTTTCCCCTGGCATTCAGGTTCGATCATATAGCCCATCTCGATCTGTTCATCCAGACGTTCTGACGGAAAGAGGCCTGCCCTGCCAATGACGCACTCCTGTCCGGAAATGTCTTGATCCAGCACCGTCCACAGGCCAAAATCGTAAAAGGCATACATATGCCGCACATAGGCTTTTGTATAAGCGATCTCTTCTTCCAGTGTCGGCTGCATAGGTGTAATATATTTTGCCACCGCTGCATCCGTTCCGATCCGGTACAGTTCCGGAATATCCGCATCAACCGTCTCCCGAATCAGCAGACGCTCCGTCCTTGCAATCTCCACAGGCCGTCCTGCCTTCCGAAGGGCGTCTCTTTTCTCAAATTCCGGGTCCAGTTCCCAGCCGCTCTCATTTTCCTGCATATCTGTCCTTTACCTTCCGCTCAAAATCCGTTACAATAATACTAAATGAACCCGGAAGGATTTTCAATCCACCGGAGACTATTTATTTTAAAGGAGATTTTTCATATGGCACAGAATCCTGTTATTACCATCGAAATGGAAAATGGTGATATCATCAAAGCAGAACTTTATCCGGAGATTGCTCCGAACACCGTGAATAACTTTATCAGCCTGGTAAATAAAGGCTTCTACAACGGCCTGATTTTCCATCGCGTTATCGAAGGCTTCATGATCCAGGGCGGATGCCCGGACGGAACCGGCATGGGCGGCCCGGGATACTCCATCAAGGGTGAGTTTAACCAGAACCGTTTCAAAAATGACCTGAAACACAGCGCAGGTGTTCTCTCCATGGCAAGAGCTATGCATCCGGACAGCGCAGGAAGCCAGTTCTTCATCATGCATAAGGATGCCCCGCATCTGGACGGCGCATACGCTGCTTTCGGTAAAGTAACTGAAGGTATGGATGTGGTAAATAAGATCGCAGAGTGCGATACCGATTATCGTGACAAGCCAATCGTTCCGCAGGTTATGAAAACCGTAACCGTTGAGACTTTCGGTGTTGATTATCCGGAACCGGAGAAAAGATAAATCCGACTTCTAAAAAGGCGATTTCCTCTCATCGGGGAAACCGCCTTTTTCTATGCTCTATGAAGATTTTAACAGTTCTGCCGCCACGCCACAGAAGGCTTTCACACCATTTACCAGCGCTTTTTCCTGAAAATCAAACCGGTCATTGTGAAGCGGCGCTGAGCATCTGCTCACATTCAGAAAATAACATGCCTGTCCGCCGTGAGATTGTACTGCTTCTGACATGCAGGAAAAATCCTCGCTCACATTGGAAAATGCTTCCGGGTCACACCATACAGGAAGACTCAGCTGCTCAGCGCATACCCGTTCCAGTAACTCATTCAGTTTCGGGGAATTACTGCTGCTCAGCGCCGTTCCCATAAGATGTGTCTCCACCGTACAGCCATGCATTTCCGCTGCACAGCGGATAATCCGCTCCGCGTAAGACTGCATATACTGATTGGCTTCTGAAGTCTTTCCACGCACTTCCAGTTCCATGTGAGCAGCATCACAGATAATGTTCCTGCCGCTCCCGGCAACCAGCTTTCCTACATTGATTCTCGTATCTGCCTGTCCATGCCGTGGAATAGCCTGCAGGTTCAGGACTGCCGTTGCAGCCGCCAGCATGGCGTTATTTCCCTGCTCAGGCGCAGCTGCCGCATGAGACGCTTTCCCGTGAAAATCCGCATCCAGCTTGGTCGTGGCCAGTCCATGCCCAGCGGTGATGCAGATTCCACAGGAATGCTGCTCAGATCCTCCATACATATGAGCACCGAGCAGAAAATCCACGTCTTCAAGATGCCCATTCTCCACAATGGCCCTGGCACCCCGGACCCCTTCTTCTGCAGGCTGGAAGATGAATTTTATTGTTCCATGCAGCTGCTCACGTATGCTGCATAAAAACTTTGCCGTCCCCAGTCCTATGGTAATATGCCCGTCATGTCCGCAGGCATGCATATAGCCTTCCTGCTCAGAGCGGAACCCTTCCCTCACCGGAAGATGTTCCTTAGCAGTACACTCTGTCACCGGCAGTGCATCAATATCAAACCGTAATGCTGCCGTTGGTCCCTCTCCACAATGCAGAATTCCAATTACTCCGGTCAGACCGCCGCCCTCCGGCACACCCATACGGGCGTCTGCCCTGCATACCTGCTCGCCTGTCAAAATCTCATCGCATCCATATTCCTGTAACAGTTCTGCAATTCTGCCAGATGTCCGAAATTCCATCCATCCTGGTTCTGGATGACGATGGAATTCCCGCCGCAGTGCTGTTAATTCCGCAGCAGAAGCCTCCGCATATTCTACAATTTCTTTCCAGATCCTGTTTTTCTCAGTATCCATCATCCTTATTTTTCTGCCTTCAATTCTTCCATAATGGCTTTAAACTCCGGCATAGAATCCACAATTGTTTTCTCTGCTACACAGTAAGAAATTCTCACATAACCCGGGCAGCCGAAACTGTCGCTTGGTACGATCAGCACATCATGTTTTTTCGCCCGCTCAGAGAATTCGCCTGCATCCCCGCTCTTCTCCGGAGACTTCACGAAGAGATAGAATGCGCCCTGAGGACGTACACATTCATAGCCCAGTTCTGTCAGACCGTTATAGAGAAGATCTCTGTTCCGCGCATAAGCCTCGATATCACTTGGCACATCTGCGCACATAGCAACAGCTCTCTGGAACAGCACCGGCGCACATACAAATCCAAGGGCACGGCCTGCACCGTTGACGGCTGCCATGACCCGTTTGGAATCTGCCATCTCATCCGGCACAATAATATAGCCGATACGCTCACCCGGTAAAGACAGAGATTTACTGTAGGAATAGCATACAAACGTGTCTTTATAATATTTCGTCACATAAGGCACTTCCAGTCCATCATATACGATTTCCCGGTAAGGCTCATCGGAGATCAGGTAAATGGTATGTCCATATTCCTGTTCTTTTTTCTCCAGCACTGCACTTAACTTCTGAATCGTTTCTTCAGAATATACCACACCGCTGGGATTATTCGGGGAATTGATGATGGCGCCCTTCGTCTTCGGACTCAATAATTCTTCAAATGCATCAAAATCAATCTGGAAGCTCTTGGTATCTGCCGGATTAATCAGCAGCTTTGCGCCTGCATTTTCCACCCAAACTGTGTATTCCGGGAAGAACGGTGCGAACGTGATAAACTCATCCCCTGGATTGGTGATGGCATTAATGCTGATATTGAGAGATGCCGCAGCCCCCACAGTCATATAGAAGTTATCTCCGCTGAAATGGGTTCCAAATCTGCGATTTACGGACTCTGCCAGCATCTGTTTTACTTTCGGATCACCGGATGCCGGGGAATAGCCGTGCAGCACCTCTGCGGGCTCTTCCAGAAGTTTCAGCAGCGCATCTTTTACCTCATGGGGCGCCGGAATGCTGGGATTTCCCAGACTGAAATCATATACTTTGTCTGCTCCTACAATTTTCTTTCTCTCCAGGCCATAAGCAAAGAGCTCACGAATCACGGAGCTCTTGCTTCCAAGGCCATACATGGTCTCGTTTATCATTTTCATTAATCCTCCTCGTGGTCATGATCGCAGCCACAGTCGCAATCATCATCCACTGCCATATATTCACGGGAAGATACCCGTTTTTTCACACGTTCTTCTTCTACTGCCTCTGAGATCAGTTCCTTAACTCTTCTGGCATCTTTTACATTTTTGATACACAGTTTGGGACTGGATTTATCTACCGTATCGCAGGTAATGGTTCCCAGGCCGAACAGTCTCTGCACAAAGGATCGCTCCAGCGTCAGATCCATAATGCGGTACAACCGGATCTCCTCCTCTTTTGTAGAAAAAACTCCGGATTCTACAATAAATTTCTCCGATGTACAAGTATATTTTGTAAATGTCCACGGAAGTCCTAAAAACGTCCATCTTTTCCGATCACTCCAAAGAATATCCATATGAGCTACCTGCCTTTCCATATATAGCTCTATTATAGAAGATTTACCTGCTCCTGTACAGCAAAAAAACCGCAGGAACAAATTCCTGCGGTCTAAAAGGTTCAATCTTAAAATTAAACGAGCTCCAGAAGAACTTCCATAGCTGCGTCACCTTTTCTCTGGCCGATTTTAACGATACGGGTATATCCGCCGTTTCTTCCAGCGTATTTCGGTGCGATCTCATCGAAGATCTTAGCAACCATATCTACTTCTTTGGTCTTTTTGCTTCCCTCTACCGGAGTCTTAACGGTGTAGAGAACTTTCAGCATCTGTCTTCTTGCATGAAGTCTGGACGGAAGATCTTTTTTGATCTCTTTCTCAACTTCATCGTAAACAGTTACTTTCTTTCCATCAACAACTTCTTTTACTCTCTTACCGTCTTTGTCTTTACGAGCAACTTTAGCGGTAACTTTTACAGTCTCGAAGTTATCTTTCTCTTTTACGCCAAGAGCGATGATGCCCTCTGCGATTTTGCGGATTTCTTTAGCCTTGGCCTCAGTGGTAACGATTTTGCCGTTAGCCAGCAGTGCGGTTACCTGTCCTCTAAGTAATGCTTTTCTCTGAGAAGCAGTTCTGCTCAGTTTTCTATATTTTGCCATTTTTATTTTCCTCCATTTGGTTGCACCCCTGTACAC
>CAVCTH010000063.1:9422-10510 GCA_963604695.1 Clostridiales bacterium | reverse complement strand
GAGATTGTGAATGCAACTGATCCGTCCAAACTTTCCATGGCAGACGGTGCACTGTCACACAGCACAGATGAAGATGGAAATGAAGTAAAAGATCCGCTTCTTCTGATTGTGAAAGACGGCCAGTATTCTGTCAGAATGAAATTTGTGGAACTGAGCAGCAAGCTTGGTGATGAACCGTTCAGCGGTTATCTTGGAGAATTAAGTTATTATCCGGATTATGACAAGACGGATGAACTTCCGGGTGAGGATGAGAAACTGGAAGCAGCAACGGTCGAGTCTGAGTACGATGGCTACGATGAGTATAATGATCCGGATTTCGGAAGCGACAAACATATGCAGGGTAAGAAGTATCCGAAACAGCTGTCTATTCCGGTGACATTTAATGATACGGAAATCTGGCTGAAGGTCTATGTGCCGGTGATGGAAAGCATTTCTGAAGGAGGCGGAACACAGCAGGCAAGACTTCATCTGGACTGGAGCAGTATGAAAGCGGTTCGCAGTGAAGATGTGGATGTATCTGCACTGGAAGATCAGCTGCAATATGCATCCGGATTGGAACAGGGTGAAGCATCTGACGAGACATGGAATGCACTGCAGCAGGCTGTGACGGCAGCAAAAGCAGCGTATGAGAATCCTTCTCTTACACAGGAACAGATTGATGCACAGGTAACACTTCTGCAGCGTGCTATGGCTGCAGTGCAGGCAGAAAATGATCAGAAAGCAGATAAGACACAGCTGCAGGCGCTGCTTACAAAAGCACAGGAAGAGCTGGCAAAGACAGATGTTTATACAGTTTCCAGCCGGGAAGCCCTGCAGGTAATTGCTACTTATGCGCAGATGGTATATGAAGATGAGAATGCGGATCAGAACAGTGTGGATGCGGCAGCGAAAGCACTGGAGAGTGCGATCAATGGTCTGACA
Organism: Clostridiales bacterium; assembly: GCA_963604695.1. GTDB lineage: Bacteria > Bacillota > Clostridia > Lachnospirales > Lachnospiraceae > Hominiventricola. The sequence continues at coordinate 9,589 of CAVCTH010000063.1, read as the reverse complement.
GCACTTAGCAGTATTGATACTTCTGTGCTGGAGCGTGAGATCACAAAAGCAGAAGCACTGGTTTCCAAAACAGACGTATATACAGCAGACAGTCTCCAGACTCTGCAGATTGCCATTAACAATGCAAAGAGAGTACTGGCAGATGCGGATAAGACACAGGATCAGGT
>CAVCTH010000063.1:0-9377 GCA_963604695.1 Clostridiales bacterium | reverse complement strand
TATGACACAGGAGCAGGTAGACAGACAGGTAACTGCGCTGCAGAACGCACAGAAGGGTCTGATTGAAAAGACTTATGTAGACAAGAGTGCACTGCAGGCAAAGATTACAGAAGCAGAGGGATATGCAGCGGAAACTTCCAAATACACAGCGTCTACGATTGCAGCACTGAAGACGGCCATCAGCAATGCACAGACGGTTTATGCAGACGGCAATGCTTCTCAGGCAGTTGTGGATAATCAGGTAACGCTTCTTACCAGAGCCATTGCAAATCTGGAAGAAATAGAGGAAGAGATCAAGCAGGATACTTCAGAGCTGGCAGACGGTGTATATTCCATTAAGGGCAAGATGGTGAAGGTGGACAAGTCCTCCGCATCTATGTCGAATGAAGCAATTAATCATTATGTAAAACTGACAGTGAAGAATGGAAAATATTATCTGACGCTTGATTTCTGCGGACTGAAATATGCCGGAAAATACGGATATCTTGGATGGCTGAAATACTACAAGAGTGGATATTCCACTGACAAATACGGCAATCCGACCGGATCACTTGGTTCTGTGACCGTGGATTCCATCCAGAAGGACAGTAAAGGAAAGACAATTTCTGACAGCTATGGCAGCAATTATCCGAATCAGGTTACATTCCCGATGATTTCTGAGGCATTGACGGACGGATATGTACCGCTGCAGGTTTATGTACCGGTCATGGAGAGCATCTCCGCTGGAACCGGCACACAGCCAGTATATTTGAAACTTACCTGGAGTTCACTGAAGAAAACAACTTCCGATGATGATGTATTTGCGGATAACACCAGTACTGATGACACGGATGACGATGATACCAGCACCAGTTCCCTGTTGAATTTCAAATCTACGTTGAAAACATCCACACTGGGAACAGGTCTTCTGAACAACAGCTCGTTAAAGAGCAGCAACAGTTCCCTGAAGAGCAGTAATTCGTCACTGGGAAGCAATACGACTTCTCTGAAAGGAAGCAATGCTTCATTAAAAGGAAACGCATCGCTGACAGGAACTGGTACAGAACTGAGTTCTGCTCTGGAAAATGGAGAGTTGCTGAGCAGCCTTGCTTCTGCAGAAGAGCAGTCTGCAGGAACGGTGGCAGCAGGTCAGACAAAGACAACATCGGATCAGACAACAGGCAGTAAAGTTCCTGTAGTGCCGATTGCGACCAGCCTCGTCGTTATGCTGGCAGGTATTTTATACAAATTAAAGAGCAGAGGACTTCTGAAGTTTAAATAGTAACAGGCAGTGAGCAAGGGGCGGGAAGACCGGAGACGGTTTTCCTGCCCTGCCATGTACGAGAAAAGGAACGGTTATGAAGAAAATACGAAAATTTTATGCGGCAGTGCTGACGGGAGTATTTCTCCTGACAGCGGTGGTGCCGGTAAAGGTATTTGCGGCCAGCGGGACTGTGTATTCCTGCAGCATTACACCCAGTTATCAGCACCCGGTGACGGGAGTCATTGAGGATTCCGGCGGAGCAGCGTCCTATGCCACAGGACAGGGCATGGTCGAGGGCTGTATTTATACGACGGGCATGCTGGAAGTGACGGACGCAGGAGAATATTATCTTACATTCCGGGTGAGCCTGGTGGATTATACGACGGATCATTCCTTTAAAGTCCAGAATGTGGGTGATTCTGGATGGAGCAGTACGGGAATGGCAGTGACGGCCACCGGTACGGACAGCAACGGAACGACGGCGGATATCTGTATTCAGGTGCCGTCCGAGAGTTGTGTGGTGCGCGGCAGCATGTATGTGACGCCCATGGGACGAAATGTGGTCTTTTATTTCTATCCGAGTAATTATACGGAAGGAAATACCACCGGCATGACGCCGACTATGGTGACGGAGAGTTCTGCATTGACAGAGAACGGCACGGAGACGACGGATACGGAAGAGACATCCGAAACTACAGAGACGGAAAGCGCAGAGCCAGAGAGTCAGGCAGCCGTATCTGCAAATACGGTGGAACCGGTACAGTCTCCGGCACTGGAGAGCACAGGAAATGAAGTGGAGCAGACGACAGGTACTGTAAATGGAGCGGCAGCTACGGACAGTTCTCTGAATTCTGCACAGGGGCTGAGTCTGTCTACTGCACCGGAGAGTACCGCGGATACCGGAAATGCAGAAAACAGTGGTTCCGGTATGAGTGCGCTGGGACTTGGCATGGCAATCACCATTTCCGGTATTATTCTTATGTGTGTGGCAGCCGGTCTGGTTTACTATTTCCGGATTAACTGGAGACGCTGGGGCGGAGGAGACGATGATGAGGAGTAGAAAAGGATGGCTTCTGATGGCAGCAGCACTGAGCGTGGTTCTTACCGGCTGTGTGAATCAACACCCGGAAGGGGAGACAGAAGAATCAGTCACTTATGACAGTGTGGCATCCATGCTGGAGATCACGGACCCGGTGGAAAAGGCAGCTGTGGAGACGGCGCGGGCGAAGGTCCTGTCCGAGGGCGGTACGCCGAGAATTGTGGCCACTTCTGCGGCAACAGCAGATATCTGCGACAAACTGGATCTTGATCTGGTGGGAGTCTGCAGAACGACGACATCCACGATTCCGGAGCGGTATCAGGAGCTGCCAACCGTGGGAACGGCCATGGCACCGGATACGGAAGTGCTGGCAAGTCTTTCGCCGGACTGGATTTTAAGCCCGGCATCCCTGCAGAGTGATCTGCAGCCGAAATACGAGGCTATTGGTACGGACTGGGCATTTTTAAATCTCCGGAGCGTGCAGGGTATGTACCGTTCCATTCAGGAGCTGGGAGAGATTTTTGACCGGCAGGAGCAGGCAGATGCACTGGTGGCGGAATTTACGTCATTTTATGAGGAATACAGCCAGAAAAATGAGGGAAAAGAGCACCCGAAGGTGTTGATTCTCATGGGTCTGCCGGGAAGCTATATTATTGCAACGGAAAATTCTTATGTGGGAAGTCTGGTCGCCATGGCGGGCGGCGAAAATGTCTACGCCGGGACGGATCAGGAATTTCTCACGGTGAATACAGAGGATATGAAGACGAAGGAACCGGATATTATTCTGCGGACGGCCCATGCGCTGCCGGATCAGGTGGTGGAGATGTTTAAGAAGGATTTTGCCACTAATGATATCTGGAAACATTTCCAGGCGGTGCAGGAGGGACGGGTCTATGACCTGACTTATGAGCTGTTCGGCATGAGCGCCACGTTCCGGTATCCGGAGGCATTGGAGGAACTGCAGCCGATTCTCTATCCGGAGAGTGAGGAAGATCTTCAGAAAGCACAGGAAAACAGTGAGCATGCGGCAGAGGCGGCGGAGAAATCCGGCGCGTCAGAGCGGTATGAGGAAGTACAGAAAGGGGAGTAACGGATGGTACAGGATAATACGCAGCTTCAGGATCAGGAGCGGAAGAGACAGAAGCGAATCCGCACGGCCGCGTCTTTTTGCGTGATGGCGGCGCTGCTTCTGATTCTTTTCTTCGTGTCTGCGAATATCGGAAGTCTGAAGGTGACATTTGGACAGATGTTCCGCGGACTGTTTGTGGAGTATGACAAGGATGTGGCAACGATCTACGATCTTCGTTTTCCACGTATTTTTATTTCCATGCTGGCGGGAGCCGGTGTGGCAGTATCAGGTGTATTGTTTCAGGCGGTTCTGAAAAATCCGCTGGCTGACCCGGGTGTCATCGGTATTTCCAGCGGCGCGGGATTTGCGGCAGTGCTGATCACGGCATTTGCACCGGAGCTGTATTTTTTTACACCGCTGGCAGCATTTGCAGGAGGTGTGGCAGCATTTCTCATGGTGTACCTGCTGTCCTGGAAGGGCGGATTGTCCCCGCTTCGGATCATTCTGACCGGTGTGGCGGTAAATGCATTATTTACCGGACTTTCCAGTGCATTTAATTCCATGAGCGGTGGAAATATGAGCGGCGTGGCTTCTATTGTAGAGGGAAATATTACCCAGAAGACCTGGGATGATGTGACCACGCTGCTGCCCTATATACTGGTGGGGCTGTTTCTGGCGTGCCTGTTCATCGGGGAGTGCAACCTTTTATCTCTGGAGGATAAGACGGCGCGCAGCCTTGGCCTGAATGTAAATCAGACGCGGATTATCATTTCTATGGTGGCAGTACTGCTGGCCAGTATTTCCACAGCCATTGCGGGAGCAGTGAGCTTCCTTGGACTGATCGTGCCGCATATCGGACGGATTCTGGTGGGCAGTGACCATAAGAAGCTGATTCCGTTTTCTGCGCTGGCGGGTGCATTTACATTTCTGCTGGCGGATACGGTGGGACGTACCATTGCGGCTCCTTATGAGATCAGTGCAGCGGTTATTATGAGCGTGGTCGGCGGACCATTCTTCATTCTTCTTCTAAGGAGGTCTGGAAAATATGGAAAATAAAGAAATGCTGGCGGAAATGGACGCAGCCATGGAAGTGCGGGGCCTGTCCTTTGCCTATGGCTCCAATCAGGTGCTGAAAAATCTGTCCCTGAAGATTCCCAAAGGAAAGATCACGACCATCATGGGCGCCAACGGCTGTGGCAAGACGACGCTGTTCTCTCTGATGACGAAGAATCTGACGCCGGATAAGGGCAAGGTGTTACTGGGACGGAAAAATATCCGTGACCTGACACTGGGAGAATTTGCAAGAAAAGCGGCGATTGTGCATCAGTACAATTCTTCCGCGGATGACATCACGGTGGAGGAACTGGTCTCTTTTGGACGGACACCTTACCAGAAAATGATGGCGGGCCGGAGCGTCGAGGATGAGAAATATATTGAATGGGCCATGGAAGTGACCGGACTTCTGCTATACCGCGACCGGGAAGTGAGCCGCTTGTCCGGCGGCCAGCGACAGCGTGTGTGGATCGCCATGGCATTGGCACAGAAGACCGATATTTTATTTCTGGACGAGCCTACGACCTATCTGGATATCCGTTATCAGATGGAGATTCTGCAGCTGATCCGTATGCTGAACCGGACATTTGGCATCACCATCGTTATGGTACTGCATGATATTAATCAGGCTATTCATTTCTCCGATCAGGTGATCGGTCTTAAGGATGGCACCGTTGCTGTAGAAGGTGATCCGGCTGAAGTCATTACTCCGGATGTGCTGAAGACACTCTACGGTATCCTGCTTGGTGTGACAGAGATCAACGGCGAGAAATATGTGCTGGTGTGAGGTGGCTGTATGAAAATATTCTGGATTGGCCTTGGTTTCCTGTGCCTGGCGCTGGGAACGGCAGGCATCGTCCTGCCAGTTCTGCCAACTGTCCCTTTTTATATGGCAACCGTTTTCTGCTTTGCCAAAAGTTCCAAACGGCTGCACAGCTGGTTTCTGGGAACCTCCCTCTATAAGAAACATCTGGACCGTTTCGTGACGGAACGCGCCATGACCATGGAAAGTAAGCTGAAGATTATGGGTACGGTGACCCTTGTCATGGCAATTGGATTTGTCTGCATGAGCCGCGTTCCGGTGGGCAGAATCTGCCTGATTGTTGTGTGGGTGTGCCATGTGGCGTATTTCTTTGGCAGGGTGAAGACGGTGGAGAAAGAGAGAACATAAATGATCAAAAAGCGACTGATCAGCTTACTGGCTGATGCAAAGAAATACATAGGATACACGGTGCTGTGGCAGTGGCTGGCGTTGTTGTCGCAGATGGTGGCGGTATTCACCATTGCGGGAGTGCTGGAAAAGCTGGTATATGGAACGCTGGAAGCCGGGGCGGTATGGCGGATGGCGCCGATACTGGGAATGGTGCTGGTGGTCCGGTTTATCTGCGAGCGCATGGGGGCGCGGGCGTCGTATCTTGCGTGTGTGGATGTAAAGCGGGTGCTTCGGGAAAAGATTTATGAGAAATTGCTACGGCTGGGCGCATCCTACAAAGATCAGGTCAGCACATCGGAGGTGGTACAGGTATGTACCGAGGGTGTGGAGCAGCTGGAAACTTATTTTGGAAAATATCTGCCCCAGCTTTTCTACAGTCTGCTGGCTCCGGTGACGTTGTTTATCGTGCTGAGCAGAGTGAGCATAAGGGCAAGCGTCATTCTACTCATCTGTGTGCCGCTTATTCCGATTTCCATTGTGGCAGTGCAGAAGCTGGCGAAGAAGCTTCTGAATAAATATTGGGGCATCTATACCAGTCTGGGAGATTCTTTTCTGGAAAATCTGCAGGGCCTGACCACACTGAAAATCTATCAGGCGGATGAGCAGAAAGCGGTGGAGATGGACGAAGAGTCCCAGAATTTCCGCCGGATTACCATGAAAGTACTGACCATGCAGTTAAATTCCACCAGCGTCATGGATATCATTGCCTACGGCGGAGCAGCAGTGGGCATGATTGCAGCAGTGACAGAATTTCTGCAGGGAAGGATTTCTCTAAGCGGAACGATCTGTATCGTGCTGCTGGCCAGTGAATTCTTTATTCCACTGCGGCTGCTGGGATCATTTTTCCATATTGCCATGAACGGTATGGCGGCCAGTGACCGGATGTTCCGCATTCTGGATTTGCCTGAGCAGACAGACGGTACGGAGCAGCTGCCGGACGGTCCGCTTTCTATTGCTTTGGAAAAAGTACATTTTTCCTATGAAGAGAACAGGGAGATTTTAAAGGGAATCGATCTGACATTGCCGGCAGGCAGTTTTGTATCTTTGGTGGGAGAGTCCGGATGTGGAAAGAGTACCATTGCCGGAATTCTGGCAGGAAGAAATAAGGGCTATCAGGGCCAGGTGACTATTGGTGGACTGCCGGTATCAGAGGTGCAGGAAGCGGATCTGATGCGGCATGTGGTGCTGGTGCGGCACAATAGTTACCTATATAAAGGAACGGTAGAAAATAATCTGCGGATGGCAAAACCGGATGCGACTGTGGCAGAGATGGAGGAAGTACTTCGGAAAGTAAATCTCCTTGGATTTTTGCGGCAGCAGGACGGACTTCAGACGCAGCTTCTGGAACGGGCGGAAAATCTTTCCGGCGGTCAGTGCCAGCGACTGGTTATTGCAAGAGCGCTGCTCATGGATGCGCCCGTCTATATTTTCGATGAGGCGACCAGCAACATTGATATGGAAAGTGAAGAACTGATCATGGATGTGATTCATGAACTGGCGAAGACCCGGACAGTGCTGCTCATTTCGCATCGTCTGGCAAATGTGGTGGATTCTGACCGGATTTATTTCCTGAAAGAGGGCAGAATCTGTGAGCAGGGCACCCATGAGCAGCTGATGGCAGCAGACGGCGCGTACCGGAAGCTTTATGAGAGCCAGAAAGAACTGGAAAACTGGGGAAACAGGGCGGCCGATGAAGAAAAGGAGGAGTTCCATGGAAAATACGCATAAAACGGCGGGGAGACGCAGAAGTGCCCTTATGATCATGGCACAGCTCATTGGGCTGGTATATCCCATGCTTCCGATTATGCTGCTGGCAGTATTGCTTGGAACGGCCGGATATCTGTGCGCGATTTTCCTGACCATTCTGGCGGCACAGGGAATCGTAACCGGCATCAAAACCATTTTTGGCGTGATGGCGGTCATCGCAGTGCTGCGTGGAATCCTTCATTATATAGAGCAGTACTGCAATCATTATATTGCATTCCGGCTGCTGGCAATGATCCGGCACAAAGTATTTGCGGTGCTCCGGAAACTCTGCCCGGCAAAACTGGAAGGCCGGGATAAGGGAAATCTGATTTCGATTATCACCACAGACATTGAGCTTCTGGAAGTTTTCTATGCACACACCATTTCGCCCATTGCCATTGCAGTGCTGACTTCTGGGATCATGACCTGTTATATAGGAAGTTATCATGTAGTGGCTGGCGGATTTGCACTTGTTTTTTACATGCTGGTAGGTGCGGTGATTCCGCTCTGGAATGGAAAAAGAGGCGGCGATACCGGAATGAAGTTCCGAACAGAATTCGGTGAACTCAACAGCTTCGTGCTGGATTCTCTGCGGGGACTGGATGAGACGATCCAGTATGGTCAGGGAAATGTGCGGAAGAGCCAGATGACGGAACAGTCAAAAAAGCTTGGCGCCATACAGGAAAAGTTAAGCCGAATGGAGGGCGGACAGCGTTCTGTGACAAATCTTGCCATCCTGGCAGCTTCTTTTGGAATGCTGGCGCTGACCATGTATCTTTATGATAGGGGACAGATGGATTTCTCCGGTGTGCTGACCTGCACCGTTGCCATGATGGGATCTTTTGGACCAGTGGTGGCACTTTCCAGCCTGTCCAATAACCTGAATCAGACGCTGGCCAGCGGGGAGCGGGTGCTTTCCCTTCTGGAAGAACAGCCGGTGGTGGAAGAAGTGCCGGAAGGCAGCCAGCCTGCACTCGACACATTTACCGGGGCAGAGGCTTCGCATGTGACATTTGCTTATGAGCAGGAAGTGATTCTGAAAGACTTTTCCATGAAGGTGCAGCCGGGGCAGATCATTGGCATCCATGGAGCCAGCGGTTCCGGAAAATCCACATTTTTGAAACTGCTCATGCGGTTCTGGGATGTGCAGAGAGGGAAGGTGTCCGTGAACGATACAGATGTCAGAAAGATTCCAACCAGACAGTTACGTGATCTGGAAAGCTATGTCACCCAGGAGACGCATCTCTTCCACGATTCTATTGCGGCCAATATCGCCATTGGAAAACCGGGCGCGACGAGGCAGGAGATTGTGGAGGCAGCCAGGAAAGCTTCCGTCCATGAATTTATCATGTCGTTGCCGGACGGATACGATACGGAAGTTGGAGAACTGGGAGATACCCTCTCCGGAGGAGAGAAACAGCGGATCGGCATCGCACGCGCTTTTCTTCATGACGCTCCGCTGATCCTCATGGATGAACCCACCAGCAATCTCGATTCCCTCAACGAAGGAATTATCCTGAAATCCCTCCGGGAAGCAGCGGAGACAAAGACCGTGGTGCTGGTATCTCATCGGGAATCTACCATGTGCGTGGCAGATCAGGTGGTGGAGATGGAAAATGGAAGAGTAAGTTAGAAAAATCACAGAGGCTGTATATAAATGACATCGGCTGGGACACCGGATTTTTGTGCAGGGAACGTCCGCAGTCCCGGTACTTCACGAGAACGAGTCGAAGACGACGGTCGAGTGTTAGTACCGCTGGATCGAGGACTTAGTGCGAACGGTTCCTCTGCACAAATACCGGTGTCTTTGCCAGCTTTACGATAATTTGTTTCCTATTCGAATCGCAGTGGTTTCACAGCTATTTTGGGACTTTAAAAATTTTGAAAAAAATGTAAAAAAGCTGTTGACAAATGTCATGCCTAGTGATACTATAAGCAAGTCGTCGCGAGAGAGCGGATGACAAAGACAAACAATGAACCTTGATAATTAAATAGTGCTTTAAAGATCTTCGAA
>CAVCTH010000062.1:0-10547 GCA_963604695.1 Clostridiales bacterium | reverse complement strand
CAGGATGGATGTGGACGGAACGACGATCCGCATCAGGGATATTATGGGTGCAGAGATTGAAGTAGAGGGAACCATTGCCATGGTGGATCTTGCCAATTCTATCGTGAAGATCAACTGCATCGAAGAGTAGTTATTAATTTAATATCGGTGATTTTCTATAGGTTACAATAAAAAATAAAATATGGAGGTATGTAACTATGAAAATTTCAAAGGCACTAAAAGAGAAGACGCTTCTTTCTTTTGAAGTCTTCCCGCCAAAGACGGAGAAAGGAATGGAGAATCTTCCGGGTACCATCGACCATCTGATGAAGTACAAACCGGCGTATATTTCATGTACCTACGGTGCAGGCGGCGGAAACGTCGGCGCTAACAGGGAAGTATGCCAGATGATCAAAAAAGCAGGTACCACACCGGTAACCCACTTTACGGTTATCAAAAATACCAAAGAGGGGATCAAAGAGCAGCTGGATCAGTATCTTGCAGAAGGCGTTGACCACATGCTGGCACTCCGTGGAGATATTCCGCTGGGTGAGACCACTACCTGTGGCGACTTCAACTACGCAACAGACCTTGTAAAATTTGTCCGCGATACATACGGCGACAAATTTGAGATCGCAGTAGCAGGATCTCCGGAAGGACATATTGCATGCCGCAGCCTGGATGCTGATATTGCTGTCCTGAAACAGAAACAGGACAACGGTGCAGATTATATTATGACGCAGCTCTGCTGGGATATGGAGCAGTTCAAATATTGGCTGGATGCAATCCGTGAAGCTGGTATTACAATGCCGGTGGATGTAGGTGTTATGCCGATTCTTGATATGGCTGCTACCATCAATATGGCACTTTCCCGCAACGGCTGTGTCATGGACAGCGAGCTTTGCAGAATGATTTCCAGACACTGGCTGTTCCCGAACCCGTTTGCTGCAAAGGATGCAGACGGAAAGCCCTTCGATATGTTCTATGATAAGAAGATCGAGGAATTCAAAGAGGAAGGTATCCGGTATACCATTAGACAGATCGACGAATATCGTGCAATGGGTGTAAACGGAATCCATCTGTATGCCCTGAACAAGTGGAAGGATGTATCCCGCATTATTGACGAGTCCGGACTTTGCACACTCGTATAAAGAAGATAACAGACAGATTTAGGAGATGACAATATGCCATATACAATTGCAGTGGCAGGGAAGGGCGGCGTTGGTAAAACCACACTGACCGGTATGATGATTCAGTACCTTGCGGAGAAGAAAGGCGGTCCGATTCTGGCCGTAGATGCCGATGCGAATTCCAACCTGAACGAGGTTCTGGGCGTGGATGTGGAGATGACACTGGGGGATATCAGGGATGAACTTTCTAAAGCAGAGATCTCTGATGAAAGCTCAATACCGAAGGGGATGTCCAAACAGGATTATACAGAATTTAAATTTGATTCGGCACTGACAGAGGAAGACGATTATGATCTGCTGGTTATGGGTCACACACAGGGGAAAGGATGCTATTGCTTTGTAAATGGCCTGTTGTCGGCTCAGGTCGGAAAACGCGCGCAGAATTACAAATATGTTGTGGTAGATAACGAAGCGGGTATGGAGCATATCAGCAGAGGAATTCTTCCCGGTGTGGATATGGTGATTCTGGTCAGCGATTGTTCGCGCAGAGGAATTCAGGCGGTAGGACGTATCGCACGCCTGATACCGGAATGCGGACTGAAACCGAAGAAGGTCGGCCTGATCGTGAACCGTGCTCCGGGCGGAGTTATTAATGACGGCGTCCGTGAGGAAATCGAGAAACAGAGCCTCGAACTTCTGGGAGTGGTTCCCCAGGATGAAGGCGTATTTGACTATGACAGTGCCGGAACTCCTACGACGAAGCTTCCGGCAGATAACCCTGTCAGACAGGGACTGTATCGTATATTAGACGGCCTTTTATAAAGGTCTGACTACATAAAGGAGATTTATATGGGAGATTTTAAATTAACCACAGTTGAAGAAATGGAAGCGGCTACCAATCGGCTGCTTGAGACCGGCGCAAAAGTCGGCGCTGATGCATGGCAGATTCGTGTAAAAAATCAGACTCCGCACTGCAAATTCGGTGAGCAGGGTATCTGTTGCCGTATTTGTGCAATGGGACCCTGCCGTATTACCCCGAAGGCTCCGAGAGGAATCTGCGGATGCGATGCCCATGGTATCGTAGGACGTAACTACCTGAAATTTACCGCAGCCGGAGCAGCTACCCACTCCGATCATGGCCGTGAGATCTGCCATACTCTGTATGCAGCAAAACCGGATGGCGCTTACAAGGTAAAAGATCCGGAGAAGCTGATCCGAATCGCAAAAGAGTGGGGCGTAGAGACAGAAGGAAAAGATATCTATGATCTGGCCCATGAGATGGCTGAGACGGCCCTGATGGAGTATGGTAAACCATTTGGCATTCAGAGATGGCTGAAGAGAGCCCCGGAGTATACCCAGAAGCTGTGGCATGATGCAGAAATCGAGCCGAGGGCAATCGACCGTGAGGTTTCTACCTCTTTACATATGGCCCATATGGGATGTTCATCCAAACCGGAAGCGCTGGTTCGTCAGTCCTTAAGAGCAGGCCTTGCTGATGGATGGGGCGGTTCCATGTGCGGTACTGAGTTCTCCGATGTCCTGTTCGGAACTCCGAAGCCGGTTGATACAGAAGCAAACCTTGGCGTTATGAATGCGGAGAACGTAAATATCGTAGTACATGGACATGACCCGTCACTGTCTGAGATGGTCTGTGAATATGCAGATGACCCGGAGATGATCGCATATGCGAAGAGCATGGGTGCGAAGGGCATTACTGTATCCGGTGTCTGTTGTACTTCCAACGAGGTTGCAATGCGCCGCGGTATTCCGATGGCAGGCAACTTCCTCTCCCAGGAGAATGTAGTATTGACCGGGGCGTGTGAAGCCATCGTAGTAGATGTTCAGTGTATCTTCCCGGCACTTGGACCTTTGAGCAAATGTTTCCATACCAAGTTCATCACCACCTCTCCGATTGCACAGATCCCGGATTCCGATTACATCCGTTTTGATGCAGGAACCGCAGCAGAGAAGGCAAAAGAGATTGTAAAAATTGCCTGTGAGAACTTTAAGAACCGGAAACCGGAACTGGTATATATTCCGGATCAGAAGCAGAAAGCAACAGTTGGTTATTCCCTGGAAGCACTTGTAAAAGTTCTTGACGGTGTTACCAATAGCCAGGTAGATGTAACCGGAACCACCAAACCGCTTCTTGAGTGTGTAACCTCCGGTGTTATCCGTGGTGCGGTTGCAATGGTAGGATGTAATAATCCGAAAGTCCGCCCGGATACTGCACACATTGAATTAATGAAGAAACTGATCGCCAACGATATCGTAGTGGTTGCATCCGGATGTTCCGCACAGGCAGCAGCCAAAGCAGGACTGATGGACAAAGCAGCAAAGGATCTCTGCGGTGCAGGACTGAAGAGAGTATGTGAGCTGGCAGATATCCCGCCGGTACTTCATATGGGCTCCTGTGTAGATATCAGCCGTATGATGATTCTGGTAGCAGAGCTTGCGAAAGACTCCGGCCTTAAGATCTCCCAGCTGCCGGTAGTTGGATGTGCTCCGGAGTGGATGTCTGAGAAAGCAGTTTCCATCGGTAACTACGTAGTAGCAACCGGTATCGATACCTTCCTTGGCGTTGACCCGTATGTATCCGGCTCTAGCGAGATGGGCGAGTGGCTGACCAGCGGTGTCCGTAACTGGGTAGAGGCTGCTTATACAGTTGAGACCGATATCGATAAGCTGTGCGACAAAATGATTGAGCGTATCGAAGAGAAGAGAAGCGCTATCGGAATCTAATCCGGATACGAAGTGAATTAATACGAGACCGGAGGGATAGACATTGAAGATAGCAATTACCGGAAAAGGCGGTGTCGGAAAGACGACTTTTGCGGCCACACTTGCAAGATTATATGCGGAAGAGGGACGCACTGTTCTGGCGGCTGACGTAGACCCGGATGCGAATCTGGGACTGGCGCTTGGATTTCCGGAAGAAGTGCTGGATTCCATCATTCCCATCAGCAAGATGAGAAAGCTGGTGGAGGAGCGTACCGGAGCCGGACCGGATAATCAGATGTATAAACTGAACCCGAAGGTGGATGATATCCCTGATACTTACAGCAAAACCTATAACGGCGTGAAGCTCCTGCTGCTGGGCACGGTGGAAACCGGCGGCGGCGGGTGCGTCTGCCCGGAACATGTCATGCTGAGAAGAATTATCAGCCATCTGATGCTGAGAAGTAAGGATGTAGTCATCATGGACATGGAGGCCGGTCTGGAGCATCTGGGCAGGGGAACCTGTGAATCCATGGAACAGTTTATTGTTGTGATCGAGCCGGGAGCCAGAAGCGTCCAGACCTATAAGAACGTAAAGCGTCTGGCGGCAGATCTGGGCATCCGTCAGGTGCGGGTTGTGGCGAACAAGGTACGCAGCGCAGAGGATGAAGAATTCGTCCGTTCCAGAATTCCTGCAGAGGATTTACTGGGATTCATTCATTATAATACGGAAGTAATTGACGCAGACCGCCAGGGAAAAGCTCCCTACGATGTGAGTCAATCTGCGACTGACGAGATTCGGAAAATCAAGGCGATTCTCGATCAGCCCAAATAAAAAAATGGAGGTATACTACCGTGACACTTTTTGACAGAGTATTCAGCGGGAATGATGCAGTTTATGGTTTAACCGAGGCTGCCATCGACAATGCAATTGCACAGTATGGTGCAGATCAGGCGGTATCTTTTCCACATACCGCATACAGCCTTCCGTGCTACTATGCAGTAACCGGAACCAAGGTTGCCAACCTGGGAGAATTAAAAGAAGCTCTTGGTGTTGTAAAAACACTTATGACCAGAGAGCAGAAACTGAATGACGCATTCATGAGCGGTGTTGCCACTGCCCTTTGTGCAGAGTTCATCGAGGTATTGAAATATATGAACGGCGCAGAGCCATATGCAGAGCCGTTCTACGGACATCTTGCAGACGCCATTATCCGTGAGCTTGGTGTGCCGCTGGTAACCGGAGATATCCCTGGCGTTGCTGTTATCCTTGGAAAAGCGCCGAGCAATGAAGAAGCAGTAGAGCTGGTTAAGAGCTATCAGGCACAGGGTATTCTCGTCACTCTGGTTGGCGATGTCATTGACCAGTGTGTAGAAGCCGGACTGAACATGGGATATGCCGTTCGTATCGTGCCGCTTGGCAAAGATGTAACCGCTGTGATCCATGTAGTATCCGTTGCACTTCGTGCAGCCCTGATCTTCGGTAATGTAACACCGGGTGATTCAGAAGCTCTGATGAAATATACCATGGAGCGTGTACCGGCATTTGTAAACGCATTCAAACCGCTGGATGATGTGATTGTAGCCTGTGGCGCGGGTGCAATTGCCCTTGGTTTCCCGGTAATCACCAATGAGACCGAGAACATCTTCCGTGTACCGAAGAGCCTGATCGTTCAGGAGGATGTATCCAAATTCAATGCGACCTCCCTTGAGGCACGTGACATTAAGATTAAGATTACCAAGATTGATATCCCGGTATCCTTCGCATCTGCGTTCGAAGGTGAGATCATCCGTAGAGGTGATATGCAGGTTGAGTTCGACGGTTCCAGAAAAGACTGCTTCGAGCTGGTTTGCACCAAAGATGCAGGAGAGGTTGAGGATCACAAGTTTACGCTGATCGGACCTGATTTCGACGAGATGGAGCAGGGAAGCAAACAGCAGATCTGCTACATCGTAGATGTTGCCGGAAAGAATATGCAGTCCGACTTCGAGCCGGTATTTGAGCGTAAGTTCCACAGCTATGTAAACTGTATCGAGGGTGTTATGCATACCGGACAGCGTGATATGATCCGTATCCGTGTCAGCAAAGCAACTTTCGACGCAGGTTTCCGCGCAAAAGACCTTGCAGAGGTTCTGTACGCTAATATTAAGAATGAATTTGACGCAGTAGTAGATAAATGTGCAGTTACCATCGTAACTGACGAAGCAGAGTGTACCAAACTTCGTCATGAGCTGGCTATCCCGGCATATGATCGTCGTGACGAGCGTCTGACTTCTCTGACAGACGAATCCGTACCGGTATACTACAGCTGTATCATGTGCCAGGCATTCTCCCCGAGCCACGTATGTGTAGTAACTCCGGAGAGACTTGGACTTTGCGGTGCCGTTTCATGGCTGGATGCAAAAGCAACCAACGAGCTGGATCCGCAGGGACCGTGCCAGGTAATCACCAAAGAGAGAGTTATCGATGAGAACCTTGGACGTTACGAGGACGTTGATGAAGCAGTTGCTAAATTCTCACAGGGTGCTCTGGAGCACGTTACTCTGTACTCCATCATGGAAGACCCGATGACATCCTGCGGATGCTTCGAGTGTATCTGTGGTATCGAGCCGTTCTCCAACGGTGTTATCATTGCAAACCGTGAGTACACCGGAATGACTCCTCTGGGAATGACCTTCGGTGAGCTGGCATCCATGACCGGCGGTGGAGTTCAGACACCCGGATTCATGGGACATGGAAAACACTTCATCTCTTCCAAGAAGTTCATGAAGGCTGAGGGCGGTATCGAGCGTATCGTATGGATGCCGAAGGAGCTGAAAGAGCAGGTTGCTGAGAGAGTGAACAAGACCGCACAGGAGCTGTACGGAATTGAGAACTTCTGCGATATGATCGGTGATGAGACCATCGCAACCGATCCGGAAGCACTGCTTGAGTTCCTGACCGAGAAAGGTCATCCGGCTCTTGGGATGGATCCGATGATGTAAATGCGAGGAATAAAATCAAGCACGAGCGTAGCGAGTATTTGATTTTACCCGGGCGCCCTGCACGGCAGGGCTGCCCGTTTAGGATGTATAAAACTCTTTACGAAGACTGTATCTATGATATAAAATAGTATATGTGATATATTTTTTAGGAGGATAATTACCAATGCCATTCAATGGAAAATCAGGAAAATTCAACGCTTCCATCAATGCAGTAGAAGTAGGCTGCGGCGAGAAAGCAATCAAAATTGGCGGCGAGAATGTATTCCCATTTTATACATTTGACGCACCGATTGAAAATGCACCGAAAGTCGGCGTTATGATCACAGACCTTGGTCTGGATGCAGAGCCGGCAGGTGTAAAAGCATACTATGAAGGATGTACTACCATGGGCGAGATCGCTAAAAAAGCGTCTGAGATGCCGGGTGCTGATTTCGTATGCCTGCGTCTGATCGGAGCAGATCCGAACGGCGCAAACAAGTCTACAGAGGAATGCATGGAGATTTTAAAAGAGGTCATTGACGCCATCGATGTGCCGCTTGTAATCGAAGGATGCAAGAACGTAGCAAAAGATACTGAGCTTCTGTCCAAAGCTGCTGATGTAGCCCAGGGCAAAAATGTCATTATCCTGTCCGCAAGAGAGGAAGATTACAAAGGTATCGGTGCAGCAGCAGGTCTGGCTTATAATCAGAAAGTCGGCGCTGAGTCTGCAGTAGATATCAACCTTGCAAAACAGCTGAACGTGCTGATTACCCAGCTGGGTGTACAGCCGTCTAACATTGTCATGAACGTAGGTACCGCAGCAGTAGGATACGGTTTTGAGTATGTGGTTTCCACTATGGACCGTGTAAAAGCTGCAGCACTTTCCCAGAACGACGCACAGTTACAGATGCCGATCATTACTCCGGTAGCAGAAGAGGCATGGAACGTAAAAGAGGCTATGGCTTCTGAAGAAGATATGCCTGAGTGGGGTCCGGCTGAGCAGCGTGGTATCGATATGGAGGTTTCCACGGCCGCTTCCGTACTGGCATGTGGTTCCAACGCTGTAATCGTGAAACATCCGGTTACCGTTGCCACCATCTCCAGGATGATCAAAGAATTGATGTAATTGTGGTAAGGAGGAAAATGAGACAATGGCATTAAAAGGCTTAGATATCTTTAAAATGACACCAAAAACAAACTGTAAAGAGTGCGGAAGCCCGACCTGTATGGCATTCTCCATGAAGGTTGCTCAGGGTGCTGTAGACATTTCCAAATGTCCGCATATGTCCGCTGAAGCTCTTGCAACTCTGTCTGAGGCAACTGCACCGCCAATGAAATCCATCAAAGTTGGTACCGGCGACGCAGAGTACACCCTGGGTGGTGAGACTGTCCTGTTCAGACATGAGAAAACATTTGTCAGCAAACCTAGATTCGCTGTACGCATCACTCCGGATATGGATGCAGATGCTGTACTCGCAGCAGTTAATAAAGTAGATTATGACCGTATCGGTGAGAGAATGCATGCAGAGATGGTATTCGTTGAGTATGCAGGTGATGCAGCCGCTTATGTTGAGACTGTAAAACACGTAACCGGTATTGGCAAAGTGATTGTTCTGGAGTGCTCTGATGCAGAAGCAGCAAAAGCAGCTCTGGAAGTATGCAAAGCTGAAAAACCGATTCTTGATGGAGCAAACGCTTCCAATTATGCAGAGATGGTAGAGGTAGCAAAAGCTGCCGGTGTTGCCCTTGGTGTATCCGGAGCATCTCTGGACGAGCTATATGACACCACCGCTGCAATTGAGAAACTCGGTTACAAAGAGCTGGTTCTGAATACGACCGGTGCAACGATCAAAGAGACCTTCGCGAATACCGTTCAGGTAAGACGCGCTTGTCTGGACAAGAATCCGGACAGAACCTGTGGATATCCGTCCCTGGTAAACCTGTCCAAACTTGCTCCTGGCGATGAGGCTATGCAGACTGCACTGGCTTCCTTATTCGTTCTGAAATATGGTTCCATTATCGTTATGGACAACATGACCTACGGAGAGGCACTTCCGCTGTATGGTTTAAGACAGAACGTATACACTGACCCGCAGAAGCCGATGAAAGTAGAACCGGGTATCTATCCGCTGAATGGTGGAGATGAGAACTCTATCGTTCTGACTACCGTTGACTTCGCACTTACATATTTCGTTGTATCCGGTGAGCTGGAGCGTTCCGGTGTTCCGTGCAACCTGGTAATCAACGATGCAGGCGGACTTTCCGTACTGACCTCCTGGGCTGCAGGTAAATTCTCCTCTACCTCTGTTTCCAAGTTTATCATTGAGAACGTAGAGCCGAAGATCAAATGCAGAAAACTTGTTATCCCGGGTAAGGTAGCAGTCTTAAAGGGTGATCTGGAAGCAAAACTTCCGGGCTGGGAGATTATCGTAGCTCCGAACGAAGCAGTACAGCTTGTTAAATTCCTGAAGGATATGAAAGCAAGCGGCGAAATCTAAATATATACGGCTGCAGTTATATATACGGCCGCAAATAATATAATTAAAGGAGATTACTACCATGGCAAAATTCATTACGATTGGTGAAAGACTTTCCACCACTGCTCCGGCAGTCAACAAAGCATTTCTGGAGAGAGATCCGGAGCCGATTCTGAAGAGAGCAAAACAGCAGCTGGATGCAGGTGCTACCTACCTTGATGTAAACATCGGACCGGCTGAGTCCTATGGTGAGGATCTGATGAAATGGGCAGTTCAGTTACTGCAGAGCGAGTTTGACAACGTTCCGCTGGCACTGGATACTTCCAACAAAGCAGCTATCGAGGCTGGTATCTCTGTTTACAATCGTTCCAAAGGAAAACCGATCGTAAACTCCGCAGATGCTGCAGGAAGAATTGAGAACATTGACCTGGCTGCTGCAAACGATGCAATCGTTATCGCACTTTGCAATGGCGAGGGAATCGCAAAAGACAATGATGAGCGTATGGGTTACTGCCAGATGCTTCTTGAAAGAGGTATGGAGCATGGCATGGAGGCAGACGATATGTGGTTTGACCCGTTATTCCTGGTTATCAAAGGAATGCAGGACAAACAGATGCAGGTACTTGAGGCAATCAAGATGTTTAGCGACATGGGCCTGAACACCACCGGTGGTCTGTCCAACAACTCCAACGGTATGCCGAAGCACATCCGTCCGATCATGGACTCCGCTATGGTAGCTATGGCTATGATGTGCGGTCTGACTTCCGCAATCGTTAACCCGAACGATCTTCGCCTTATGGAGACCATCAAATCCTGCGATATTATTAAGAACAACACTCTGTACGCAGATTCCTATCTGGAGATCTAATAATCAGAGCGATTTTGCAATACTGTCAGTGTTATTCACTGGCAGTATTGTGCTATATAGGATAGTTATAAAAACCTGAAAACCTATCTATGGAGAATACAATTATGCCGAATGTTACATTTCGATATGAGGACGGAACTGCTACCAAGGTAGCAGTGACAGCTGGAGAGAATCTGTTGGAGGTGGCTCGAAAAGCAAATGTGGCCATTGATGCACCTTGTTCAGGCAACGGTTCCTGCGGTAAATGCCGGGTAAAATTCATCAGTGGCGAATTAGAAAGTGAAAAGACAAGACATATTACAGAGGAAGACTATGCAGAAGGATGGAGACTTTCCTGCTGCAGTAAGGTAACCGGCGACGTGGAGGTGCTGGTACCGGATATTGCATCTGCCTATAAGAGCCGTATGAAAG
>CAVCTH010000061.1:0-10570 GCA_963604695.1 Clostridiales bacterium | reverse complement strand
CTTCCGTATTGAGCAGAATCGCCGCGATCGCTCTGGAGTCTACGGATTCACTCAGCGGCTGATGGCATACAACTCCAATAAAATCGAAGGAAGTACATTGACTGAGGAACAAACCGCTTCTCTTTTCGACACCGGTACTCTTCCCAAGTCCGATGATTACTATCGGGCAAAAGATGTAGAAGAGATGAATGGTCATTTTCTGATGTTTAATAAAATGCTGAATACCTTAGCTGAACCTCTCAGCCAGGCACTGATCAAACAGTTTCACTATGAATTGAAAAGTGGCGTCTTTGAGGATCGTGCCAATGGCTATGCTATCGGCGACTACAAAAAGAGAGCAAATATGGTAGGCTTGTACCAGACCGCTCTTCCCAGTCAGGTTCCAGAAGAAATGGACAAACTTTTCTCCTGGTATCAGGAGCAGGAAATCACTCTGGAAGTTCTCGCTGAATTCCATGTCCGGTATGAAAGTATCCATCCATTTCAGGATGGTAATGGCAGAACTGGCCGGATCATCCTGTTCCGAGAATGCTTATGTCACGGAATTTCTCCTCTGATCATCGAGGATACACATCGACCGGAGTATCTGGAAGCACTGAAAGAATACAGAGAACACCAGACAGTGACTAAACTTGTCACTCTCTTCAAGAAAGAACAGGAATATTACTGGAATCAGTGTCAGTATTTTCTGGCAGAATAAAACATAAAAACCGGCCTGATGCTACCAACACCAGACCGGCCCGCATATCCGAGGATATACAATTGTGACCTAGGAAATCACGCAAATATTGTATCATCCTCGGACAGCTATCGCAAGTGGAACTCCTGTTCCCCGCTGGCTGTTATTTTTGTACCTTTTTTTGTCAGCCTGGCAAGGGCTGTGAATTGAAATGTACCTTTTTTCGGCTGTTGCGACGTCGCAACAGGCATACACTATACGAGGAGGATGATACGATGTACGAAGACCTGTCTTTTCCTTACGGATCCGGCACTTATGCCATCTACCTCCGGAAGTCCCGGAAGGATCTGGATGCGGAAGCTCTGGGTGAGGGCGAGACCCTTGCCAGGCATCTGGCCATCTTAAAAGCCCTGGCACAGCGCATGGAGCTGAACGTGGTCAGGGTCTATGCGGAAGTAGTCTCCGGAGAATCCATTGACGCCAGGCCGCAGATGCAGGAGCTGCTCCGGGATGTGGAATCCGGTATCTATGATGGTGTCCTGGTTGTTGAGGTGGAGCGTCTGGCCAGAGGTGATACTTCCGATCAGGGACGAGTGGCCAAAACTTTCAAGTTTTCCAACACTCTGATCATCACCCTATCCAAGACCTACGATCCCAACAATGAATATGATGAGGAATATTTTGAGTTTGGATTATTCATGTCCCGCCGGGAATACAAGACCATCCGGCGCCGGTTGACTGCCGGCCGGGCAGCTTCCTGCAAGGAAGGAAAATATACCGGGAACGTCCCGCCCTATGGCTATGCCAGAAAGAAGCTGCCAAAGGAAAAAGGATGGACTCTGGAGATTATTCCGGAGCAGGCCCGCGCCGTCCGGTTGATCTTTGACTGGTACCAGAACGGGCTGAACGGCCTGCCAGTGGGGTACACCATGATTGCCGAGGAATTGAACCATCTCTCTATCAAAAGTCCTGCAGGCGGTCTCTGGAACCGCAACAGCGTCCAGAATGTGCTCCGGAATCCGGTCTATGCCGGATACATAAAGTCCGGCTACCGCCGGGAAGTGAAGAAGCTGGTGGACGGGAAAATGAACCGATCCCGCCCCCTGAATACGGACTACACTCTCTATCCTGGACGCCATGAGGCAATCATTTCCCAGGAGACCTGGAATGCGGTCCACAACCGGATGCTGAAGCGCACAGCTCCGTCGGCCAGGAAGACCAGGCCACAGCAAAATCCCTTGTCAGGACTGGTCTACTGCTCCCAGTGCGGCCGCATCATGCAGCGCCGGCCCTATCAGACCGGACGGATCGCTACACTGATCTGCAACACGCCACACTGCAGCACCGTATCTTCCGATCTTCCCATGGTGGAGCAGCGGATTCTGGACGCACTGGATGCCTGGCTACTTTCCGGAACACTTCCGGATCCGGATCAGCTCCCGGACCATTCCGGCCGGATTGAGCTGTTGCAGCATGCGGTCACCGGCTGCCAGGAAGATCTCCATGAAGCCGATCAGCAGCTGCAAAAACAATATGATCTTTTGGAAAAAGGGATTTATGATGAAGAGACATTTTTTGAAAGATCTGCTATAATGAAGAAAAAGAAATCAGAACTGACGTCCAAACTGAAAGATCTGCAGGCAGAACTGCAGCATGAGATCAGCCAGGATGAATCGGCGAAGAACCTGCTGCCGACGCTGCAGACCATCCATGATACGTATCACACAATCACGGACCCGGCTGTGCAGAACAGTCTGCTGAAGGAAGTCATTGATCACATCGAATACACAAAATCTGAAAGCGGCCGCTGGGGACGTCCGGATAATTTCTCACTGAAGATCTATCCGCGCGTACCGCCAGCGTAACCGCGGCATCTGAAAAGCCTTGATTTCTCAAGGAAAATTCTCATTTCCAACGTGCTGGGACTGATTCCTCCGTTCCAATATCCGTCAGCGTTGCCATACACTCCCGGTACGGCATGGTATATCGCTGCGCCAGATACCGCATGCTGGCACCCAGTTCACCATCGGGACCGCCCAATGGTATGTTGGTCAGGCCGCGCAGCATAGGATATAGCAATCGCACCTTTTCAGGAGCTCTTTTATGAATGCAGCCGCCTACATCCGTGTCTCCACTGATGATCAGATCGAATTTTCCCCTGCCAGCCAGTTGTCTCATATCCGCACCTATGCGGAACATCATAACCTCCTGCTGCCGGACTGCCATATCTATATGGATGAGGGCATCAGTGGAAGGACCGCTGCCAAGCGTCCTGCTTTTCTGCGTATGATCGCGGCTGCCCGAGAGACGCCCCGTCCCTTTGACGTCATTCTCGTCTGGAAATATTCCCGTTTTGCCCGCAGCCGTCAGGACAGTATTTTCTACAAATCCCTGCTCCGCCGGGAATGCGGCATTGACGTCATTTCCGTCACCGAACCTTTGTCCGATGATCCCACCTCCATTCTCATGGAAGCCCTTCTCGAAGCCATGGACGAATACTACTCCGTCAATCTGGGGCAGGAAGTCCGCCGGGGCATGCAGGAAAAATTCAAACGCGGCGGTGTGGTCTCCATCCCGCCTTTTGGTTATCAGGTGATGGACGGACAGTTTGTCCCTGATCAGGTTCAGGCTCCCTTTGTACCCCTGATCTATCAAAAGTTTCTGACCGGAAGCACCTGCCCGGAAATTGCACATTTTCTCAACGCCTCCGGCATCCGCACTTCCCGCGGAAATCCATTTGACGGCCGGGCGGTCCGCTATATTCTCACTAACCCTTTCTATATGGGAATCCTCCGAAGACAGGCGCATCCCTCTTCTGCACACGACCATTTCTACCAGAACACAGAGATGGCTTACGCCCAGGGCACCCATACACCCCTCATTTTTCCCGTTCTCTTTGACCAGGTGCAGCAGAAACTGAAAAACCCCGCAGACTGACATCAGCCTGCGGGGTCATCCTAAACACTTATCCTTCGTGGAATGCTTTCAGATAGATTTCTTTGATCTCTGACATCAGCGGATATCTCGGATTGGCACCAGTACACTGATCGTTGAAGGCATTCTCCACCATCTCATCCAGTGTTGCCATGAAATCTTCTTCTTTGATTCCGTAATCTTTAATCGTACGTTTAATACCAACTCTTGCTTTCAGATCTGCAATCGCCTTGATGAAGTTCTCAAATACTTCATCATCGTTTGCACCCTGTACACCTACAAATCTTGCTACCTCACAGTATCTCTCCTTTGCATGCGGATACGGATACTGGGAGAAAGTTCCCATCTTCACCGGAGCCGGGTCTGCGTTGTAACGCATTACCAGTTCGATCAGAAGTGCATTGGCAACGCCGTGGGGCAGATGATGATAAGCACCCAGCTTATGTGCCATGGAGTGGCAGACGCCCAGGAATGCATTGGCAAATGCCATACCTGCCATGGTAGATGCGTTGGCCATCTTCTCTCTTGCCACCGGATCATTGGGGCCATTGTCAAACGCACGCGGCAGATAATCAAAAATATTCTTTGCTGCCTTCAGTGCCAGGCCATCGGTGAAATCCGTTGCCATAATGGAAACATAAGCCTCCAGCGCATGGGTCAGTGCGTCAATACCGGATGCACTGGTCAGACCCTTCGGCTGATTCATCATATAATCGGTGTCGATAATTGCCATATTCGGAAGCAGCTCATAATCAGCAATAGGCCACTTGGTTCCGGTGTCTGCATCGGTAATGATAGCAAACGGGGTTACCTCAGAACCGGTACCGGAAGAAGTCGGGATTGCCACAAACATGGCTTTCTCACCCATCTTCGGGAATACATAGACTCTCTTACGGATATCCATGAAATCCATGGCCAGATCTTCAAATGCACACTCTGGATGCTCGTACATGAGCCACATAATCTTTCCTGCATCCATTGCGGAACCGCCACCCAGTGCAATGATCACATCCGGGCCGAAAGCACGTAACTGCTCCACACCTTT
Organism: Clostridiales bacterium; assembly: GCA_963604695.1. GTDB lineage: Bacteria > Bacillota > Clostridia > Lachnospirales > Lachnospiraceae > Hominiventricola. Next base: position 5,912 of record CAVCTH010000061.1, on the reverse strand, counting down.
TCTTGCAGTCTGCAGAGTCGGGTCCGGTGCTACTTCGTGGAAGCAAGCATAGGTAATTCCCATTTCATCCAGTTTATCTGTAATCGGTTTTGTATATCCATTTCCAAACAGGAAACCGTCTGTAACGATAAATGCTTTTTTCTTATGATAATAGGTCTTCAGTTCATCCAGCGCCACCGGCAGGCAGCCCTTTTTAAAGTATACCTTCGGCGGGGTCTTGAACCAGAGCATATTTTCTCTCCTTTCAGCTACAGTCTTGATATTCATCAAATGCTTCACATTTACATTTTCTGATACAGAGTTGCCGCCATAGGAGCCGCATCCCAGCGTCAGAGAAGGCTGCAGTTTGAAGTTATAGAGATCTCCGATTCCACCGTGGGAAGACGGGGTATTTACCAGAATACGGCAGGTCTTCATCCGTGCTGCATGCTGCGCCATCTTCTCCGTCTCGGAAGGATGTACATAAAGGGAAGAAGTATGTCCATAGCCGCCGTCTTCGATAAGCCGCTCAGACATATCCAGGGCAGTCGCAAAATCTTTCGCCTTGTAAAGTGCCAGCACCGGAGATAATTTCTCATGTGCAAACGGCTCTGCCGGATCTACGGAATCCACTTCACCGATCAGGATCTTGGTGTCTTCCGGAACCTCAAATCCTGCCAGCTTTGCAATGGTAGCCGCTTTCTGGCCTACGATCTTCGCATTGACTGTGCCATTTTCATTCAGAATAATCTTCCGCATCTTGTCAAGTTCGGACTTATTCAGCATATGACAGCCACGCTTGATAAATTCTGCACGTACCTGATCATAAATATCTGCAATAGCGGTTACAGACTGCTCGGATGCACAGATCATCCCATTATCAAAGGTCTTGGAATGGATTACCGAATAAACCGCCGTCGGAATATCGCAGCTGCTGTCCATAATCACCGGTGTATTTCCGGGACCTACGCCGATGGCTGGATGACCGGATGAATACGCTGCTTTCACCATGCCCGGGCCGCCGGTTGCAAGAATTACATCCACGGATTTCATCAGAAGCCCGGACAGCTCTACCGTCGGCTCATCCACCCATCCGATGATTCCTTCCGGTGCGCCTGCTTTCACTGCTGCATCCAGCACAACCTTTGCCGCTGCGATGGTACATTTCTTTGCACGCGGATGCGGACTGATAATAATCGCATTCCTTGTTTTCAGACAGATCAGAGTCTTGAAAATTGCCGTAGACGTAGGATTCGTGGTCGGAATAACCGCACCGATCAGACCAAGCGGTTCTGCAATCTTCTTAATACCGTAGGATGTGTCTTCTTCAATGACACCGCATGTCTTTACGTTCTTATAGGCATTATACATATACTCTGCTGCGTAGTGGTTCTTGATTACCTTATCCTCCACAACGCCCATGCCTGTCTCTTCACATGCCATCTTCGCCAGCGGAATACGCTGTTTGTTGGCTGCCATGGCTGCCTCGAAGAAAATTTTGTCTACCTGTTCCTGTGTGTAGGTAGCAAAAATCTTCTGCGCTTTCCGCATGGCTGCGATTTTCTCCTGCAGAAGTTCCGCGCTGTTCTGTACCTCCGGTACCTTCGTTGTCTCCTGATTTGCCATAAAAAACCTCCTTCTTTGATGGAATAAGAGTTCTTCACCCCGTGTGACCTCTTTAGGTAAATTCTACCACACACCCATCAAAAAAGGAAGTTAATTTTCTGCAAATTTATAAAGTTATCTGATATTTTTATAACATATATGATAATTTAGTAACAATTATGTCAAAATAATCACAATCACCGTAGCTGTTTTTTCCGCAGCAGATAAACCGCCGGTACCAACATCGGGAATATCTCCAGACGTCCTGCCAGCATGTCAAAAATCAGCACCAATTTTGACAGATTAGAATAGATAGAAAAATTGCAGGTCGGTCCCACCATGGAAAATCCCGGTCCGATATTATTCAGCGCAGAGGCAACTGCTGTAAAATTAGTAACCCCGTCAAAATTATCCAGGGAAACCACCAGCACAGATGCAACAAAAATTCCCAGATAAGAGATCAGAAACACATTTATGGAACGCTGTACCTCATGCTCCACTGCTTTGCCTTCAAAACGGATCTTCCTGACATTTCTCGGATGCATGATATATGCAACCTCTTTCATGACAGATTTCGCCAGAATACAGATTCTGGATACTTTGATACCGCCTCCGGTACTGCCGGCGCAGGCTCCGATAAACATCAGCAGAATCAGAATTGACTTGGAAAACTCCGGCCACAGGTCGAAATCCGTACTGGCAAATCCTGTAGTGGTAATGATCGAAGCTACCTGGAAAGCCGCCTGACGTACCGTCAGTTCCACATTTTCCACCAGATGATAAATATTGAAGGAGATCAATGCGACTGCCCCCAGAATGATCCCAAGATAAGCCCTGGCCTCCTCGCATTTCAACCCATCCCTGAATTTTTTTACGTAGAACAGAAAATACACATTAAAATTCACGCCAAAAAGAATCATGAAAACCGTCAGAATCCATTGCGTTGCGGCATTATAATCTGCTGCTCCGCTGTTCAGCACCGCAAATCCTCCGGTTCCTGCCGTAGCAAATGCCAGATTGACAGAATCGAAAAGCGGACACCCTGCAATCAGCAGCAGCACCAGCATCACTACCGTCAGAAATAAATAAATCTCATACAGAATCTTTGCCGTACTGCGCACCTTCGGCACCAATTTGCCCACAGAGGGTCCCGGACTCTCTGCCTTCATCAGATGCATACTGGAGGCCCCTCCCATGGGTAGAAGAGCCAGCATGAATACCAGGACTCCCATACCTCCTACCCAGTGCGAAAAGCTTCTCCACATCAACACTGCCCTGGGCACGATTTCCACATCCTTTAAGACAGAGGAACCTGTGGTGGTAAACCCTGATACAATCTCAAAAAGGGCATCCACCGGATTGGGGAAAGCCCCGCTGAAGTACAACGGAATTGCACCGCAGATACTTAAAGCTGCCCAGCAGAGGGCTACGCTTACATATCCTTCTGTAGAAAAGATCGTGGTATTCTCCGGTCTCTTCCCTCTCAGCAGAAAGCCTGCCAGCAGACAAACTGCAGCCGAACCTGAAAATACCTGAATACAGTGTAATTCCCGGTATATAACTGCCGTCAGTACAGGAAGCAGCATAAGTACGGCTTCCAGCATGACAATGCTTCCAACAATATGTCGAATCATTTTCTTATTCATTGCGTTTTTTCACCTCTGACTAATGCAGATTTGCCGCTGCTGACGGCTTCTTCAGAATGTCGCGGATATCTTTAAATGCACCGCAATTGGTTGTAATAATCACCACCGAATCACCTTCCTGAATACAATCCTGACCTTTCGGGATGATAATCCGTCCCTTTCGGTTAATGGCACAGACCAGAATATTCGGTTTGATTTTCAATTCCTGCAGCGGAATATCCGTGACTTCATTCTTGCCCCTGATAATAAACTCCAGTGCCTCTGCATTCCCATCTATCAGACGGTACAGCGTCTCCACATTACTTCCAATGGAATTCTGCATAGCCCGCACATACTGCAAAATCGTCTCTGCAGTGATATGCTTCGGATAAATCAGGCTTCCGATTCCCAGAGATCCGATAATCGTGTCAAACGTATTCCGATTCACCTTGGTAATCTTCTTCGCCTTGCTCATGCTCTTGGCATAGAGGGACAGCATCACATTTTCCTCATCCATGTTGGTCAGGGCCGCAAAACCTTCCGCACTTGCCAGCCCTTCCTCTGCCAGAAGATCCCGGTCTGTTCCGTCTCCATTGATGATCATGGCCTTGGGCAGCTGCTCACAGAGACGCTCGCAGACTGCACGGTCTTTTTCCACAATCTTCACCTGAATACCCATCTCCAGCAGACGTTTTGCCAGATAGAAGGAAATCTTTCCACCGCCGATAATCATGGTATTTTTTACCTGGTTCGTCTCAATACCGATGGTACGGAAGAACCGGCTGGCATTTAACGGGGAAGCCACAACAGAAATCATATCTCCGGGCTCCAGCACAAATTCTCCTCCGGGAATCAGGACTTCCTTCCCACGCTCGACAATGCATACCAGCACCTCACATCTGGACAGGGTATCCAGATCACGGATCTTTTGTCCGCATAAAGGATTTTTCTCTTCCAGCTGAAAACGCAGAAGTTCAATTCGTCCATTGGCAAACGTATCGATGTCGATGGCCGACGGGAAACGCAGCAGACGCGCCATCTCCATGGCTGCTGCCCACTCCGGGTTGATCACCATGGACAGCCCCAGCTCGTCTTTTATATGGTGGATCTCATGATGATAGACCGGGTTCCTCACCCTGGCAATGGTCTGACAGCCGCCCGCTTTCTTGGCGATCAGGCAGCAGAGGAGGTTCACCTCGTCCGCATCTGTCACGGCAATCATCAGATCTGCCTTATCAACGCCTGCATCCATCTGGATATCATAGCTGGCCCCATTTCCAACCACACCGCGCACATCTGCCGTGTTGGTTACCAGCTGAATACTTTCCGGCTTCAAATCAATAACTGTAATATCATGTTTTTCCTTGCTGAGCTGCTCCGCCAGTGCACGTCCGACTTTTCCGCAGCCTGCGATAATAATGTTCATAGTTTATCCTGAGCCTCCCACATTGTCTCTAGCTGTCAATAATATAACACCGTATGCCGAAAACTGCAATCATCTCCTGCCATTGGGTCCTCCGAACTGCGAAATGATCAGCTGCGCCAGCTTCGGGTTCGGGTTGGAAATATTGACCGGATACTGCAATCTCTTTTCATAACTCCACATTTAACAGTTTCCTCCTTCCCATGGCCATGGCTGCTGAATCCAATCCCATTTTCCACGGGATCCTCCCGCCAGATCGACGGTGAGCGGTCCATACATAGCCGCATAATCCTGCAGCGCCTGCCTTCTAAGCTGTGTATATTCCTGAAAATACTGAAGGGCCGCCGGATCGGACGGATGGGTATCCAGATAAAGATTTGCCTCATGGGCTGCAAAACTGACCATATCCACCCACTTTAACATCTGCTGCCTGGTTGGTGTATTGGAAGCCATTATCTGCATCCTCCTCTCACGCCGAGAAACGGCTTATTCAGTTCCGGAAAAATAGTCCCGCATTCCAGGCCTTTTTCCGGGTCATATAACATCCCCCATCTCTGCCATGGAACATAGGCCATTGCCACCGGGTAGTCTTCCCCTCTCAGAAATCCGGACTGGTTCCAGTTTCCGGCACATCTCTGATAATTTTCCAATGATTTCAGATCCTTTCTCATTCTATCTGTTTTATCCTATGTCCGGACGCAAAAAAGGTGATAGAAATGAATCTATCACCCTTTGATGGCATATATTATTATTTTCTGTGTTCATGCGTGAACAGATGATCCTGGCAATACTCATAATTGCCTGCACATTTGGAGCAGTAACGGAACTCCAGATCCTCGCCATCCTTTTCCGTTCTTCCGCAGATGGCACAGCGGTGATGGGTATTGCTGACTCCGGTTACATGTACCCGCTTATGATAGGTTTTCCGGCGATGTACCTGTTTTGGTGAAAACTTGTTCCGGTTGCTTCCCAGGAAGAAAATAATAAAGTTGAGAAGCGATACCAGCGCCGCCACACTGTTGGCCGGAAGTGCGATAATACCGGCCTGCAAAAGAGAAAACCAAAGAGTGCTCCCCACCGGTACAATAAATCCTGCCGCAATGGTAATGGCGAAATAAGCGCCCTCAATGATTCCCAGCCATTTTGCCTTGATGGGAATAATAAAAAACAGCAAAAATTCCGCATCCGGAAACAATGCCACATATACAAAAAACAGTGACATATTTAAATAGAAAGAACCCATCTGGAAATTCATTCCAAAAATCAGGTAAATCAACAGG
>CAVCTH010000060.1:0-10608 GCA_963604695.1 Clostridiales bacterium | reverse complement strand
AACAACCTCTACTTCTGTCACAGTACCGCCAAAGCGAGCGATAAGCTCTTTTGCTTTCTCTACGGTTGCTGCTCTCTCGTCATCTTCGATCTTTGCATTCACAACAAGTGCTAATTCATATTTGTTCATGCTTTTCTTCCTCCTTTTGGTCTCTGGCGCAAGCTTATGCATGCGCAAGGATGTCTCTGATTTACAGAGCAATAATATATCACGAGAATTAACTATATCATAAATTTTCGTTGATTTCAAGCGTTATTTCTTTATTCTTCCTTTTATTTTCTCAGACAAATATCTTCGATCTCCGCCAGACGGTCAATATAATAATCTGCTCCGGACTGGTCGTAGCCAAACCGGTCATCTCTCTTACAGATAACGATAGCTCCGGCACGTTCCGCTGCCTGCAGTCCAAAAGCAGAATCCTCCACCACATAGCAGTCTTTTGGCTCTACATTCATTTTTTTCATAGTGTAGAAATAGATCTCCGGATCCGGCTTGCTGTGTACAAACTCTTCACCGCTGACAATAATGTCGAAATAATCTGTCAGCCCCAGTATATCAAGATTCTGGCAAACCTTTTCTTTCGGAGATGAAGAGGCCATCCCAATGTGAAATCCTTCTGTTTTCAACTTCTCCATCAGGGAATAGATATCTTTATTTACAACCGCTTTCAGATCCAGCGGATACTCCGCATTTACCTGATCGCGACCCTTATTATAATCTTCATAACTCATGCAAAAACCCGGAACCTGCTCGCAAAACAGCTCATAGGTATCCTTCCGGTTGGAACCGCAGATCTGAAAACTAAGTTCATCCGTTATGGTTAAACCGTTTCTCTCCATAAATATTTTAATTCGTTTCTGATACTCCGGCTCGGAATCAATGATGACGCCATCCATGTCAAAAATAATATGATTTTTCATACTTTCTTTTTCCCTTCTGCCCTAACTTCTGCCCCCTTATGATAGCAAAGAATATCCTGACAGGCAACAGAAAGAAATCATGATGCCACGAAGATCTATGTCAGCAGCGGTGACGATTTTGCAGCGCAAAACGACAGTGGCCGCGGCTGATATCATCCTGCCATGATTGAGGGGCAGTCCTTTAGAACTGCCCCGTCTTTTCATTCAATCCCCGCAACCTGATGGTTTCCGGCAGCCCCTGGTGTTCTTCTCCACCAGTTTTCTGGATATCATCACCTGATGTCCACAGCCGAGGCATTTCAGACGGAAATCTGCCCCGACACGTAAGATTTCCCACTCCTGGCTTCCGCAGGGATGCGGTTTTTTCAGTTTTACAATATCTCCTACCTGATAATCCATATCTTCCTCCTATAACTGACTGAAGATCTCTCCGATGGAACCCTGTGCCAGAAGGTCGGCCCGGCTGTCCATGGGGGTTACGGATTTGTTGATCAGTACCAGTTTATTTCCATTATAATAGTCGATAAGCCCTGCTGCCGGATAGACGGTCAGGGAGGTTCCTCCGATAATCAGCACATCTGCATGGCTGATGGCCCGGACTGCGCCCTGCATGGTGGCCTGGTCGAGTCCTTCCTCATAGAGCACGACATCCGGCTTGATCAGCCCGCCGCATTTTTCACATCTGGGAATTCCTTTTGACTCCAGCATATATCTGGCGTCATAGAATGCTCCGCATTTCTGACAGTAATTCCGATGAACACTTCCGTGCAGTTCATAGACCACCTTGCTTCCGGCTGCCTGGTGAAGGCCGTCAATGTTCTGGGTGACCACGGCTTTTAATTTTCCCTGCTGTTCCCATTCCGCCAGCTTCTTATGGGCTGCATTGGGTTTCGCATCGAGGGCCAGCATTTTCGCCCGGTAGAACCGGTAAAATTCTTCCGTATTTCTCCGGAAAAAGGTATGGCTTAAGATTGTCTCCGGAGGATAATCATACTGCTGATGATAGAGTCCGTCCACACTCCGGAAATCCGGAATACCGCTCTCTGTGGAGACTCCGGCTCCGCCGAAAAATACAATATTGTCGCTTTCGTTAATCCACGTTCTTAAAGTTTCCAGCTGTTCTGTCATCTGACATCCCTCCCGTCCAAATCCACATAACAAATCTTCAGTTCCTGATCCTCAATCGTGCCGCCTTCCACACATACCGCCGCTGCATAACCTGGTTCCCGAAAAGGGAGCAGCCGGCATGCATACTCCCGGGAATTGACCTTCTGTGCAATGACCGGAATGTCATCCGGAAATGTGACCTCGAACCGGGCAAGGGACGTATAGAATCCGGTTCCCAATGCCTTCAGGAAGCTTTCCTTTACCGACCAGTATTCGTAGAACCGGCGCTTCCGTTCTTCCGGGGCCATCCTGTCACAGTCTTTTCGTTCCGTATCCGTCAGGGCCTTCCGAAAAAGACGTTCCCCCGGTTCCCGGTCCATCTTCTGAAGATCTATCCCCACCTCCCGGTCTGTCACGGCACAGATGACATAATCGCCGGAATGGGACCAGTTGACATAAAGCTCCGGCGTATCTGTCAGATAGGGTTTTCCATGTGCATTCCTGTAATAACGGACCGGTGTCTGAAGCCGGGCACATTGTTCCAGACTCCGGTTCAGAAGCCTTTCTGCTGTCCCGTGCTGGTCTTTGTCCTGAATCTCTGCTGCATAAATATGAATCATTCTGCTTCCTGCTTCTTCTTATCCCGATACATCCGTTCATCTGCCTGACGGATTGCCTCCTTCACCGGATGCACGTTACAGACGCCGCCGATGCTGACGGACAGATGCAGCGCCGGATACTCCGGAATCACGATCGCTTCTACCGCTTTCCGGATCTTCTCATTCTTCTTCGGAAGGTATTCCTCCGAGAGCTTCGGGAAGAGCAGGAGGAATTCATCCCCTCCATAGCGGATGATAATATCCGTGCTGCGGATACAGGACTGAATCGCCGCCACAATATCCCGCAGCACCACATCCCCGGCGGTATGTCCATAGGTGTCGTTCACCTGTTTAAAATGGTCTACGTCTATGATTTCTACGCATTCCATGCCTTCCAGGTGCGGAAGATACGTCTCAAAGTAACGCCTGGAGTAGGCGCCGGTCAGCGGATCCGTGAACAGCTCCCGCGTCTCCCCATGGCACTTATCCAGCAGGAATCTGGTACCGTTTGCATCGATCCAGCGTCCCTCATTCATCTTGGACAGCATCTCCATCACGCAGGGAGCCCCGTTGACACAGACATATTTTGCCACCACGTAGTACATGTCCGTTCTGGTAAATTCCAGCTTGTTGAGCATGGTCTTCTGGGCCAGGGCACGGGTAGAGATGCAGTTGGAACAGCTTCCCCCGTTCTCCCAGAAGGCTGCACAATGCTGATCCGTCCGTCTCAGGACTCCATTCTCACCGAACTCCAGTACGGAGCTGGAGGTCGGATCTACCAGACGGACAATATCAAAGATCTGTTTCAGATGTTCAAATGCATTCTGCAGAACCTTTCCATCTATGACTCCGTCTTCGCCCATTCCTTCAATAAACGGGATGTTCCCCCACGTCTTCTGCGGCTCGCTCAGCTGGCCGATAGCCCCTGCATAATGTTCCGGAGAGGTTTCTGACCAGAGGGAATGTACCCGGAGGTCATACCAGCGTCCTCCGCTTTCCAGGGGCATCCGGATACTCATGGCAAACTCCCGGTTCTCCGGTGTCGTTGCGTCCAGGGCATCCATCATCCGGCGAAGGTTCTTCTCTCCAATCTGACGCAGCAATGCAGCATCCCCGATTCCCATCACCGAATGCCGGTGCTGGGGCGGTTCGTTCCAGTTCACAAGATAAACCAGTCCTGAGACAGCCTCATAGAAGAACTGGATGCCTCCGCTTAAAGAAGCATAAAATTCCATCTTTTCCTGCATGGCATCCAGAAGATGCTGTGCCCGGTCACTGTGGGGCACATCGGTCTGCTTCATAACTTCTGCCGCCAGCCGGTCTGCTTCATACCGATAGCTATTTTCACCCGCATTATGCGCGGAAATCGTCCTGAGCCGTGGTGCAATCTCCTGCATGCATTTCAGAAGAAGCGGATTAAATGCACCGCATTCACCGGCCAGAATCATATCAATGGCAGTCTCATGATCGTAGGCGGCCTTGTAGCACCGCTCGCTGGTCAGCGCATCATATACATCTGCCAGGGCAACCACCTGTGCGGAGATCGGTATCTGTTCCCCCACAAGGCCTTCCGGATATCCATGTCCGTCCCACCGTTCATGGTGATAGTTGCAGATTTCCGCTGCCACCTGAAGCAGCGGCTTCTCCACCCCTGCCGACATCTGCCGGATAATATCCGCCCCTATTGTCGTATGGGTCTTCATGATATTGAATTCTTCCTGAGTCAGCTTACCGGGCTTATTCAGGATATACTCCGGAATACTGATTTTTCCGATGTCATGGAGGGCAGATGCCGTCGTGATGGTGGCGATATCCACCTCCGACAGATGGTACTCGTCGGTCTTCTGCATGATCTGCCGCAGCAGAAGCTCTGTCGCTGTACGGATATGGAGGATATGCTCCCCGCTTTCACGGTTCCGGAATTCCACCACCTGGCTCAGGATACCGATCATCAGATGATTGTTCTCTTCTTTTTCATAAATCTGGTTCGATACCATCTGGATCAGACGCTTCTGGTTCGTAAACAGATTCATGGTGTTCTGTACACGCCGACGTACAATAAAGGTGTCAAAAGGCCTGCGGATATAGTCCTGTGCCCCCAGGACATAGGCTCGCTCTATCACGTCCTTCTTTTCCTCGGAGGATATCATAATCACCGGGATCTCATTGCTCCACCGGAACCGGTTCATCTCTTCCAGAACCTGGAATCCGTCCATCTGCGGCATATTAATATCCAGAAGCATCAGGTCAATCATCAGATCCTTCTGCAGGATATGAAGCGCCTGCCGGCCATCCTCTGCCTCCACATATTCATATCCGTCGCCCAGAATGGCCATCAGAATCTGACGGTTAATCTCGGCGTCATCGACAATCATTATTTTCGGTTTTATCTCCATACCCCGATTCTCACTTTCCATGGATTTTGCTTTCTTCTTCCATCATCATGAATGGACATCAGCTGTTTTGTGCCACCGGCATTTCCACTGCTTTCGCCTGCAATAATAACAGAAGCCCATCCGGCGGAAGCGGCTTCGAGAAGTAATAGCCCTGGATCATGTCGACACCCCAGTTGCTCAGCATCTCCATCTTCTCCTGAGTCTCCACGCCCTCTGGGACAATATGATAATTCATTCTCCGCTGTCTCCCTGTATTTTTATACTACAAGTAAAAGAAAAATTAGTCAATGAAGAAAAAAAGAGCAGTCTGCATCATTTTCAGACTGCTCGCCACCCATCCCTGTGCACTGCTACAACACCAGCTTAATCACTGCCGTGTTCGCATAGGTCAATGGTTCATTATGGATAAAAAATACTCTGCTGTCGACCGGCGCATAGAGGGTCTCAATGAGTTCGCTTTCATAGGGATGGAGGATATTGGCCAGGGGCTGTCCCGTGGCTACCGTCTCCCCCGCCTTTACCAGCGGTTCAAAGATACCTGACTCCGATGTCCGGACGGATATGAGTTCTGTATCGACGATGACCTTCGGCCTGACCGGTGAGGGTCCCTGATACTGGACAATTCCCTGGGCGGAGAGGAAATTCAGGACTGCCAGTACCGCCTGTCCTGCACCGTTTGGATGAATCCGCTCCGTCGCCGTGGTATAGAGGGAAAAGGCCTGGGTATCCCATACCTGCCAGTTATAGTTCAGCGTCGTTGTATCATAGGGCCTTACTTTCCGTATCACGACATAGGGCAGCCCGAACTGTTCGGCGAGTTCCACCCTGCTGTAGCCTTCTTCCATGAGCCGCACATGGGGCACGAAGTCCCCCGGCATGTAGAAGGAGGTGAACTGGATGCCATACTGATAACCGGAGATCTCCCGGAAGACGCCGTCTGCGATTCTCTGGGTAGTTTCTCCCAGATCATAGCCGGGAAACATCCGGTTGATGTCCGTGTTGTCCGTCGGCCAGAAGCGTTTCTGGATATTCATGGAATAGGAATTCAGGGAAGGGATAATCAGTACCTTCTTTCCCTTTGTAATGCGCCCCTCTGCCTCCAGCTGCCGGAATTTTTTCACCAGCTTGGAACAGCAGTAGATCTGCTGCACTTCGTTACCTCGCAGACTGCCAACGATGCAGACCGCTTCCTCCCCTTCTCCGAACTCATATCCGGTAACCCGGAAATCATCCCGGTACAGGCCATCCATCTGATAAATAATCCGTTTACGCATGGTTGTACGCCTCCTTCCTGAGGAGACGTCCCATCAGGGAGCCCTCTCCTACCACAGGATAATCCCGGATCGTAAATAGGATTCCGTCTACCGGCGCCGTCACCTCATCGAGCACCGTTCCTGCCAGGGGATCCACGATCTTACCGATCAGTTCGCCCTTCTGCAATTCTACCCAGTGCTTCACGGACGGAATAAAGATTCCGCTGACCTTCGCATTCAGGTAGCTGACATCCTCCGGGTCTCTGGACAGGAGCGCTTCTCTGGGAGCTTTTGCTTCTCCGGTCCAGATTCCCAGTTCCTTCATGAGGTTAAAGATTCCGTCTACAAGCTGGTCGCCATAAGAGCGGGTGATTCTCATCCCCACTCCCATCTCTACCACTAATACCGGCGTCCCGATGCTGTTCAGGCTGTATGCAAAGGTGGATTCCAGTACCGTGCTGGCACCGTGTACCCAGATAAAGTCCACATTTGCTTCCCTGGCCAGGGGCACCAGGGTCTCCTCATGGAGCTCGTTAATCCTGATCTGGGGAATCTCCGTCAGGTAAATATTGCTGGCGTGTATATCCAGCACACAATCAGACCCCTGCACGTCGCGGATGATCTCCGCTGCCAGATACTCTGTCATATTTCCACTGGTATTTCCCGGGAAGAGGCGGTTCAAATCCAGGTCAAAAGCCGGGATTCCCCTCGTAATGGAATCGATTCCCAGCGGATTCATGGCCGGATAGATATCCACGATTCCTTTCAGATGATGTCTCTCCTCCTGAATCCTCCGCTGCACCTCGTAGCAGATATACTGTCCCTCCAGCTCATCACCATGAATTCCGGTGACGATACTGATCCGCGGCAGAATTCCGGAAGACTGCTCCGGCATGATCCTGTTTTTTCTGATCCGCAGCACTTCATCCACCGGAAGTCCCACGGAAGCAATCGTCTCTATCATCGTCTTCTTTGTCCTTTCCGTTCTGTCATGATATGCGGCTGACCACCGCCCGGATCTGCTGCTGCTGATCCCCTCCGCTTAACAGAATGCCTCTGTTGATGGCGCATTCGGAAGCATCCCGTCCGTCTCCCAGCTTGATATAGCTGTCATAGACCAGACAGTTATTGGTCGGGTCAAGTCCAATCCATTTTCCATCGCAGAGTGCCTCCACCCATGCATGGCTCTCCCCTTCCCCGATCATCAGGCCGCATACATACCTGGCAGGAATTCCGGCCAGACGAAGCAGTGTCTCATAAATATGCGCAAAATCCTGGCATACGCCCATGCCAAGATTCCATGCTTCCTCTGCTTTTGTCTCACTTCCGGTCTGTGCCGGTACATAGGAAAAATGTCGATACAGTTCGTTCATGACTTTGATACATATTTCCAGCTCATTTCCGCATCCGCTCAGATCCAGCGACCGGAAATACTGCAGGAGGCCTGCTCCGGGGACACATTTTCCAAAGGGATACCGATACATCCCGGCCAATCCCTTTTCCTCTTCATATGCTTCCGGAAACACCTCCACCTTTCCCTGAATCCGGAATGAGAAAAAATCATGGGGACTTTGGATGCAGCCATAGAGTTTTTGATTGCCCCATCCATCTGTCCCTTCCATCCACGGCGCCGACGGCTCCATGGCAATCTCTTTTTCCAGCAGCCGCTGGCGGCCGCTCTCCTTAGGGATACATTTGATCGTATAAAAGCAGCGTTCCACAGGCAGGGAATATCGGATCTGCATCTGATAATCAAATTGTAAATACATCTCTCTTACATTCCTTCTTATCATTTCTGAGAATCCTGCGGTCTGCGCTATCGGGTACCACTGCCGGATGCCCGAAGGGGTTACAGCAGAATCCTCTCTACATTTGATACGATCCCATAATAATCCAGATTGTCCTGTTCTGCAAGCTCACTGACCTTTTTCAGACATTCCTCGCTGTAGGTCAGGCCGCTTCTGGTCACCCTGGGGATCATCCGATGTACCTCACGCCGGATCTCTTCTTTGGACGCGCCAAGCCGTGCATAGAGGTCAATCCGCTCAATCCGCTTTCCTGCTTTTACAATATTTCTGGTCTCCTCACAGTCGATACGGTCATCGATACTGCCCCAGAATGCCAGGATCTCGTCCAATACATGCTGTAATTCGAACAGCGGTGCGCTGCTCTTCGACGCTTTATTCATTTCATAGATGGTCAGCTGAATATAAGACAATGCCTCTGTACTGATGCTTTCCCGGAGTACGATTGCATTGTCATAAGCCCGGTTCAGATTGCTGATAATGGAATCCGGGTTCGTCTCGTCAAAAGGATATCCTGCCAGGAAATTTTCCCTGGAACCATAGATATCCGGAATGTCCACGGAGCTGCAAAATGCCACATATCCATCCTCGTCCTCATCGATCATCCGGTCATAGCTGGTAAAAAACATCCGGATCGTCGTATATACCCGTTCTGTATACCTCCCAAGCCAGTACAGCCTGGAAGCCTGTTCTACTGAGATAATACCCATGTGTCTTTAAAGCCTCCTCCCTGCGAAGAATTTACGATAAAGGAATCCGGATTTCTGGAAAATCTGGTCAGTCCGCTCTTCCATACGACCGGCTCCTCACCCGTCAGCACAAATGCCCTGAGATCCGCTTTTCTCGGAACCACGGCGCCTTCATCCATAATGTCCAGATCCTGAAAATCAATGACCTCCTGTGCGATGAACCTTCTCGGTTCCTTTTTCAGCAGGGCGATAAAATCCTCTTTCTGCGCAGCCGTCATGGAATTACCAAAGACAACGCCATAGCCTCCTGCTTCTGCCACATCCTTTAATACCAGGTCATCAAAATGCTCCAGTACATACTGCATGTCCTGCTCATAGTAGGGCAGATAGGTGGGGGCATTCTGCAGGATCGGCTCTTCTCCCAGATAATACCGGATCATCTTCGGTACAAAATAATAGATTCCCTTATCGTCTGCCACCCCGTTGCCGGGTGCATTCAGTAAAGCTACATTACCCTTCCGGAATACGTCATAGATATGCGGAATGCCGATCAGGGATTCCGGATTGAAATTCATCGGATCCAGATATTCATCGGAAATTCTCCGGTATACGGCGCCTACCCGCTCCTTCTTCCCGGATGCGGTCACATAGTAAAGCTTATCATCTTCCACCACAAGCTCTGAACCATTGACCAGATGGGCCCCTGTCTTCTCGGCCAGATAGGAATGTTCAAAATAAGCAGCATTATACCTTCCCGGAGTAAGGATCACGTTATGACCGCCCGTATTTACATAATCCATCGTCTTACGAAGCAGCTCGGCATAATTCCGGTTATTCTCAAGCCTCGTTTTCTTAAAGGTGTCCGGGGAGCAGCGTCTGCAGAGCTCCCTTGCGATCATGGGATAGGACGCACCGGAAGGAACCCTCAGGTTGTCCTCCAGAATATACCATTCCTGATTCTTTCCCTTCACCAGGTCGATACCGGAAATATGGGAATAGACATCCTTCGGAGGAGCCACACCTTCACATTCTGCCAGATAGCCGCTGGAAATGAAGATAAATTCTTCCGGTATCACACCATCCCTGACGATCTGCTTCTTACTGTAAATGTCCTTTAAGAACAGATTCAATGCCTTGACTCTCTGCTTCAGACCCCGCTCCAGCTGTGCAAACTCTTCATGTTCGATCACACGGGGAATGGCATCAAACGGAAACAACTGCTCTTTAAACACGTTATTTTTGTAGATACCAAATTTTACACCATACCGCGCCAGCAGTTCATTGACATGATCCGTATGTGCAATCAGTTCCTTCATAAGACTCCTCCTCTCGTACTGAAAAAAGAAGCAAATGCAAAAAGGACGCTTTGCATCTAATGCAAAACGTCCTCGTTTTTACTTCTTTTTAAAAAAACTCCTCAAAAATAAGGAGTTTTTTAAGAGGCGACAACCAGATTCGAACTGGTGATATAGGTGTTGCAGACCTTTGCCTTACCACTTGGCCATGTCGCCATATTCTTTTAAAAACTCCCCGAGTAGGGCTCGAACCTACAACACCACGGTTAACAGCCGTGTGCTCTACCATTGAGCTATCGAGGAATACGAAGATATTATACCTTCAAAACTGCATACAGTCAATACTTTTTTCTTTCCAAAACCTTTTCGCCTAAACCTCTTGGTTAAGCCCTCGACCTATTAGTAACAGTCAGCTTCACGTATTACTACGCTTCCACCTCTGCCCTATCTACCTCGTCGTCTTCAAGGGGTCTTACTAGCTTGTGCTATGGGATATCTCATCTTGAGGGGGGCTTCACGCTTAGATGCCTTCAGCGTTTATCCC
>CAVCTH010000059.1:0-10787 GCA_963604695.1 Clostridiales bacterium | reverse complement strand
GCGGTTAATCCCTACTGGATGCTCCGGTATCTGGAAGGCCGGAAGCTTACGTATGTTTATTAAAAAAACAGTTGACTGAAAGTTAACTTTAAGTTGTAGTATCATAAGTAGCACAGATAGAAAAATCTAAGGAGGAAACAATCATGGTAAAACAGACCGCAGGCAGAAATGCCTTAAATGATTTTGCACCAAAATTTGCAGAACTGAATGACGACGTACTTTTTGGAGAGGTATGGTCCAGAGAAGATAAGCTTTCTCTGAAACTTCGTTCCATCGTAACCATCACGGCACTGATCAGCAAAGGAATTACCGACAGCTCCCTTCAGTACCATCTGGCAACGGCAAGAACCAATGGCGTGACCAGAACAGAGATGGCAGAGATCCTGACCCATCTGGCTTTCTATGCAGGCTGGCCGAATGCATGGGCTGCTTTCAACATGGCAAAAGAAGTGTACAAAGACGATCTTGGAGAGGACGAGCACGGCGGATTCTTCGGACAGGGCGAGCCGAACACCGCTTATGCGAAATTCTTCATTGGACAGAGTTATTTGAAACCGCTGACAGACCCGCAGAAGACGGTCTTCATCGCAAATGTTACCTTTGAACCGGGATGTCGTAATAACTGGCATGTACATCATGCAGACAAAGGCGGCGGACAGCTTTTGATCTGTGTAGATGGCGAGGGCTGGTATCAGGAAGAAGGAAAACCGGCACAGAGCCTGAAACCGGGCGATGTAGTGACCATTCCGGCAGGCGTCAAACACTGGCATGGTGCAAAGAAGGACAGCTGGTTCTCCCATCTGGCAGTGGAGTGTCCGGGAGAAAACACTTCCAACGAGTGGCTGGAGCCGGTCAATGATGAGCAGTACAGCAAACTGGATGAGCAGGAGGATTAAATCATGGGAAAAACATTAGTTGCTTATTTCTCTGCAAGCGGAGTAACGGAAAAGAAAGCGCAGCTTCTGGCACAGGTTACAGGCGGAGATCTGTTTGAGATCGAACCGGCAGTGCCCTATACTTCAGCAGATTTAAACTGGATGGATAAAAAGAGCAGAAGTACTCTGGAAATGAATGATCCCTCTTCCCGTCCGGAGATTGCTAAGAAAGTGGCCGATATGGATGCCTATGACACGGTATATGTAGGATTTCCTGTATGGTGGTATGTGGAGCCGTCCATCATCAATACCTTCCTGGAGAGCTATGATTTCTCCGGCAAGACGGTAGTTCCGTTCTGCACCTCCGGCGGCAGCGGTACTGGTAAGATGGACGCTGTCATGCATGGGGTCTGCAAGGGCAATGTAAACTGGAAACCTGCAAAACTGGTCAACGGATTTGATGCAGGCAAAATGAAAGCATGGGTGGAGAGCCTGTAACTCCATCTTGACATCTTCACTTCATTGTCGTATAGTAAAAAAGCAAAGTGAATAGGAAATAAGTACCGGGGAGCCTGCGGAAGCGGGCTGAGATCTGACTGATACCGTCAGGACCCGTATACCTGATTTGGATCATGCCAACGTAGGAAGTAACTGTGAAAAGATAGAGAAGTGGAAGTACGCTGGTATTTCCACTTCTTTTTTGTTACCTTTTCTCACTCTGCGGCGGTACATTGGGGGCACCACCTTGCATCGCCTAATAAAAGTTATTGATGCCTGAAAGGAGAATTTTTATGAAGACAGCATTAACAATCGCCGGAAGTGATTCCAGCGGAGGCGCCGGTATCCAGGCTGACTTAAAGACCATGATTGCAAACGGGGTATATGCCATGACAGCAATTACGGCTCTGACAGCACAGAACACCACCGGCGTCCAGGGGATTTTCGAGGTAACCCCGGAATTCCTGGAACAGCAGATCGACAGCGTATTTACGGATATTCGTCCGGACGCAGTGAAGATCGGCATGGTTTCTTCCGTAGGACTGATTGAGTCCATCGCTAAGAAACTGAAACAGTATGAAGCAGAAAATATCGTAGTGGACCCGGTTATGGTGGCAACCAGCGGATCAAGACTCATCAGTGAGGACGCCATCGGCGCTTTAAAAGAACTTTTACTGCCTATGGCAGCGGTTCTGACACCAAACATCCCGGAAACAGAGGTTCTTTCCGGAATGGAAGTAAAGACTGCAGATGACATGATCGCAGCAGCAAAATATATCAGTGAGACTTATCACTGTGCTGTACTCTGCAAGGGCGGCCATCAGTTAAATGATGCCAACGACCTTCTGTATCGGAACGGCGATTATAAATGGTTCAACGGCAAACGGATTGACAATCCGAACACCCACGGTACCGGATGCACCCTGTCCAGCGCCATTGCCTCCAATTTGGCAAAAGGTTATGATCTGGATACAGCAGTGGAGCGTGCCAAGGCTTATATCTCCGGTGCACTGGCAGCTATGCTGGATCTGGGACAGGGTTCCGGCCCCATGGATCATGCATTTGATTTCCGCGGCAAAGGATTTGCGGAGGAAAAAGCATGACAGTGACAGAACGTCTTTTAAAAGATACAGAATCTATCTGGGCAGAATATCATCAGCATCCGTTTGTGCAGGGCATTGCTGACGGAACCCTGGATAAAGAAAAATTCAAATATTATATGATACAGGATTATCTGTATCTTCTTGATTATACAAAAGTATTTGCCATCGGCGTGGCAAAGGCAAAGGACATGGAGTTCATGAAACGTTTTGCCGGTTCTACCCATGCCATTCTGGATGGAGAAATGGACATTCACAGAAGTTATATGGCGCGCCTTGGCATTACGCCGGAAGAGGCAGAGAATACCAAACAGGCCCTTGACAACCTGTCCTACACTTCCTACATGCTCCGCGTGGCTTATGAAGAGGGACAGGCAGAAGTGGCTGCTGCCATTCTTTCCTGCGCGTTAAGCTATGAAGCCATTGCCCGTCAGATTGTAAAAGAGCACCCGGAAGCAGATAAGCATCCATTCTACGGCGAATGGGTGTCCGGTTATATTTCTGACAGTTACCATGAGGAAAATGAGTCCCTTGTGGTGCTCATTAACCGTCTGGCAGCAGACTATAATGAAACACAGCTTGCACATCTTTCTGAAATCTTCACGGCATGTTCCCGCTATGAGAAAGCGTTCTGGGATATGGCCTGGGAAATGAGGAAATAGTGTATGCTTACATTTGATAACGTAAGATTCCAGTATGACTGTGAGGACTTTTCTATTATTGATGGTCTTTCTTTTACTGTAAAAGAGGGAGAGTTTGTATCGGTGATCGGTCCTTCCGGCTGCGGAAAAAGTACGATTTTCCGTCTGGTCAATAAGCTCCTTGCTCCGGCAGAGGGAACCATTCTGGTCAATGGACAGCCCATCGGAGGTCTTAAAAATTACTGCGGGTATATGCCGCAGCAGGATATGCTGTTTCCCTGGCGGACGGTAAAGGAAAATGTCATGCTTCCCATGGAGATTCAGGGCGGCATTTCCAAAGCAGAGATGGAGAAGCGTGCGGAACAGGCGCTGGAATCCGTTGGTTTAAAAGACTGGGGAAAGAAAGCACCGAGAGAATTATCCGGCGGTATGCGGCAGCGTGCGGCATTTGCCAGAACTGTGCTCACCGGATCAGATCTTCTGCTTCTGGACGAGCCATTCTCGGCCCTTGATTACCTGACCCGCCTTTCCATGCGGGAATGGCTGCTGGAGCAGTGGGAACGTGAGCAGAAGACGGTTCTTTTCATTACCCATGATGTGGAGGAGGCAGTCTTTTTATCCAGCCGCATTCTGGTGGTGGAAGAGACGCCCATCACCCATTTGAAATCCATCGAAGTTCCGGCGGAATATCCGAGAACAAGAGAAGAACTGACCCGTCCGGAAATCGTGGAATTAAAAGAGACTTTAATCGAAATGCTCAGGAGGAATCCTTAAATGAACGAGACGAAAAAACGCGGAAATGCAAATCTTCCGGCTTTGATTCTCCTGGCAGTATTACTGATGTTCTGGCAGGCAGCGGCCATGGGAATCAACGCAGCCTATATCCTGCCGTCACCGACGCAGATATTGGTGCGTCTCTGGGAACTTCGCGGTCCGTTATTTACGGCGCATCTTCCAGCTACCATGTCGGTCGTTGCCATCGGACTTGCTATTTCCATTGTCCTGGGACTGGGACTTGCCGTGCTTATGGACGTTAGCGAGATTGCGGAAAAAGCATTATACCCGTTAATCATTGCTTCCCAGACCATTCCGACCACTGCACTGGCTCCGCTTTTTGTGCTCTGGTTTGGATACGGCATCTGGAGTAAAGTGCTGGTAACCGTACTGATTACGTTCTTCCCCATCACCATTACTGTATTTGACGGATTTAAATCGGTAAAGACTGAGATGGAAGAACTGTTATTTACCTTTGGCGCAAGCAAACGCCAGATCTTTTTCAAACTGAAAATCCCGGCAGTGCTTCCCTGCTTTTTCTCTGCCATTAAAATGGCCGTTCCCATGTCCATCATCGGAGCAGCTATCGGCGAGTGGCTGGGCGCACAGAGCGGCCTTGGATATTTCAGCAGACGAATGATGACACAGCTTGATGGAGCCGGTGTATTTGCACCGATTCTCCTGCTCTCCGTGGTAGCCATGTTCTTTACCGGACTGGTATCGGTTCTGGAAAAACGGCTGATCCACTGGAGAAATGATTAGAATAAAGAGGACTACTACTATGAAAAAAAGAATGTTAGCAGCTGCCCTTGCAGCAACCTTAAGTATATCCATGCTTTCCGGATGCGGAAAATCAGAAACTGCTTCCAGTACAGATACTTCCAGTGCAGCAGAGGAAACAACGGAAGAAACCGACAGCAGTGAGGGGTTAAGAGAAGTCAATGTGGTTCTGGACTGGTATCCAAACGCCATCCATTCCTTCCTTTACACTGCCATGGAAAGAGGTTATTTTGCAGAGGAAGGACTGGATGTACATATCCGCTTCCCGTCCAACGCAAGCGATGCTCTGTCCCTGGTGGCAGCAGGAAAAGCCGAGATCGGTATGTATTATCAGCATGATGTGATTCAGGCTGTTGCCAATCAGAAGACACCGGTCAAAGCCATTGGCGCTATTGTACAGTCTCCGCTGTGCGTGGTGCTGTCTCTGAAAGATCAGAACATTACAAGTCCGGCAGACCTGACCGGCAAGACCATCGGATACAGCGGAACAGCTCTCAGTGAAGCATTTATCCAGAGCATGATGGCAAATGTAGGCGCGGATTCTTCTGATGTCAATATGATCGATGTAGGATTTGACCTGATGAGTTCCATGACCACCGGAAATGTAGACGCTACTATCGGCTGCCTGGTAAACCATGAGGTTCCGCAGCTGGAAGAAGAGGGATTTGACGTCAACTACTTTATGGTAGACGGTTATGGTATCCCGAATTACTATGAGGAAGTGTTCCTTACCAGTGATGATATTCTGGAAAATGAGCCGGAAGTGGCAGAAGGATTTATCCGTGCCTGCAAGAAAGGTTTCGCAGACTTCCAGGCTGATCCGGACGGATGCCTTGCCATTCTGATGGAGAACCAGAACGAGGAGAACTTCCCGCTGACCCAGTCTGTGGAGGAGCAGTCCTGCGCGACTCTGCTTCCGCTCATGGAGACCGATGATGCTGCATTTTTAAGCATGACCGATGACTGCTGGCAGCAGAACATTGACTGGATGCTGGAAAACGGACTGATTGACCAGTCTGTAGAAGTATCTGATGTAATGGTCAATTTAGGCGAATAAGAATATAACGCAAAAAATCCCGGTATTGGATCTGGCCCCGATACCGGGATTTTTTTGTGCCTCCACATTGTTTGATAGGTCTTATTTGTGCTATAATAAAATGTACTTTTGTATATAAGGAGCAATTGGATGGCAGACAAACGAGGAACCCAGCAAACGAAATATACGCCCGATTATGTGGTATTTGACCTGGAGACTACCGGCATTTCCCGTGTATACGACGAAGTGGTGGAGATTTCTGCCGTGAAGGTCCGGGGCGGAAAAGTCGTGGATGAGTTCAGTACGCTGGTGAATCCTGGGCGGCATATACCGGCAGGGGCAAGCCAGGTAAACGGTATCACCGATCAGATGGTGGCTCATGCGCCGCGGTTTTCCAAAGTGCTGCAGGAGTTTCTGGATTTCACGGAAGGGTATCCGCTGGTAGGCCACAATATTGCTTCTTTTGATATGAAATTTATCTGCAGGGACGCGGAGAAATATTATGGATCTCTGCCATCCAACGATTATGTGGACACGCTTCCGCTGGCAAGAAAACATCTACCCAATCTTTCCCATCATAAACTGACAGATCTGGCTTCTTACTATGGCCTTACAACGGACGGCGCACACCGGGCGTTAAATGACTGCCGGATGAACCAGCAGGTCTATGAGTGTATGGTGCGGGAAATGCGGGAGGCAAGGGCAGGAACTGCTGCCGGGCAGAAATCTTCCGTAGATACTCTGGGCGATCCGCAAAAGCCACGGCATTCGACCATGAAACTTCGCGGCGTGGTAGAGCGGATTACCTATCAGAACCCGGAAAATGGCTATACGGTACTGAAATGTGCAGTGAAAAATTATAACGATCTGGTAACGGTCATCGGAAATCTTCTGGATGTCAATGTGGGATCGGTGCTGCTCATTGACGGCAACTGGAAAGTAGACAGCAAATACGGCCGTCAGTTTGTGGCGGAGAGCTGGGAGGAGACGCTTCCGGCCACGGTTTTCGGCATTGAGAAATATCTGGGTTCCGGTCTGATCAAAGGTGTTGGCCCCAAGTTTGCCAAACGCATCGTAGGACTTTTCGGTACCGAGACCATGGACGTCATCGAGTGTGATATTTCCCGGCTGAAAGAAGTGGAAGGAATCGGTGAAAAACGAATCCGGCAGATTCATGAGAGCTGGGAACGGCAGAAAGAGATTAAAAATGTCATGTTGTTTCTGCAGGATCATGGGGTCAGTACTTCTTTTGCTGCCAAGATTTATCGTCAATATGGGAATGACAGCATTGCGAAAGTAAAGGAAAATCCATTCCGTCTGGCAGACGATATCTGGGGTATCGGATTTAAGACCGCAGATGGAATTGCGGAAAAGCTGGGCATCGGAAAAGAGGCTTTTGTGCGTCTCCGAAGCGGTATCCTGTATACGTTGAGCAGTCTGGCGGATGAAGGTCATGTCTATGCCTATAAAGGACAGCTTATAAAACGGGCGACAGAGCTTCTGGAAGCGGAAGAGAGCAGTATTGTCATGACGCTGGATCAGATGCTGGCGGATAAGGATGTGATCTCAGAACCAGTATCGGAAGAGAACGGGGACGCTATTTATCTGCCACCTTTTTACTATGCAGAGGTGGGTGTCGCTGCCAAGATCCGGAAACTGTTACAGAATCCGGCACAGGACCGCTTATGGACGTCTCTCATGGAGGCGCGGAAACGGACCGGAAATGAGGCTCTTTCCATTGATGTAAAGAAGATCGAAGCCAAAATCGGCATGGAATATGATGAAATTCAGGCAGATGCCATCCGGCAGGCGGCAATTTCCAAGGTGATGATTCTTACCGGTGGTCCCGGTACGGGAAAAACCACGACAACCAAAGGCATTATTTCTGCCTATCAGTCCTTTGGGTTAAAGATTCTGCTGGCAGCACCCACAGGAAGGGCCGCCAAGCGGATGACGGAGACTACAGGACTGGAGGCAAAGACCATTCACCGGCTTTTAGAGTGCAAGCCGCCGGAAGGATATCAGAAAAATGAGGAAAATCCACTGGAAGGGGATGTGCTCATCGTGGATGAGTGCTCCATGATTGATCTGGTGCTCATGAATTCGCTGCTCAAAGCCATCCCGGCGGGCATGCGGCTGGTTCTGGTGGGAGATATTGACCAGCTGCCATCGGTAGGCGCAGGAAATGTCCTGCGGGATCTGATCGATTCCGGAGTGGTTCCGGTGGTACGTCTGAGCCGGATTTTCCGTCAGGCACAGACCAGCCGGATTATCATGAATGCTCATCGGATCAATGAAGGGCAGATGCCGGATCTCTCCAATGGAAAAGATACGGACTTTTTCTTCACTACCAAAGAAGATCCGGAAGAAGCAGTGCGGGAAATTGTCTCTCTGGTGCAGCATAAGTTGTCCCGCTATTATCGCACGCCATCCTCGCAGATCCAGGTGCTGACGCCTATGCAGAAAGGTGTGGTGGGCGCCACCAATCTCAATCTGGCGCTTCAGGAAGCACTGAATCCCCAAGGCGACGGACTTCGCCGAAGTGGTTTTATTTTCCGGCAGGATGACAAAGTCATGCAGATCCGGAATAATTATGAAAAAGAAGTATTTAACGGAGATATCGGTATCATTGAATCGGTGGATCTCCAGAATCGGACATTGAAAGTCAATTTTGATCAGCATGTGGTGGAATATGAGTCCTCCGAACTGGATGAACTGGTACATGCCTATGCCACCACCATTCACAAAGCACAGGGTTCGGAATACCCCATTGTGGTGATGCCGGTGCTCATGAATCATTATGTGATGCTGCAGAGAAATTTGATCTATACAGGAATTACCAGGGCAAAGAAAATTCTTGTCATGGTAGGAACCAGAAAAGCCCTGGCCTGTGCCGTACGGAATGTGACGGTTACCAGACGCAATACGCTTTTAAAAGAGCGGCTTCAGCAATCGGTGGTCAGGACAGAAGTAAGAGAGGAACAGTAAATGAAGACAAAACAGTTATTTGCCGCCGGAATGGCAGCCCTGATATTGATGGGATGCGGCAGCAGTACCGGACGTATCCGCTTTGGCGCCGCAGGACTGGGCGGGAATGTATCAGGCTTCGGCGATTCTTTTGCAAAGCTTGCCGAGGAAGCAGAAGGAACAGATCCTGTTGAAGTGCGGACGACGGCCGGATCTGCTGCCAATATCCGTCTGCTTTCTGAGGATTATGTGCAGATGGCCATTGCCCAGGCGGATATGGCGGAGGATGCTTATGCAGGAACCGGTGTATTTGCAGAAAGTGATTCTTATGAAAATTTCAGTGCGGTGGCGGGGCTTTATACGGAAGCCTGCCAGGTTGTGGTCCGTGCGGATTCAGAGATTACGTCCATAGAAGATCTGCAGGGAAAGACCGTGAGTATCGGAGAGGAAGAGTCCGGAACCGAACAGAATGCCCGGCAGATTCTGGAAGCCTATGGTCTCAGTGACCGTCTGGTGGAAATGAAACATTTTAATTATACAGAAGCTGCAGACGCCCTGCAGAATGGTGAGATTGATGCCATGTTCTGTACGGCAGGCGTGCAGACGACCGTGCTGGAAGAACTGGCACGGCAGTGCGACATTCGTTTCCTGAATGTGGACGGAGAGGGTGCCGGTCGGCTTCAGAGCGCTTACCCGGCATATGAAACCTACGTGATTCCGGCGGATACTTATCACGGACAGACAGAGGAAGTTTCCACGGTAGGCGTGAAAGCGCTTCTTCTGGCCAGTGACAAATTATCGGCAGATACCGTAAAGCAGCTGACGGAAATTTTATTTACAGATAGCCAGAAATTACAGTATGCACTTCCATTGGATCTGACACTGGAAGAGACTTCCTCTACCGAAGGCGTCTCCATTCCATTTCATCCGGGAGCCGCAGCATATTATAAAGAATGCGGCATTGACGTAACCACAAAGGAAGGAAGCAGATAAACAAATGAATGTAATACATCTTGATATGTATCAGACCATTGCCGCAGCGGTCGTGGCTCTGATGCTTGGAAAATTTTTAAGAAAACGGGTAAGCATCCTGGAACGGTTCTGTATTCCGGCCCCGGTCATCGGAGGCGTGGTATTTGCGGTGCTGACCTGTGTATGTTACGTCACCGGAATTGCAGAATTCTCATTTGACGATATTTTAAAAGAAGTGTGCATGGTATTTTTCTTCACATCTGTAGGTTTTCAGGCCAACTTAAAAGTCCTGAAAAGCGGCGGAAAAGCACTGATTGTATTTCTGGGACTGGTCATTGTGCTCATTGTCTCCCAGAACTTCCTGGCAGTGGGACTTGCGAAATTACTGCATATTGATGTGCTGGTGGGCTTATGTACCGGTTCTATCCCCATGGTCGGCGGACATGGTACCGCAGGTGCCTTCGGTCCGGTGCTGGAGGACTTTGGCATCGAAGGCGCGTCCACGCTCTGTACGGCCGCTGCGACTTTTGGACTGATTGCCGGAAGTATGATGGGCGGCCCTATCGGAAAACGACTGATTGAGAAGAAAAATCTTCTGTCCACAGCAGTCGCAGAGGATGACAGCCTTCTGGTAGAAGAGGAGCGGAAGCATGAACGACATACCAGTATGTACCCGGCCGCTGTCTTTCAGCTGATTATTGCCATGGGTATCGGTACGATTCTGTCAGATCTGCTGTCCATGACTGGCATGACCTTCCCGATCTATATCGGAGCCATGATTGCAGCCGCTGTTATGAGAAATATTGGTGAATACACCGGAAAATATACGACTTATATGGGTGAGATCAACGATATCGGTGGTATCAGTCTGTCCCTGTTCCTTGGTATCGCCATGATTACGCTGAAACTCTGGCAGCTGGCAGATCTGGCGCTTCCGCTGCTGATCTTACTGGCAGGCCAGGTGGTACTGATGTTTGTTTTTACGTATTTTGTCGTTTTCAATGTCATGGGACGGGATTACGATGCAGCAGTGATCTCTTCCGGTGTCTGCGGATTCGGTATGGGTGCCACGCCCAATGCCATGGCCAATATGCAGGTGCTGTGTGAGAAATACGCTCCGTCAGTCAAAGCGTATCTTCTGATC
>CAVCTH010000058.1:0-11089 GCA_963604695.1 Clostridiales bacterium | reverse complement strand
AAGACTGCTGGTAAGCGGTCTTTCTTTTTACATTTCTTTACATATCCCTCATTCCTTTTACATAGTTCTGATCTTCTTTTTACCGGAAACGGATAGTACATTTTACATCGGCACCGTAGAATAGTCCGAGGAAGGAGAGAGATATGCAGACATTTATAAATCGAAAACATCTGAAACACGCGGCAGTCGTTCTGCTGTTCGTACTTCCCGCACTGATACCATTATTTATTTTCTGGCTCTATCCCATCGGCCGTTCCATCTGGCTTAGCTTTACCGATTGGGATTTTATGACACCGGATTATCATTTTGTATGGTTTAAAAATTATCAGTCCCTGCTAAAGGACAGCCGGTTTTATGCGGCCCTTTTGAACACCATTATTTTCACGGCAGGTACACTGGTTCCGACGATTGTGGGAGGACTGGGGCTGGCACTTCTGCTCCGCAAAAATTTTAAAGGAAGCGGATTTTTTAAATTCGTCCTGTTTTCCCCGTGGATCACGCCAACCGTTGCCATTTCCATTGTATGGACCTGGATTTTCCGGGAAGACGGCGGTCTTGCTAATGCGGTACTTGGAATCTTCGGACTTCCGGCTCTGAAGTGGATTAACAGTTCCCAGACTGCCATGCTGTCCGTCATACTTGTGACAGTATGGAAAAGTCTTGGATATGCCATGATTTTCTATTTGTCCGCTCTGGAAAAAGTCCCGGTGGAATATTATGAAGCCAGCAGCCTGGACGGAGCCAGACCCATCAGGCAGTTTCTGGATATGACCTTACCCAGCATTTCACCAACGACCTTTTTCCTGATGATTATTACTATGGTCAATTCCCTGCAGGCTTACGATCAGATTCAGATTCTGACCCAGGGAGGGCCAAGCGGAAGCACCCGGACGCTTCTGTATATGTATTATCAGCTGGGATTTGAAGAATTCAAGATGGGACAGGCAACTTCCGTTGCGGTCATCATGATTGTGATTACGGTTCTTCTTTCTCTGGTACAGTTTGCAGCATCCAAACGCTGGGTGCATTACTAAGGAGGAACCTATGAAGAAGAAAACAATGTCTCCCGCGGAACTGGCCGGGAGAACAGCCAAATTTGCAGTGCTTATTCTGGTCAGCCTGTTTACGGCATTCCCGTTTATCTGGATGATTTTAAGTGCATTGAAAACCAAGGCAGAGATTATGGACGTGGGAGTCTTTTTCCCGTCCACACCCCAGTGGGGCAATTTTATCTCCGTCATTTTCCAGTCGCCGCTGCCAGCCTATATCTGGAACAGCCTTCTGGTGTCCGTCATTGTGGTGGCGCTTCAGATTTTCACTGGCGCGCTTCTGGCCTATGCCATGGTATTTCTGGAGTTTAAGGGACGAAACCTTTTATTTCTGGTAGTAATGGGAACCTATATGCTGCCGGTAGCAGCAACCTATATTCCCAGTTACATTATTTTGTCAAAGTGGAATCTGTTAAATACACTGACAGGTCTGGTGATCTCCAGTACGGTCAGCATCTTTGGAATCTTTCTGCTGCGGCAGGCATTTATGCAAGTGCCAAAGGGCCTGATTGAAGCGGCGCGGATTGACCGTGCCAGCCATTTTCGGATTTTGTGGGAAATTGTATGTCCCATGACAAAATCTTCTTTTATTACATTTGGTTTGATGAGCTTTATTTCAACATATAACAATTACATGTGGCCATCCCTGATTACCAATGACAGTACCAAATATCTGGTATCCCAGGGACTTCGAAGCTTCTTTATCGAAGGAGGCGCCTACGGAACCGAGTGGGCGCTGGTAATGGCGGGAAGTGCACTGATTGTGGTGCCGCTTCTGATTCTGTTTGCTTTTACACAGAAATGGTTCATCAACGGTATCGGTGGAGACACCGGAATGAAAGGCTGATGCAAAATGCACAGCAGATTATCCTGAGGAGGAAAATGAAAATGAAGAAAAAAATGGTATGTATGATGCTGGTATCTGCAATGGTGGCAGCGGCAATGACAGGATGCGGAAGTACATCTTCTGATACGGCGGCTTTCGCTGATACAGAGGCTTCTGCGGATGCAGCGGACAGCAGCACTGCAGACAGCACGCAGACAACGGCGGCAGGTTCACCGGTGGAGGTGGAGTTCTGGTATTCAGGCGGCAAGACCGCAGTTGGTGTCATCCAGGAGATCGTAGACAGCTTCAACGAATCTCAGAGCCAGTATCATGTATCTACCGTAACACAGGCCGATTATGACGAGACTTATCAGAAGCTGCAGGCCGGTATTGCAGGAAATGCCGCACCGGATCTGGTACTTCTGAATGCGGAGGCAGCAAGGAACCTGGACAGCAAGAGCCTTCTGACCGATCTTCAGTCCATGATCGATGCTGACAGTGAGTTCCAGAAAGAGAATTATCTGTCCGTATTCTACAATCAGGGTGTGGACGACAACGGGGTTGTATTTGGTCTTCCGGCCTATGGAACTACGCAGGTCATGTATTATAACAAAGCAGCTTTTGAAGAGGCAGGTATCAGTGCAGAGGATATCAAGACCTGGGCAGACCTGGCAGAGGCTGCGAAGAAAATCAAAGCTACAGGCAACTATGAATACGGCTGGGAGCCAATGTGGGGTGCAGACAACATGATTGATGCAGCCTTCAGTAATGGTGCAAAGATTTTCAGTGACGACGGCACCCAGGTAACCATCAACACTCCGGAGTGGGTAGATGTATGGGAGTCCTTCCGCACCTGGATTCATGATGACAAGACCATGGCTATCCATTCCGGCGGACAGGGATGGGAATACTGGTATGCGACCATCGACGATGTCATTGCTGGAAAAGCAGGTGGATACACCGGTTCTTCGGGCGATCAGGCAGACCTTGATTTCAGTATTGTAGCAGCGATGGAGCAGCCGGCCTGGAGCAGCAGTACTTCTTCCGCACCGATGGCAGAGACGAAGACCTTAAGCGTCCTGGAGAGTTCTTCTGATGAAGAAAAACAGGGAGCCTTTGAATTTATCAAATATTTCACCAATGCAGACAGCCAGGCAAAATGGACTATGTCTACCGGTTATGTAGCAGTGAACCAGCAGATTAACGACAATGCAGATTATCAGGCTTATGTGGCAGAAAATCCGCAGGCGGCAGTTCCCTTTGCACAGGCAACCCATGGAACGGTATATCCGTATGATCCGACCAACGGTGCTGTCAAGGATGCACTGAAAGTAGCAGCAGATAAAGTAGAGATCGATGGAATCGATGCACAGACGGCACTGGACGAAGCCCAGGCAACCGCCCAGGCAGCATTGGATGAGGCGCTTGGTAACTAATGATGAAACAGACGCTTTACTTTCATATCCGGAAAGAGATGAAATCGTTACAGGAGGGGACCTTTATGGTCCCTTCCGGCTGTTCCGTCCTGACATTTACGTATGACCTTGATCCTGCTTATACCTTTCTCGTGTTTCTCCTGGTGAGAGATCCGGAAGGAAAGCTCCGGTTTCAGAAGCAGCTGGCCCATGGCGAACCGGTGATTTCTCTGGGATCAAACGGTATGGATACCACCATCGGTGGTATTCCGGGGATGATTCCGGAAGGAACATGGACGGTGCAGATCTGTCTGTTCTCAGAACATCTGGATCAAATCATGAAAGATAAATCCGTGGGCTTCTCTGTGAACGTTTCGGATGAAAAACAGAAGATTACGGAACAAATTGGTCCGCATGTCTGGACCAATCGTTCGTTTGCTTATGAAAATTATAAATTTGACCGTATGTATCAGAAAGTAAGCCGCTGGTACAAAGGAGATTTTCATACCCATACCCGCCTTTCTGATGGTAAGGAGACGACATTAAATGCCACCCGGAAAGCTGAAAAGGATAAGCTTGATTATTATGTGCCGACGGAGCATAACGTGGTACATACGGGCTGGCAGGATACGGATGTGATGATTCTGCCGGGCGTGGAAGTGACCACTGTGCTCGGCCATGCCAATCTCTTCGGACTGACCGGGCGGCCGGAAAGCTTAACCAGAATTCTCTGTGATAAACAGACAGAAGAACTGGAAAAGGATCTGGAAGCTGTGATTCAGGAATGCAGGGAAAAGAACTGGCTGTTCAGCGTGAATCATCCGTTTCTTTATATCTGGAAATGGCTGTACGGTGATCTGAAACTGGCAGATATGAACTGTCTGGAGATCATCAACGATCCCACCTATGCGGCAGACGAAAAAGCGCATGCAGAGGAAGCAAATCAGAAAGCAGTATATTTATCCGATCTTCTGTGGGCGGACGGCTACCGGATCTGTGCTGTGGGCGGAAGTGATTCCCATAACCTTCTGGAAGAACGGTATGGAAATGCCACGGAACCGTCGGTGCCGGGAGATCCGGCAACCTGGGTGTATATGGACGGTCTGTCGCCGGAACATCTGCTGGATGCATTGCGGGCATGTCATGTGTATGTGACGAGACACTGTTCGATAGAAAGTTCACTGGAAGCGGATGGCCTGCCGGTTCTGTTCGGAGACCGGCTGCCGCATCGAAGCAGGGAAATCCATTATGAATTCCGCTTTCTGGGACTTTCAGAGAAGCCGGATGTATTTTTCTATGAAAATGGAGAAAAACACAGCTGTGAAAGCATTTCAGAAGCAGAGGGCAGTTATCTTGTAAAAGGCAGTATATCGATACCTTCCTGTGATTATACCTGGATTCGCTTTGGGGCAGAGACGAAGACGGGGCAGTTTTTATTTTATGCCAATCCGATTACGGCCGGATGCAGAACAGAACATAAGTTTGCTTCTTTTGAAGAGATAAAGAATGATCTGGAAGGACACTGGAAAGATGATCAAAGGAATCCTTTTTGATAAAGATGGAACACTGATTGATTTTTATAAAGTATGGGGAACGGCTGCCGGACCGGTCATGGACCGGCTTCTGGCAGACTGCCATACGGGAGAACGGGAATCACTGAAAATAGCGATTCTGGAACGACTTGGAATCCACGGTTCCGAGATTGACCCGGAAGGGGCATTTGCGTGGATGACTTATCAGGAGATTACGGATGTGATCTGGAATTTCCTGAAAGAAGAACATCCGGAACTGCTGCCGGAGAGGCAGGAGTTTCTGGAAAGAGTGAAAAAGGAATTTTACAGGGAGGTCGTAGAGAAACGAACCGACTATCCGGTATTTACAGAGGTAAAGGAGCTGTTCAGGAAGCTGACAGAAGAATATGGCATGAAGGTGGGGCTGGCAACAACCGATACCTGTGCGTCTGCCAGAGCCTGCATGGACTGCCTGGGAGCGTCTTCCTATGTGACATTCTGGGGGACAGACGACGGAATCCTTCCGGTAAAGCCGGATGGAAGACTGGTGGAACTGGCGGCGGAAAGCTGGCAGATAAAACCGGAAGAACTTTTAATGGTAGGGGATACCCCCAACGATATGAGATTTGCACATAACGGACATGCCTTTGCCCTGGGTGTTTTAAGCGGCACAGGAAAGAGGAAGGATATGGAAGGTATGGCCGATGATCTGATAGAGTCCGTTGCAGAGCTTCCTGCATGGCTGGATGGAAAAAGAGGAGAAAAAGATGGCAGAGATTGAATTAAAACACGTATGTAAAACCTATGAAAACGGATTTGAAGCCGTAAAGGATTTTAATCTGAAAATCGAAGATAAGGAATTTATTATTTTTGTCGGCCCTTCCGGCTGTGGAAAATCCACAACCCTTCGAATGATTGCAGGACTGGAGGACATTTCTTCCGGAGAGCTTCTGATCGATGGTGTAAAAATGAATGATGTCAGCGCCAGCGACCGGGATATTGCCATGGTATTTCAGAATTATGCGCTCTATCCCCATATGTCTGTCCGGAAAAATATTGCGTACAGTTTAAAAATCCGCGGCGAGAAAAAAGAAGTCATTGAGCAGAAGGTGCAGGAAGCAGCCGGCATTCTGGGACTGAAAGAAGTGCTGGACCGGAAGCCGGGCCAGTTATCAGGTGGTCAGAAACAGAGAGTGGCCATGGGAAGAGCCATTGTCCGGAATCCGAAAGTCTTTCTTATGGATGAACCGCTGTCCAACCTGGATGCAAAATTAAGAGGACAGATGCGGGTGGAGATTGCAAGCCTTCATCACCGGCTGGAAAGTACTTTTATCTATGTCACTCACGACCAGACAGAGGCCATGACGCTTGGAACCCGGATTGTGGTTATGAAGGACGGCGTTGTGCAGCAGGTGGATACGCCGCAGAATCTGTTCCGTTATCCGGCCAATCAGTTCGTGGCAGGATTTATCGGAACGCCTCCCATGAACTTTATGGAAGGAGCTTTTGAGTATAAGAATCAGCAGCTCGCTGTCCGTACAGCAGATGGAACGGTGCTGCCTCTGACGGAAGAAAAAGTAAAACATGCACTGGAACGTGCGGATGTAGCCGGAAAAGCAGTGGTAGCCGGAATCCGACCGGAGCATCTTCGCCTTATGAAAGAGGGAGAAGAAGAGGAAGCCTCTGTTGCCGGAACCGTAGACGTCTATGAAATGTTGGGTTCCGAAGCGATTGTCTATGTGAATCAGCCGGGAAATAAGAACCGGATCATTGCAAAGATTGATGCGGATCAGAAACTGCAGTCTGGAGATACTGTTCGTCTGGCCTTTGATCTGGAGAAACTGCATGTGTTTGATAAACTGACCGGACAGACAATTACAAATTAGTTATTTTAAATATCAATGGAACCGGTCAGTGATCGGTTCTTTTTTTAATCTTTTCATATAATTGTTCCAGATAAATTTGTACAGCTTTCGACGGATGTTCACTGACAGCAATTCCAATCTCCACAGGAAGCCGTGGAGAGACAGGAAGCATGACAATTCCATGCTGATCCCATCCCATGGTATTTAATTGATTGTTTAATGAAATTCCAAGCCCTGCTTCCACCATAGAACGGGTGGCATAGCTGTCAACGGTCGTAAACTGGATATTTGGCCGGATACGATGGGCATGAAATGCACGCGTATTATCGTTATCTGACTGTGGATAAGTTTCGATATAGGGATGTGTGGCAAAGGCCGCGATGGGGACGGATGTTTCCTTTGCAAGAGGATCGTTCTCTGGAACAGCTGCCAGTATTTCATTTTCAAAAAGAGGCAGCCACGTTCCACGATGTTCCCGTTTGCTGATCATGCACAGATCCAGTTCTCCGTGATCCATGGCAGCTGCCAGTTCTGTACTGTAACCGTTTCGAATCTGGATGACAATGCCTGGATGATTCTGGTGAAATTCTGCGGTAATCTCCGAAATTTCTTTATAAAAGGTACTGTATGCGGTTCCGATGCGGACAGTGCCTGTTTCCAATCCTCGGATGGCATTGATTTTCTGCTGACAGACATCTGCCTGTTGAACAAAAACTTTAAGATCAGGAAGAAGTTCCTTACATTCGGCAGTCGGAATGACGCCGGTTTTTCCACGTACCAGAAGCGGAAATCCGGTTTCTTCTTCCAGGGAGGAAATCATGCGGCTGATTCCGGACACGGTATATCCACATTTCTCGGCGGCAGCAGAATAACTTCCATTCTCAATAGCAGATAACAAAACCTGATATTTGGCGGTATCCATAGGTATTCCTTTCATTGATAAAATAGCAATTATAGATTGATTAACTTGCGATATACACAATGATAAAGCAAGTATATAATAGGAGTCAATAAAATTTAAAGGAAAATACAGGAATGCATAAAAAAATACAGACAAAAGCAGAAAATTATACCAGCGGAAATATCAAGGCAGCCATGATTCGCCTGTCTATACCGCTGATTCTGGGAAATATTTTACAGCAGTTATACAATACCATCGATGCGTGGGTGGTTGGAAAATTTGCAGGAACAGAAGAGTTCGCGGCCATCGGCGTGGCGGGAACGGTTATGAATCTATTTCTTTTCGCGATTGTGGGAGCATGTGTCGGAATTTCGGTGCTGTTTTCCCAGCTCTACGGGGCGGGAGATATGGAGCAGTTCCGGAAAGAACATTTTCAGTCACTGGTGATTGGGGTTATTGGTGCGGCCGGTCTGGCGCTGCTTGGGTTTGTGAGCATGCCGCTGCTTTTACGGATCATGCGGACACCGCAGGAAATTGAAGGATATGTAAGAGGGTATTTGAGCATTATTCTGCTGGGACTTCCGGCGGCTTATATTTATAATCTCTATAATTCGCTGCTCAGATCTGTAGGAAATGTGAAAGCTGCTCTTTATATTTTGGCAGCAGCAGCGGGGACGAACCTGATACTGGATCTCTTGTTTGTAGGAAAATTACAGTGGGGAATTCAGGGTGCAGCAACTGCTACCGTATTGGCACAGATTTTTTCCGCGGTGCTCTGCATGGGGTATCTGAGAACTGCTATGAAAGAATTTTTATTTCACAGAGAAGACTGGGGATTTTCCAGCTCTCTTTTGAAAAAGACCGTTTCCTTCGGGGCAATTTCTGCGCTCCATCAGGCAGGATTATATATCGGTAAATTCTTTGTGCAGGGAGCAATTAACACGGGAGGAACGGATCTCATTGCTGCTTATACGGCAACCACCAGGATCGAAGGATTTGCTAATTCCTTTGGAGACAGCGGGGCATCGGCTACTTCCGTTGTGGTGGCACAGAATTATGGAGCAGGGAAACAGGACCGTGTAAAGAAAAGCTTCTGGGACAGTTTTCTGCTTCTGGCGCTGCTCGGTTTAGTATCTTCCGCGATCCTTTATGGAACTGCAGGATCTACCGTTGCGTTCATGCTCGGCAGCAGAACAGGAATGGCTTATGAGCAGGCGGTGAAATATCTGCATCTGGTATCCCTGTTTTATGTATTCTGCTTTACAGGAAATACGTTTGTTGGTGCCTTTAACGGGCAGGGACATCCTATCTATACCTGTATTGGAGCCATTTCGCATATTTCCATCCGCGTGGTAATTTCCTGGATGTTTATCGGTGCTTATGCGCTTCCGGCTGTTGCTGTCGGAACCGGAATCGGCTGGGTTTACGTCAATATTTTCTGGACTGCCATGCTCAGACGATTAAATTCGACGAAAATTTCACAAAATCTTACAAAATGATCTGGACGAAAAGGAAAATTTGTGAGAGAATAAATCTATATGAGGTCTCCTGTCCAAAGACCTGATATGATTATTTGAAAGGAGTTTCAAACAAATGATTTATTCACGTGAAGTAGAAGAAATGTGTCCGGTAGCTCAGGGTGTACATCATGGCGCTGCTCCGATTCCGGAGGAGGCAAAATGGGTACAGGCTAAGGAAGTAAAAGATATTTCCGGTTTTACCCATGGTGTGGGCTGGTGTGCTCCGCAGCAGGGTGCCTGCAAGCTTTCCCTGAACGTAAAAGAAGGTATCATCCAGGAGGCTCTTGTTGAGACCATCGGATGTTCCGGTATGACTCATTCTGCAGCTATGGCAGCAGAGATCCTTCCGGGTCTGACCGTTATGGAAGCACTTAACACTGACCTTGTATGCGATGCAATCAACACCGCTATGAGAGAGCTGTTCCTTCAGATCGTTTACGGACGTTCTCAGTCCGCATTCTCTGAGGATGGACTTGCAGTTGGTGCTGGTCTTGAGGATCTTGGAAAAGGTCTTCGTTCCCAGGTTGGTACTATGTACGGTACTCTGAAAAAAGGACCTCGTTATCTGGAGATGGCAGAGGGCTATGTAACCGGTATTGCACTGGATGCAGACGATCAGATCATTGGATACCAGTTCGTATCTCTTGGAAAAATGACTGACTTTATCAAAAAGGGCGACGATCCGAACACTGCATGGGAGAAAGCAAAAGGTCAGTACGGCCGTGTTGCAGATGCAGTCAAGATCATTGACCCGCGTAAAGAGTAATTCTGGGAGGTAGACGAAAATGGCATTATTTGAATCATATGAGAGACGTATTGATAAAATCAACGCTGTTCTGAACAGCTATGGCATTGCTTCTATCGAGGAAGCTGAGAAGATCACCAAAGACGCTGGTCTTAACGTATACGATCAGATCAAAGGCATTCAGCCGATCTGTTTCGAGAATGCTTGCTGGGCTTACACCGTAGGTGCAGCTATCGCAATCAAAAAGGGATGCCGCAAAGCAGCAGACGCAGCAGCAGCAATCGGAGAAGGCCTTCAGGCTTTCTGTATTCCGGGATCCGTTGCAGACACCCGTAAGGTAGGTCTGGGACATGGTAACCTTGGAAAAATGCTCCTTGAGGAGGAGACCGAGTGCTTCGCATTCCTGGCTGGACATGAGTCCTTCGCAGCAGCTGAGGGTGCAATCGGTATCGCAGAGAAAGCAAACAAAGTTCGTCAGAAACCGCTTCGTGTTATCCTGAACGGTCTTGGAAAAGACGCTGCACAGATCATTTCCCGTATCAACGGATTTACTTTCGTTGAGACCGAGTATGATCCGTACACCAACGAAGTAAAAGAGATTTCCCGTAAATCCTACTCCGAGGGACTTCGTGCAAAAGTAAACTGCTACGGCGCTAACAGCGTTCCGGAAGGTGTTGCAATCATGTGGAAAGAGAACGTAGACGTTTCCATCACCGGTAACTCTACCAACCCGACCCGTTTCCAGCATCCGGTAGCAGGTACATACAAAAAAGAGAGACTGGAAGCAGGAAAGAAATACTTCTCCGTTGCATCCGGCGGTGGTACCGGACGTACTCTGCATCCGGACAACATGGCAGCAGGACCGGCTTCCTACGGAATGACCGATACTCTTGGCCGTATGCACTCTGATGCACAGTTTGCAGGTTCCTCTTCCGTTCCGGCTCACGTAGAGATGATGGGTCTGATCGGTGCTGGTAACAACCCGATGGTTGGTATGACAGTTGCTGTAGCAGTAGCTGTTGAGGAAGCTGCAAAGGCTGGTAAATTCTAAGAATCCGCATAAAATAAGGGATTTAAACGTGTTTAAATGTAATAAATAGTGGTAAAAAGTAGTTCGTTTATACACTATTAGTACACTACTAGTACAC
Source organism: Clostridiales bacterium (assembly GCA_963604695.1). Classification (GTDB taxonomy): domain Bacteria; phylum Bacillota; class Clostridia; order Lachnospirales; family Lachnospiraceae; genus Hominiventricola. Next base: position 109 of record CAVCTH010000058.1, on the reverse strand, counting down.
CATTATTAGTACACTAAATACGCTAAAGGAGGGGGTTAGCCCCTCCTTTTCTACTTGTTAGGGCAGGGCCCTGTTTTCTATTGTGGAGTTTTTGGTTGTTCCCAAAAAC
>CAVCTH010000057.1:0-11092 GCA_963604695.1 Clostridiales bacterium | reverse complement strand
GTATATACCTTTTAAGCAGTTCTTCATCTATATCATTAACTGTTTTATTAGAAACTAAATTTTCCCAACGATTTCCTTCTCTTCCACTTTGCAGCAAAAGATTTGTAATTTCTTCTCGCGACATCACTAAATCCTCATCCGCTACCCGGATTCTTGCTACGTTATATGCAAAATAAGGTATCTGATCTCCGGAAAATTTTACATGAATGCAATCCCGTCCATCTAAAACAACTTTTTTAATCTCCGGATAAATCCTTGGTTCAATAAAATTCTTAATTTTCTGACTTACTTCTCTTAAGGATTCTTCCGTAACAACTTGTCCCACTACCGTTCCATCTGGTTTTATTCCAAAATACAATTCGCCACATTGATGTTTATTTAATATTGCACAAATTTTGTTTCGATACGAAACACGACAAAATGCAAGAATGGTAACCCGGAATATTTAGCCGGGTCACCAAAGAAATTCAAAAAATTTTGTTATGCCATCTCCACGGCTCTCATAATCGCCCGTTCCATGGCCTCTGCCATGAGAACTCCCGTAGTATTGATATCCGCCTGCACGGTGCCGACGGAAACGGCATAGATGGTATCGCCGTCCGCCATGGTTCCTACCGGGCGGATGCAGCGGGCGTAGGCATTTCTGGTCATGGAGGCCAGTTTGTTCATCTCGCCCTTGGTAAATTCCGCATTGGTAATGACCACGCCGATGGTGGTGTTGGAATTAAAGAGCGTTGCCCGTTTGCTGATGGTGTACAGTGCTTCCCGGCTGTCGGCAAAGCCGGTGCCATCCTCTGTCTTCAGGCCAGCCAGCTTCTCTCCATTTTCCGGATTGAAAATATCGCCCAGCGCGTTGACTACTACTACAGCTGCCACCCGGAGATCTCCCACTTCCAGCGCACAGACGCCAAGACCTGATTTACTGGATCGTTCCATTCCGTAAATCTTTCCGACGGTTGCGCCGGTGCCTGCACCGATACTGCCGGACATAGCTTTATTATGCAGAAGCGCATCCTCGCAGGCTGCATAACCCATGGCTGCATCCGGGCGGACATCGGCTCTTCCATAACCAAGATCATAAATACAGGACTGGCACACCAGCGGAACCCGTGCATATCCGGTGTCAAATCCGTAACCGTGCTCCTCCAGCCAGTGCATAACACCGTCGGAAGCAGCCAGTCCGTAAGCGGAGCCGCCGGATAACACGATAGCGTTCACCGGATTGTCTGCCGTCAGCGGGGAAGCCAGCGGTGTTTCCCTGGATGCCGGGCCGCCGCCGCTTACATCCACACCGGCTCTGGCTCCTTTGTCCTTATCAAACAGCACCACCGTCACTCCGGTCGCTGCTTCCTTATTCTGTGCGTTACCGATGCGGAAACCTTCCATCTCCACAACCGGAAATTCCTTTGCCAGTCCCATACAAAAATCCCCCTTTTTATAAATCCTTACTTATGAAGTGCGGTTCCCAGTGCGCGGGAAACAGCGCCTGCCAGCAGGAAGCACACAACTGCCTCAATGACTCCCTGCACCCCTACGAATGCAATGACAAATGCAAACGGGTTGGATACGCCGAAGGTGCTTACAAATCCCTGAATATAATCGGTATTGTAGAAAAATACAACCAGTGAAGTCATAAAGAACAGGGTATTTAACAGCGGGCATGCAAGGCTCGCAATGAGGTAGGCACCGTTTTTCATATTTTTACGAAGCGCCTGGAAAATCAGTCCGCAGAGCAGTCCCTCCAGCACACGGGGAACGATGCAGGTGAATGCAGTTCCAAAGGGATTAATGCTGAACAGCATGGTTCCAAATGCTCCCATACCAAAGCACTGCATAAAGCTGGTGATACCAAAAGCCAGACCGCAGACAGCGCCGCCCTTCGGTCCTAAGATAATTGCACCGACTGCAACCGGTACGGTGATAAATGTAATGGAAAGGCCCATGGTCTGGAAATATCCCAGCGGGGTAAATGCCATGATGAAAATAATGGCTACCATGAGTGCCAGTTCCACCATAAAAAGTGTCTTCTGTGAATGTGCGTTTTTCATTTTTCTCTCCTTTTGTCCAGTGAAACGGCGCAGCAAAAAGCTAACGTCCCCTGCCTCCTGGCTCCTGTGTGTTTTCCGGGGAAATAAAATGAACGAAACAAAACACAAAATCCAAAGATCCTTTTCTCAAAAGTTGCCGCCGCATACGGTCAGCACTTTTCTTCGGCGCTCTTCGCATTTTCTGCCTTCAGAATAACAGATGTCTTACATGATGCGTTTTCCTGTGGAATAACGTTCTTTACTACTATAGCATATTTTTTCCGGATGGCAAGAATTTTATGGGAATTTGCATTGACTTTTTTACGGTGCGATGTTATATTTCAGTTAGACATTTAGATAAATGTCTAACTATAAATAATAAGGAGGTGTGCCATGGGATTTCAGGAAAGTTTCAAAGCCCTGTCCGATCCCACCAGACGGGAAATCCTGAATCTGCTGCGAACAGGCCCTCTCTCTGCCGGAGAACTGCTGGAACATTTCTCCATGACCGGAGCGTCCCTTTCCCATCATCTGTCCATTCTGAAAAATGCCGGACTCATTGATGATGAAAAGAAGGGAAAATTTATTTTTTATTCCTTAAATACAAGCGTACTGGATGACATCCTGAACTGGATGATGTCTTTAAAGAAAGGAGATTCCTATGAAGAATCCTAAACTCCGTATTTTGAACTATGTCATTCCTGTGATCAATCTGATCATTTCCACCATCTGCTATTTTCGGCTGCCTGACCAGATTATGTTAAGCTGGGATTTCAACGGTACAGCCTCCTGCGAAGCGAAATGGCACTTATTTCTCTTAAGCGGCATGGGAATTGCCATTGCCATCCTGTTCGACGTGCTGCCCCATGTGGATCCGCGGAAGAAAAACTACAACAAATTCGAACGTTTTTATGATCAGTTCTGTATTTTCATGCAGATTTTTATGTTCGGCACGACAGCCATCGTTCTGGTGGAAAATTTCCGTCCGGGAACCCTCAACATCCCGCTGCTTATCACCATTGCTGTCGGTATTCTCTTCCTTTTCGTTGGAAATGAACTGCCGAAAGTGAAAAGCAATTATTTTATGGGAATCCGGACACCCTGGGCGCTCTGCAGCGAGGAGAACTGGCGCAGGACTCACCGTCTGGGCGGAAAATGCTTCTTCGCAGCAGGTATTATCCTGATTCTGGCGGCATTTCTTCCCAGTCAGGAACTGGTCTTCGGTGTTATGTTCGCACTGATCATGGTCGCCAGTCTGCTTCCGACCCTCATGTCCTATCTCTGGTATCGAAAAGGAATTTAGCTGCAGCAAAAAACTCCGGCCTGACAAGTAAGCCAGGCCGGAGCATTTTTTATTCTACGCCAAATCTTTTTAACAGTTTCGGAATCATATCCTTCGGAATCGGAAGGGCGAATCCATGAGGATTGATCATATATGCTTTGGCATCCTTTACCCAGAACTTCTCCAGTTCCTTGAACGGAATCTGGATGGAACGAAGATTCTTCTTATCCTTCGCATATTTCTGGAATTCCCATACATCCGTAAATACCGGGAAGAAAATATCGCCGCTCTGATGTTTCAGATACGGAAGTCTGCATTCTTTTAATTCCAGCTTCGGATCACGCTCTTTGCCTTCCGGCGGAAGAACAGCCAGGAACAGCTTGCTCTTTACCAGATTGGAAGAAAATTCCTCATCCATCTCTCTTAAATGCTTCTGATCCACCAGCTCTTTCTTCTTGCGTGCTTCCTGCATAAGATAAATACCGGTCAGCTGCAGGTTCGGCTGATACAGCGGATTCTCGCTGACTTTCTTCTCAAAGTCTTCCGGCAGCACTTCTTTGATCTCAATGCATGCCTCCTGACCTTCTGCAGAATGGAAGCAGATTGCGTTCACGCCCAGGAACGGCAGGGTTCCCAGATGCTGGCGCACCTGATTGAGATACATCTTCTTCATCTCACCCTTCGGCTCCTGCGGATTTGCCGGAACCTGAACCTCTACGGTCTTCAGTTCCAGAATCCGGACACGGATGCCCTGCTCCTCCAGCTCTTTCTGCATTTTCTCTGCAGCTTCCTTCTGTTCAAAGAGGTGCACCTGATCATTGTAATCCACTTCCTCGCACTCCACATAGGGCATGTTGGTCAGAATAGAAATGAATGCATATGCCTCTTTCAGATTGTTTACCGCAGTCACTGCAGCCTGCTTCTGCTGATTTCTGTATTTGTCAATATCGATTGCCATGTTATGTCCCCACTTTACTCGTTATATACCAGAGCCATCATTACCAGCTCTTCATCGGAATTATTTTCCATTCCGTGGCTCTGACCACATTCAATGATACAGACGTCCTCCGGACCTACCGGAATACGGCTTCCGTCATTGTCAATAAAAACGCCATGACCAGAAAGGATATAGTAGGGTTCTGTGTCTCCCACATGCTGATGATACCCTACGCTGCTGTGCGGAGCCAGCACTACTTTTGCATACATTTTTCCATGTCCGCGTAATTCTTCTGCTGTTACGATATGATGAACTTCTGCCGTTCCTTTTCCCCCGCGCAGGCCTTCTACCATTTTCACATCTGTCTTACGAACCATTTTCGTTCTCTCCTTTATCCGTCATTCATGCCCGGTGCTCTGCTTTTCGCACCGCATCATTGCGTCTATTGTACCATATTCCTGTCAGAACTGCCACACGTAATTTCAGTCTGCTCAGCCTTCCAGCAGATTCAGGTAATCCCCTTTATCAATATGCATCATACTGATCTGGTTCTGGAATCTCCGGAATCCATAGACACAGTCCACGTTCTGGATGAGGGACTGGAGTCTCTCGTCCGGGACACATACGATAAGCTGCAGATCCAGCTCTCTTGCATAGCGCAGGCAGACCTCGCTCCGCTCCTTGTCCATCTTGGAAAATGCCTCGTCCAGCAGCACCAGACGTACTTTGGAATCCCGGCTGCTCTGCTGCATATAGAGCATGGCGAATCCAGCCAGCAGTGCCACATACTTCGGGTTCTGGCCCTCGCCGCCGGAATCACGGCCTGCCATTTCATCCACATGGTTCTTTCTGACGGTTCCGTCCTCTCCTTCCACACGCTCATACATGCTGAAGGTCAGATAATTCCGATAATCCGCATACTGCTCCATCTCCTGCCGTTTTACATTCAGGTTCTGGGCATCACCCTCCTGGGGCGGCATGAATTTCTCTGTGAGCAGATCAATCTTATCCCGGTATTTCATATAGAATTCGTCTTCCAGAAGGCTCATCTGTCCGTCAAATCCATTATTGTCCATGACCTTGCTGTCCAGCTCGCTGGCCATGAGCATCTCGTAGAACTGTCCATTCTCATTGTCTGCCGGACGGATCTCAATCTGATAGGTACTGTCTGAGAAACGGATTCTGGAAAGCAGGCGGTTAATCTCCCTTGCATGGCGGTAAGCTGCCTTAATCTCTCCATGAATGGCCGCAATCACATTATCCCGGAGACTTGCATACACCTGGTCACACTGAATCCGGAACTCTTCCTTATATTGAGGCTCATAATCTCTCTGACACTGCTCCAGAATCCGGTCGTAAGCATCGTTTTCCTTCTCCACACCGGAGAGACCGTAAGATGCATAGATCCGGTTAAATTCCATCCTTGCTTTTGCCCGGCTCTCCTGCTGCTCCTGCTCAAGCTCCTGAAGAGACGTCAGCTCTCTCGTCATCCGGTTCCGGTAGCTGCTCTCGGACTGGTTCGCAAGCTGCTCACTGACTTCTGCTGCCAGTTCTTCATTTTCCACAAATCCTTCTGTGAGGACTGCAAGTGTTTCCTCATATTTCTTCACATCGGATTCAATGCTTCCCTGTACCCGGATATGCTCCATGATCTCCGCCTGCAGATTGCCCACTTTCCGGTTCTGTTCCTGCTGCTTCGCGGTCAGTTCCTCTTTCTGGGCTTCCAGCTGTGCAGTCAGACTGCCATTTTGAAGCTCACGGATCTCCTGCTCCAGTTTTTCCTGTTTTTTATAATAACGCTCCAGATCGGCAGCTGCCTGGGATAATTCCAGCACATGCTCCGGCTCCATATGAAGCATCTCAAAACCAAGGGCTTTCTTAAGACTTCTGCTGGTGGAGGCATGCTCCTCCAGCTCTTTTTCCAGTACGTCCACCCGATCGGAAAGCTCCGTCATCTTCGCACGGGAGACTTTCGTTCCGATGCAGGCCCTTAAAGTATAATCCTTTTCCCGCAGATGGCGGAACATATAGTTACTGTAAGAATAGCAGTCCGGCATCACACCGTCGCGTACTTTGGACAGCTCCTCTACACTCTCACATTTCATCGTGCGGCCCAGATACCGTTTCAGGCAGGCATCCACGAATGCTTCCTCCGTGTGAACTGCTTCGTAAAGAGTGCCCGGCTGGGCTTTCGGCTCGTCCTTCTGAATGGCCTGGGTGTTGATCAGATCCACTTCCTGGAATTTCTTCAAACGACGGAACAGATTTGCCGCATCAAGGGCATATTCCGGTGCTGTTACCAGACTGTATTTCAGACGTCCCATGCGGCCTTCCACCGCATTTTTCCACTTCTCATCAGTGACGTCAAACAGGTCTGCCAGAATATAGACAGGCGCTTTCTTTCCATAGAGATTGGAAAGGGCGCTCTCCAGCTGGGTTCTGGCCTGACGGAGATTTTTATCATAGGGCTTCCGGTCGTGCTTCAGCTCCTCGAGAATTTCTTTCTTCTCTTCCAGCTCCGCAGACAGCACTCTCTGGCGCTCTGTCAGGTCATCCAGTTCCTCTTCCACGTTCTCTCTGGCTTCTTCCAGACGCTTCTGAAGCTCTTTACAGTTCTCTTCTGTCACATTTCCTTTGCGGAATTCATCCAGAAGCTGCAGGGCAAAATTGCTCACATAGCCGGAAACAATCTCGTCTGCCTCCCATGCACTTAAATCATCCAAAAGCTTCCGCCACTGGCGGCTGTTGCCAGAAAGCAGTACCACCGTATTTTCCAGCTCTTTTAATTCCTTCTGCTTCTGTCCGTAATCACTGGAGCGAAGGGCAGCCTGGATCTCCACCAGCTCTGCGGACAGTGCCTCGGATGCTTTTTCTTTCTCTGCCTGCTGTTGCTGCAGTGTCTCCACTGCCTCCGTCTCTTTTTTCAGATCCTGGGTTCTGGTCTCCAGATGGGCTTTGGCACTCTCGATCTCAATATATTTCAAGACCGCTTCTGCATGTACCATATCTGCGTGGGTCTTTACCAGGCCTTCGTGGTTCTCCCGGATCTCACTGAGCAGCCGGATTCTCTGCTCCAGATCTTCTACCCGCTCCTTAATCTCCCGATAAGCACCCAGCTGCTCACTGATTTTTTCAATGGCGCTTTCCCTGCTCTTGGGGAACATATAGTCTTTGATAAACTGTCCCGTACCGTTGGTCATACGAAGAGCAATGGCGCTCTTCTCCATGGTCATCAGACGCTGAGCATCCACCGATCCCAGAATCACTTCATATAAAGTATTTACATAGGACTCTCTGGACGGATAGAGACGGTTCACATCTCCTCTTCCCCGGTTATCCGGACCGTTTTTCCGCTCCTCGCAGAGCTTCTTCATCCGGGCTCTGGAATAGGGAATGCCTCCCTCCATCAGATACTCATCCTCCGGCATGGAACCGGAGTGACTGAAAAAGGTATATTTTCCGTTAATATCCGTATCTGCTCTGCCAATCTCAAAGAGTACGCCGAAACAGGTGGTAATGCCATTTCCCGTATCTTTGATTTCCAGTACCAGTGTGGAACAGAAATCCTGCCCTCCACGGTTGGCCGTGCCGTCCTTCTGCTCACCCCGGAGATAACTCATAACACTTCTCCGGTTCTTTGCATCGTCTGCCGCTTTGTTCAGGAAGGACGCGGACATACTTCCATAGAGCACCACCTGGATGGCGTCCATGACCGTCGATTTTCCCGAACCGCTCTTTCCGCTGAACAGATTCACATATTCATGAAACTCCATCATCCGATGGCTGATTCCACCCCAGTTATTCAGCAGCATCCGGGTTATAATCTTCTTCGCCTGCTTCAACTTCCTCTTCCTCCCTGTTTTCTGCTTCCTGTATTTCTTCTCTGTATTTCTCCACCAGCCGGTTCATGTCGAGGGCGGAGCAATAGAGATTAATCGTTCCGTAAATATAGATAGGCGTCTCATCGTCCACATCCCGGACAGCGCCCGGCACATCGATCATCTGATGCATTCTCATAAGATACAGTGCTTCCCGCCATTCGGCTGTGGTCAGTTTTCTTGTAATGAGATTGGTATTTTTCCCGTATTCACGCATTTCCGGTAAATTGGTCACCGTGGCATGAAGTCCTTCTCCCAGCACCTTGTCCCTGTAAATCAGTTTCAAAATTAATACCAGCAGCGTGGTCGTCACAGACATACGCTCCGATGCGGCGCCCTCTCCGGTCAGTCGGAAAATATGTTCCTGGGGATCGTGGGTCAGCTCGCATCCCAGTACCGATACATACTCTTCAATAAATGCCCGGTGTTTCGCACAGGTCTGGTATCTGGGATTATCCCTGGGCGTTAAAGTTGCCGGATCATATTTGGTCTGCAGAATGCAGGTCTGACGGAACAGATCCCGGATCGTCCGCTTTACTTCCTCCGCCTCTGACAGCGAAAGTTCTTCTAAATATGTACTCATGCTTCGTTTGTCTCCTCTTCTGCATTCTCTATGGTAAGACCGGAGAAGGTAAGTCCTCCCTCGCCCCGGATCTCGTCTCCAATGGCAATCCGCTGGGCATCATCCTGCCGTTCGGTAGCCTCCTGCCAGATAAAGAACAGCTTCTCCAGATCCTCCACGGACTGAACCGCATCCTTTGTAATGGAAAAGACGCCGTCCTTCTCGTGTTCCTTCCGGAAGGACCGGATCTCTTCTCTGGTATACAAAGGCTGCAAAATAAAGTCTTCCATATCGCCGGAATGAGTTTCTCCTGCCGATACAGATACCGGCTGAAATGCTTCCCGCTCCATATCTCTTGGCGTGTAAAAGCTCTTCTCCGTGACCACCCGGTACGGGGACGTCACACCCATGGAGGCCGCCAGTTCTTCCAGAATCTCTTCTTTCCGGCTGCTCCGGTTCAACAGGTTCACCAGCTGCAGCGTCTGATCTTCCTCCGCTGAACCTTCCCGCAAAATGTACCGTATTCTGGCCGCTGCCCGGCTGGCAAAGACAGTCTTCTGCTCAATGAGCCGGTTATACCGCCGCTCAATGGCGTCAAACTCCCGCTCAATCCGGAGCAGAATCTCCGCTGCACCGTCATCCGTATCCGGATTGCTCAGATTCTGGTCGATCAGCTCCTTCACCGCCTCTTTATAACGGTAAAAACTGTCTGTCGTGGTCAGAATCGCATATTTTTTACTGTCACTGTTGTGGATTTCCCGGATCAGCACCTCCTGGATGCCCCGGAAATCCTTCTGTCCCGACAATTCATCAAAATACCCTCTCATACCTTCCTGCATGGCTGCCAGCATCTGGGACAGCTTTCTGGAAGTACGAAGGGCACTTTTCAATATTTCCATATTCTTTTCCGGATCGGAACTGTAAGTAAAGAGATAACTGTATACCGCCAGCACACTCTCCCGTTCCTCACTGTCCTCTTCCGCCGACAGTTTCTGAAACAGTTCCACATAGAGCTGGCTGTACTCCGGAAATGACACCACATAACTGTTGAGCGTCTCATCAAAATCCTGCCGGAGCCATCCCCATTCCTCGAAATGCCGGAGGCAGACCGCCGCCATATTGCTTCTGGTCAGCAGGCTTCCTTCCTCATCGAAACGCTCCTCGCTCCAGTCAATGGTAGCCACCGCCAGCTGTTCATTGATAATGGCCCTGCACTCCTGCTCCGTAAGGCCAAGCGCCGAATACGACCGGCTGCTCTCCTCATAGATGGCCGCCAGAAACGCCATATAATAATCCATATATTTGCTCCCGAATAATTTATAAAAATCCTTCGGAATCCGTTCCAACAGATTCATTTGTATCAACTAACCTGCCCTTCTTCGTTCTTCACTAAATTTTTATTATACAGGGATTTTGGCAAAAAAGAAAGGCATGCCTTCACATTTCTGTCAAAGCATGCCATTCTCACATCAGCGTCCCATTTTCCGTCTGTGGACTAACCGGTATCTGCGCGGTGTGATATTGTATCTCATCTTAAACTGCCGATGAAAATAACTCTGATTTTCGTAGCCGACATTTAACGCAATCTCCTCTACCGGAAGATTGGTCTCAATCAATAGCTCTGCTGCCCGTTCAAACCGCTTCTGCATAAGCAGTTCCTGAAAAGTACTTCCCGTTCCTTCCTTAATAAGCTTACTGAGCGCAGGGAGACTCAATTGGAAATCCTCTGCAATCTGTCCCAGCCGTGCCGTGCGATACTGCAGCTCTATGTATTTCTGCGTCTCATTGATAATAATCGATTTATAGCTCTGAGAGGAATTCTGTGCCAGTCGATCCATATGCTCGCCTAAATACAGGAAAATCAATCCCATGGTATACTGACTGATCTCGGAATTCTTGCTGCCCTCTTCATCGCAGAGGGATACCGCCAGATTCTCTATCAGATTCTCCATGGCCCGCTGATCCTCCAGATGGAACATGAGATATTCCGGCTTCTTACTGTTTTGCCGCAGCATATTGGTCAGAAAATCGGTAATCAGACTTGGCTTCTTCATCATCTCCAGCGGTTTTTCAAAGAAATCCGGCAATGCCGCCAGAATCACCGCTTCATTTTCATTTCCTGTTGGTTTCACGCGATGTTCCACATACTGATTCATAAGCAGAATATCCCCTTTTTCCTGCACCAGTTCCTTACCATCAATTTCCGTTACGATCTTTCCATCGTACGCATAAATAAATTCAATAAAGTTCTGTCTGTGAATCGGAAGTTCCACACTACAGCCGTGCAGCGTTACAGAAGCTGCCTGCCTCCCCTGCAGAAAATCCTTATAATCCAGTACAGTACCATTTTCCTGGCTGCCATATTTTTCTACAATCTTCTTCCAATGTTCGGTAGAATTTTTACGC
>CAVCTH010000056.1:0-11219 GCA_963604695.1 Clostridiales bacterium | reverse complement strand
CCTTTTCTCATCGACAAAAAAAGACGCCGAAGCGCCTTTTTCCTTTTTTTCGTTACTCAAACTTCGCACATTAAAATGTGCCTATGCACCTTGAAAATTCAATAATAACTGGCATAAAAATAGCATGAAACCAATGGTTTTGGTATAATTGAGTTGCCAAAAAACAATTACAAACCGGAGGCTCATGCTATGAATAAAAGTATAACACAAGCGACTCAAAATGATAAGCAGATTTCTAAATCTATCAAACGATTTTTCACTAGGTTTCATATTTCCTCAGCCTTGAAAGCTGCCAATGCCTATAAAAGGAAAGGCACTCCGGTAACGGAGATTTTTCAATACATGTTTCTGCTGATTTTCTCCAACAGAAGTATGTATATGAGTCTGCTTACAGGAAAAAACACACCTAATTTTGCAAAAGATACCGTGTATCGTTTCATGAAGATGGTTCAAATTAACTGGATGCGTTTTACTACAATCCTTGCATCCAGAATCATAAACAACGCTATTCTTCCACTGGATTCGGAGGACCGTGCCAATGTTCTTATTATAGACGATTCCATGTTTGAACGTAACCGTTCTAAAAAGGTAGAGCTTCTTGCAAAGGTCTATGACCACGCAAAACATAAATATCGCTTCGGATTTAGAATGCTTACTCTTGGATGGTCAGATGGGAGTACCTTTTTGCCGGTAAACAACATTCTTCTTTCTACAGAAAACAAAAAGAATCGCATCAATGAAGCGGCTGAGGTAGACAAAAGAACCGTTGGTTACAAGCGCAGAAAGCTGTCTATGGAAAAGGGAACCCATGCCATGCTTGCACTTCTGGAAACTGCTAAAAAAGCTGCAATTCCGGCAAAATATGTTCTTTTTGACAGCTGGTTTTCATCTCCAAGCACCCTTCATGCTGTCAAACGAATGGATTTTGATGTAATCGGAATGGTGAAAAAATCTCCAAAAATGTTTTTTCGCTACAACGGTGAAGATATGTCTTTAATCTCCATTTACAACAAAAATAAAAAGAGACGAGGCAAATCAAAATATCTGCTTTCTGTTATGGTTGATGTAGTGAAGGAGGGTGAAACCATTCCTGCAAAAGTAGTCTATGTTCGCAATCGCAACAAACGCAAGGAATATCTCTGCCTCATTTCCACAGATGTAAATCTGGATGAAAATGAAATCATCCGGATTTATGGAAAACGCTGGGATATAGAGGTATTTTTCAAGGTATGCAAAAGCTACCTTAACTTGAGCAGAGAATGCAATTCTCTGTCCTATGATGCAATGACTGCGCATACCGCAGTTGTTTTCACCCGATATATGATGCTGTCACTGGAAAGCCGGGAATCCAATGATAACCGGTCACTTGGGGAGCTCTTTTTATACTTTTCTGATGAAATGTCTGATATCACGTGGATACAGGCTTTTCAAATGCTGCTCCAAATGTTCAGAACAATGCTTTCAGATAACACTGAACTTTCAGACGAAAAAATCAATGAATTGGCGAATGCATTTATGGATGCACTTCCTGCTATGATGAAAATACGACTGCAGGCTGCATAAAGGCTGAACATTGACAACTGAATAACTGCCAGGTATTGAATTTTCAAGGTGCATAGCTAAAATTTATGTGCGAAGTTTGAGTCAGTTACTTTATCTGGTTCTGATGCTTTCTGTTCTTTGTCGGTAACAGCCTGCACCGTTTCCACGTTGTTCTGTCCGCCGCGTTTCTTACGGAAGCTTGGCTGGAATCCTTTTAATCTTAGTGCGTTGCATACGACAAATACAGAGCTGAAGCTCATGGCTGCGCTTCCGAACATGGGGCTTAACTGCCAGTTCAGCAGCGGATAAAATACACCTGCTGCCAGCGGAATACCGATGGCATTGTAGCAGAATGCCCAGAACAGGTTCTCTTTGATATTTTTAATGACCGCACGGCTCAGCTGAATGGCAGATACGGCGTCCAGAAGATCACTCTTCATAAGAACGATGTCTGCGGACTCAATGGCTACGTCGGTTCCTGCGCCGATGGCAATACCCACATCGGCTCTTGCCAGTGCCGGTGCATCGTTGATACCGTCACCTACCATGGCAACTTTATGTCCCTCGGTCTGCAGTCTTCTGACCTCTTTTTCCTTATCCTGCGGAAGCACCTCTGCTACCACACGCTCAATGCCAAGCTCTCTCTGAATGGCTTTCGCTGTCTTCTCATGGTCACCGGTCAGCATAACAACGGAAAGTCCCATCTTCTGCATCTCACGGATGGCCTGTGCGCTGGTCTTCTTCACCGTATCAGCCACTGCCAGCAGTCCAAGGATCTTCTGATCTGCTGCAATGTAAAGAACGGTACGGCCACGTTCTGCCAGTTCTTCTGCCTTTGTCTCCAGTCCTGCTGTGGCAATATTCTGTGCCTGCATCATACGTAAGTTACCTGCCAGTACCTTCTTGCCTGCAACGGTTCCCAGAACGCCCTGTCCTTCCACCGCTTTAAAATCTGCAGCTTTTTCCAGGGAAATCTGTTCTTTTTCCGCTTTCTCCACAATGGCCTCTGCCAGCGGGTGCTCGGAAGCCTGCTCCAGAGAAGCGGCCAGTTTCAGAAGTTCTTTTGCATTTCCACCATCTGCCAGTACCACATCCGTCACTTCCGGATGGCCTGCCGTAATGGTTCCGGTCTTATCAAGCACCACCGTATCCACCAGATGCGCGGTCTCCAGGCTCTCACCGGATTTGATGAGGATGCCCTGCTCGGCTCCTCTTCCGGTTCCTACCATGATGGCCGTCGGTGTTGCCAGTCCCAGTGCACAGGGGCAGGAAATAACCAGTACGGCGATACCGGATGCCAGTGCAAAGCTGAAGGTCTGTCCAAGGAGCAGCCATACCACAATCGTAATCAGGGCAATGGTAATTACCACCGGTACAAAGACGCCGCTGACTTTATCGGCCAGCTTGGCAATGGGAGCTTTGGATCCGCCAGCCTCTTCCACCAGACGGATAATCTGGGAAAGGGTGGTATCCTCGCCGATCCGGTCTGCTTTCATCTGGAAATAACCGGCACGGTTGACGGTGGCTCCGGTCACCCGGTCGCCTTTCTTCTTCTCTACCGGAATACTCTCACCGGTGATGGCGGATTCATCCACTGTTCCGGTTCCTTCTGTCAGAACACCGTCCACCGGAATACTCTGTCCCGGTTTTACAATGACGGTCTCACCAACCTGCACCTGCTCTACCGGAATCTCCACTTCCTGTCCGTCACGTAAGACCAGTGCAGTCTTCGGCGCCAGACCAATGAGCTTGGTAATGGCATCGGAGGTATGGCTCTTGGAACGGCTCTCCATGTATTTTCCAATGGTAACCAAAGTCAGAATCATGGCTGCCGCTTCAAAATACAGGTTCATGCCTGCCATATGGGCCATGTCCATATCACCGCGTCCCAGGGCATATCCCATGACGAACAGACGGCTCACACTGTAGCCTGCAGCTGCTGTGGATCCCATAGCCACCAGGGTATCCATATTCGGTGCCCCGTGGAACAGGGAACGGAAACCGTTCTCATAATATTTCCGGTTCAGATACATCACCGGCAGGGTCAGGAACAGCTGGGTCAGGGCCATGATCATCATGTTCTCATGTCCCAGCAGAATACCCGGGAGGGGCCATCCTAACATATGTCCCATGGAAATGTACATGAGAACTGCCAGGAAGCCGATGGAAAGACCCAGACGGGTCTTCATTTTCCGTGCTTCCTCCTCAGCCTTCTTCTGAACCGCATTGGGCTCTTCTGCCTTTTCCGCTCCTTTTACAGAAGCGCCGTATCCGCCTTCTTCCACTGCCTGAATGATTGCCTGATCGTTCGCTGCAGCTTCATCATAATCTACAACCATGGAGTTTTGCAGCAAATTGACCTGCACGCTGCTGACTCCCGGCACTTTACTCACTGCTTTTTCCACATGGGCACTGCACGCACTGCAGCTCATGCCTGTCACATTATATTTTTGTTTCATCCGTGATGATGTCCTTTCTCCTGTTTTGAACACCCCCCTGGGGTGTCCTGTTGTTTTTGTTATATCACGGAAGACTGGAACTGTCAACCCGGTTTCAAGTATATGATAAAAATAATCAGGTTGGCCAGAAAGCAACCATCTACTCTTGCGCCGAGTGCGCATCCTCGCGGAGCGTTTTTGTTTCATAGGACGCATTTTCCTATGAAACAAAAAACACCTGCAGGTTTTATCCCACAGGTGCTGCTAAAATCTTTCTGCATTATTTCTTCGTTCCGTCAGATTCTTCCTCATCCTCCGGCGGGGTCTCCAGCATGGCATATGCAATGTTGGTTGCATGGTCCGCCACACGTTCGAAACCGGAAATGGTATCGGAGAATACCATACCTGCCGCTGCGGAGCACTCATTCTTCGTCAGACGCTCAATATGGTTTTTCTGAAGCTGCCGCTCCATCTCGTCGATACAGTCCTCCAGTGTCATGATGTCATGCAGGTGCTCACGGCTGTTGCTGGCAAACATTTCCATGGCATATTTGAGGATGGTATTTACTTTACTTCCCATCTCCTTCAGTTCTTCCAATGCAGTATCACTGAATGCAATACCCTCTGCGATTCTGCTTCGGGCAGAATCTGCCAGGTTCTCCGCGTGGTCACCAATACGTTCAATATCATTTACCACATGGAACAGGGCACCGATGCTTTTACTGTCATCGATGGGAAGGGTCATCTGACTGATCTTCACCAGATAATTCGTGATCGCATGGTTCATGAAATTGATCTGTTTCTCTACTTCGTAGATCTTGTTGATCTCATCCTCATTCAGCGTCATCAGTGCATCCAGGCCGCGGTTCAGGTTCTCGTAGGCGAGTTTTCCCATATGCTCCAGTTCCCTGACTGCCTCAATCACAGCGGTGGTGGGGGAAAATACTGCTTTCTTTCCTATATAAAGAAGCTCACATTCTCCTTCCAGACTCTCTCCATCATCTCCCGGAACCGCCAGGTAGGTCAATCTGACAATTCCTTTTGTAAACGGCAGCAGCATGATTACCTGACTGATCTTGAAAAGCGTATGGGCATTTGCCACGCTTCTGCCCGGATCCGGTCCTGAGATCGCACGCAGTCCGTTAAGCACCAGATCTCCCGCCAGAGTCAGAATAACAAAGATAATGATAGTTCCGATAATATTAAAGAATAAATGAATCAACGCTGCCCTCTTCGCATTTTTATTTCCATTCAGGGAAGCCAGTAATGCAGACATACAGGCACCAATGTTACAGCCCAGAATAATATAAAAACAGATCGGCAGTTCCATCAGACCCTGCTGTGCCATCAGAAGAAGGATGCTGACCGTCACAGAGGAGCTCTGGATGATTGCAGTAATGACCGTTCCGAGAAGCACCGCAAGAAAAGAATTCGTAAGCCCTCCCAGAAAATCTGCCACCATAGGGGAGTTCTTCATGTCTGACATACTGCCTGACATAATATTCAGTCCCATAAAGAGAACACCAAATCCCAGAATTACTTCACCAATCTTCTTAATTCTGTCATTTTTTACAAACTGCGTCATCAACACACCCACAAAGAGGATGATCGGCGCATATGCTGACAGGTTAAAGGATACCAGCTGCGATGTGACCGTCGTACCGATATTGGCTCCGAAAATTACTCCGGCTGCCTGATACAGGTTCATCATACCCGCATTTACGAAGCTGACGACCATAACCGTCGTTGCACTGGAAGACTGGATCACTGCACAGAACAGGATTCCGACCAGCGTACCCATAACCCGGTTCGAAGTTACCGCTTCCAGAATGGAACGCATTCTGGCTCCGGCTGCCTTCTCCATCCCGTCTCCCATCTGATGCATACCCAGAAGGAAGAGGCCAAGGCCACCCATCAGTGTCACAATTACACTCAAATTCATTTTTTCTCTACCTCATTCGTCCGTTTTATGACAAAACATAAATAAAGCGTATGTTCTTTAACATACGCTTTACTTATACTTTACATGAATTTCAGAAAACTTACAAGGGTTTCTTTTACTTTATTTTGCTTTTTCCCCAGTTGACGTCAGAGAGAATCCGGCTTTTCAGTGCTTCCAGGGATTCAAATTTCTGCTCCGGACGCTCAAAATCAAGAAATTCCACCCGCAGTTTTCTTCCGTAGAGATCTCCGTTGTAATCAAAGAGATAGGTTTCCACCCCTTTTTGCTCCGTCGCTCCCACGGTCGGCTTATACCCGATATTGGTAATTCCATAGTATTCCCACTCTTCGCCGTCAAGCGGAATGGTTCTGGTTAGGTAGACCCCATTGGGCGGTAAAAGCTTCACCGCCGGCGGGATAAGATTTGTCGTGGGCAGCCCCAGCGTCCGGCCGATCTGCCGTCCATGGAGCACCTCCCCGGTCACATAATAATGATATCCCAGCAGCTCATTGGCCAGCAGAATATTTCCCTCATGCAGTGCCTCCCTGATGTAGGTACTGCTAATGTCCCTGCCATGGCTCTGTTCCTTTTCCACCACTTCCACCTGAAATCCATAACGGTTTCCCAGCTTCTGAAGAAGCTGGTAGTCCCCCCGGCGCTGGTAACCAAAATGAAAATCCGTTCCCACTGCAATAAAGGCGGCTTTCAACTGTTTCACCAGAATCTGCTCCACGAAACACTCCGGCTCCATATGGGCCAGCTCCGGCACGAAGGGACATTCCAACAGACATTCCATGCCTTCCTCCTCCAGCATGGAACGGCGTTCTTCATTTGTAATAATATTCTGGGCGGATAATCCGGACAGCACCCTTGTCGGATTCTGGGTAAAGGTAAAAATAACCGGCGCAAGGCCGTTCTTTTTCTGCTTCAACACCTCATCCAGAAGCTTCCGGTGACCCCGGTGAAGCCCGTCGAATTTTCCAAGGCTGACTGCGGACGGCCTGTCCATGGTATATCCGATTTCTCCTGTTACATACTTCATACTGTCTCTTTTCACTTCTCGTAAAACATTTTTTCCGGACGGAACTGACGTCTTCGGCTGTCGTAAGCATAAACGCCGATGAATACCCCCTCCGGGTCATAGACGCGGAACCATTTTCCACCGTCCAGGGAAATTTCCGATGACTTTTCCACCGTCTGGCCATGTTCTGTCAACGCCTGTGTGGATGTAAAAGGATTTCCGTTGTAGCCAAGCTTCGCAGCCGCTTCGGTAAGCGTAAGCGCCGGACAGTCTGAGAAGACCTGATCAATGGGAAGCACAATCTCCGGAATCCGGTTCTCATCCCGGTACTGCTCTACCTGTGCCAGTGTCAGGCTGTCCTTGATGACAAACTGTCCCACCCTGGTCCGCAGAAGGCGTTCCATGCAGCCGTGACACCCCAGTTTCTCGCCGATATCATGGCACAGGGTCCGGATATAGGTACCCTTGGAACAGGACACGGTCATCCGCACTCTCGGAAGATCCACTTCTTCAATCTGAATTTCATGGATTTCCACCGGACGGGCTTTCCGCTCCACTTCTTTTCCGGCCCTTGCCAGGTCACAGAGCTTCTGTCCGTTTACCTTCAGCGCCGAATACATGGGCGGAATCTGGTCGTAAGGCCCCACAAAGCTCATAATCGCCTCCCGGACCTCTTCTTCGGAAACCTTCACAGGCGCTTCCTGTAATACGGTTCCTGACACATCCTGGGTGTCCGTGGACTGCCCCAGCAGCAGCACGGTCTCATAGACCTTGCTGTGGTCTGTCAGCATATCGCAGAGTCTGGTTCCTTTTCCCAGACACACGGGAAGGACGCCTTCCGCATCCGGATCCAGCGTCCCTGTATGCCCGATTTTTTTCTGTTTTAAAATGCCGCGCAGCTTTGCGACCACATCATGGGAGGTAAAGCCACGCTCTTTGTAAATATTAATAACTCCGTTAATCACTGATCTTCCTGCCCTTCAAGCTGACGCTCGATATGTAAGGTTAAATTATTTACAATATCATGGAAGGTTCCCTTCATGGTCACTCCGGCCGCGCGGACATGTCCGCCGCCTCCGAAATAGGAAGCCACTTTACTCACATCCACAAGGTTTTCCGACCTGAGGGATACTTTATACTCCATATAATCGGTCTCATAGAGGAAAATCGCTACTTCCACGCCTTCTGTCTGCTTCATCTGGCTGACAATGCCGTCCAGATCCGTCGTAGTGACGCCGAAGAAATTCATATCCTTCTGCTTCATGGCACTGACAATGCATCTGCCATCCAGAAGGCGCATGCTCTCCAGCAGTGCTTTTCCAAGCACCTGGTTCTGCCGATAAGTTTTTTTATAAAAGGTTCTCTCCAGAAGCTCTGTATAGGGAATTCCTTTTTCCATCAGGGAAGCAGCCAGCCGCATCGTCTCCGGTGAAGTACAGCTGTACTGGAACACGCCTGTATCATGGGCGATTCCCACATACAGGGCAGATGCTGCATCATTGGAAATTTTTTCCATGTCCAGCAATCTGCAGATTACTTCGCAGGCGGAGCTTGCGTCTCCGTCAATGATATTGGTCAGCGCATATCCTTTGTTACTCACATGGTGGTCAATACAAAGGGTTTTTCTTGCTTTCTCAAAAGTCGGCTGTGCTTTTCCAAGGCGATCCAGAGCCGCACAGTCCACGGCAATGAACAGGTCGTATTCCCGTTCCTCCCCGTCAGGCTGCCGGAGTTCTGAATAGCCCTTAAGCATGGAAAATTTCTCATCCGGCTTTTCCAGCCACATATCCGCTTCCACCTGTGGAAAGTTATCATTGATATAAGTCCATAATCCGATGCAGGCGCCAACGCTGTCACCATCCGGCCGGATATGACCGGCAATGGCCACTGTAGTAACGCCTTCCAGTTCTTTCTGCAGCTGCATACTTACTCCCCGTCCCTCTCTTCACTCGCTCCGTCTTTCCGTACCACATCATCAATCATCTTGGACATATTCACGCCATATTCGATGGACTGATCCAGCACGAACGTAATCTCCGGGGTATTCCGGAGGTTCAGCTCTTTTGCCAGCTGACGGCGCACATATCCTTCTGCACTCTTTAATCCTGCCATGGTGTTCTTCTGTGACTCTTCATTTCCGAGTACACTGATAAATGCCTTGCAGGTCTTCAGATCCGGTGCCACTGATACAGATACCACCGATGTCAGCGGGCTGATACGCGGATCCTTGATCTCCCCCCGGATGATCTCGGAGAGTACCTTCTGTACCTCTCCATTGATCCGGGTATTTTTAATACTGTTTTTTCTCATTCTACCTTGGCACCTCTACCATTGTATAGGCTTCAACCACATCCAGCTCCTGAATATCGTTGAATTTATCAAATACAAGACCGCACTCGAAACCGGCCTTTACTTCTTTTACATCATCCTTGAAACGCTTCAGGGAAGCCAGCTCGCCTTCATAGATCTGTTTGCCCTCACGGGTAATACGAACCTTGCAGCCACGCTGGAACATACCGTCGAGCACATAGGAACCTGCGATATTGCCGACACCGGATGCCTTGAAGATCTGACGGATCTCTGCGTGTCCGATGACCTTCTCCTCGAAGATCGGGTCCAGCATTCCCTTCATGGCGCGCTCTACATCTGCGATGGCATCGTAGATAACTCTGTAGAGACGAACGTCTACCTTCTCACGCTCTGCAGTATCCTTGGCAGCCGGATCAATTCTGGTGTTGAAACCAATGATAATGGCATTGGATGCGCTTGCCAGAATAACGTCGGATTCGTTGATGGCACCAACTGCTCCGTGGATGCATTTTACAACCACTTCCTCGTTGGAAAGTTTCAGCAGGGACTGTTTTACAGCCTCTACACTTCCGGCCACATCTGCCTTGATGATCAGGTTCAGCTCTTTTAAGCTGCCGGTCTGGATCTGGGAATACAGATCATCCAGGGACATCTTAAGCTTGGTATCCTCCAGCATCTTCTCACGGCTCTCCTTGATGAAGGTCTCAGCAAAGGATCTTGCCTCTTTATCACTCTCCGGAGATACGAAGATCTCGCCTGCCATGGGCACGTCGTTAAGACCAAGGATCTCTACCGGAGTGGACGGACCTGCCTCTTTGACTCTGCGTCCCTTGTCATCCATCATGGCACGTACTTTACCATAGGAAGCGCCTGCTGCGATGAAGTCACCCACATGCAGGGTACCCTTCTGTACCAGAACAGTAGCCACCGGTCCTTTTCCTTTGTCCAGCTCTGCCTCGATGACCAGACCTCTTGCCTGACGCTTCGGGTTGGCTTTCAGCTCCAGGACGTCTGCGGTCAGCAGTACCATCTCCAGAAGGTCTTCAATACCCTCTCTGGATTTTGCAGATACCGGAGCACAGATGGTGCTTCCGCCCCAGTCCTCAGCAATAAGACCGTACTCCGTCAGCTCCTGCTTTACACGGTCAACGCTTGCACCCGGCTTATCAATCTTGTTGATGGCAACGATGACTTCTACGCCTGCTGCCTTTGCATGGTTGATGGCCTCTACGGTCTGCGGTTTTACACCGTCGTCTGCTGCAACTACCAGGATCGCAATATCAGTGGAGTTTGCTCCACGCATACGCATTGCGGTAAATGCCTCATGTCCCGGAGTATCCAGGAAGGTGATCTTGCGGTCTTTGATGGTTACGGTGTAAGCACCGATGTGCTGGGTAATACCACCTGCCTCGCGGTCGGTTACGTTGGTATGACGGATGGCATCCAGAAGGGATGTTTTACCATGGTCTACATGACCCATAACGCATACAACCGGCGGTCTCTGTACGAGGGTATCTTCCGGATCTTCCACATCCTCCAGAAGTTTTCCGATCACATCCTCTTTTACTTCCGGTTCCGGATCAAAGTTATATTCCAGAGCGATCTCACCTGCTGCCTCGAAATCCAGCTCAGAGTTTACAGTCAGCATCTTGCCTTCCAGGAACAGCTTCTTAATGATGGCTGACGGCTGAATCTTCATGCGCTCTGCCAGATCGGAAATGCTGATCATCTCCGGAAGCGGAAGCTTCTTCGGCTCGGTGCTCTCTTTCTTCTGCTCTGCAGGCTGCGGAGCCGGTTTGATGAAGCGGCCCGGACGATTCTTCAGCTTGCTGATATCCTCGTCTTTGTACTGCTTCTCCTGTTTCTGATGGTTACGGTTGTCGTAACGTCTGTTCTCCGGCTTGGTCTCCACCGGCGTATCAAATGCTTTGTTCATCTGACGTCCGATTCCGCCGCGTCCGTTCTG
>CAVCTH010000055.1:0-11641 GCA_963604695.1 Clostridiales bacterium | reverse complement strand
CACTTACACCATAGTCACAGATAATAATATATTCCGGATTGCCGGCTACAATCTATTCCCAGCTTGCAGTATCCCATGTCTTGTCAACGCCTTTACCGGACAGGATATTCTTTGCTCCGATCAGGTTCAGAAGATTCGTTGTGTATCCTTCATATACCGTATACGGCTGCTCATCCTCAGAGTCATATACAAAAACGCTCTTTTCCGGAAGATCTTTCAGTTTTTCCTGAATTGCTGCAAGTTTTTCTTTCTGCTCAGCAACATATTCCTCTGCCTTGTCCTGTACATCAAAGATCTTTCCATACATCAGCATATCATCAAAGCAGGTATCCAGTGTTGCGTCTGTCTGCAGCATGGACTGCGGAACATAGATCGGAACATTCTGCTCTACGATTTTGGATGCTTCGATTGCTCTCTTTGTAAACGGAACAGCCCATCCAGTTGTAAAATCCGGATTTTCTGCCATAAATACTTCATAAGACGGCCACTTGTCAGAAAGCACCTTTACTTTTGCATATTCATCTGCCAGCGGCTCATAAATCTCTTCTTCCAGAAATGCGCTTCCTGCCATTTTATCAGCAAGTCCAAGGGTCAGCAGCATCTCTGTCGTTGCCTGTGACATGGAAATTGCCTTTTCCGGAGACTTTTCAATGGTAAATTCGTAATCATTCCCATCCAGATTCTCTGTATAGGTAATCGGATACTGGCTCTCTTCTGCTGCCGGTTCTTCCTCATCCTGTACATCCTCTGCCGCATCTGTCTGTGCAGTCTCGTCGGTTTCCTCAGTCTCTTCCGTTTCCTGTGTCTCTGTCTGCTGATCTGCGGAAGAACTTCCTCCGCATGCGGTGGCAGATACTGCCATTACCATTGACAGAAGCACTGCCATTACCTGTTTCTTTTTCATAGTCCTCTCCTTCTACCCAAGGGTTGATAAATTAATGGAATATTGATCGGTCTCCTGACTTAAAGATCATCCTCCGGATTTCCTTCCCACATGAGATTCATGCAGTGGCTTTCGTATCCTTCGTACCTTCTTACAGTAGAGGCAGCTGTACCAGATTTTCACTGGTTTCCCGTGGTTTTCCCCACATCAATACTCCGCGTCTTCAGTTGCAGACGGCATTATAGCATATCTATATTTGTTTGTAAACAGACAATTTCAGTCAATAAAAGTGCCGGTTCAGAGAACTGTATACATTTGTATACAAAGCAACAAAAAAGAAATGCCGTAAAATCAAGCATTTCCTTCTCTTAAACGAAGCACGAGACGGGATTCGAACCCGCGACCCTCGCCTTGGCAAGGCGATACTCCACCACTGAGCCACTCGTGCAAAATCTGTTGTTCTGTCACTGTATCAGCGACAACACATATGATACCGGAAAAGGGTACATTTGTCAACAGATATTTTTTCATTTTTCAGATCTTTTCACTTTCGTCCAGAATCAGCAGACTGCCCACATACATGTTGTTGGGGAAATCTTTTTCCATGATGCTGTCGAGCTTCTGATATTCCAGGTCAAACCATTGTTCTTCCGAAGTCACCAGCATGTGAGCCAGGGCAATGCCCGCATCAAAGAGATTGAGATCCTGCTGTATCTGATAGCCGATCTTTCCCGGCTTCTTCACAAACATATGGATTCTGCCATCGGTCACCACAAAACGCCAGGGCTGCAGGTTCATGGCAGAGGGTGCGACTCTGGCTGCTTCCAGAAGTTTCCGCTGTACTTTGCCAAAATTCCCATGGACTTTCACGAACCGGTTCAGCTCCATCCGCTTGAATGCTTCCCGATCCCGCTCCAGCGGTTCTGCCGGGTAGCCAAATGCCATAATCATGACCGGTTCCAGTTCTTTCTCGTCATCTTTTTTGATATGGGTGCCGCCCTGATAGCAGCTGCCGATGCCCTTCGTGTGCAGATAGAGCACCAGCTGTTCCATAAGGCAGCCCGCATTCTTCCGGTAATCCTCGCAAATCTCCGAATAGAGCACCACATAATAAGGCGCCTTCACCCGAAAGAGGCCAGCCAGACGTTTGTCAGAACCTTTAAAAATCTTCCATTTTGTACGGATCTCCGGGCGGATACCGACCGCATCCTCCCCGTACTGTTCGATCTTCTCCAGTAATCCTGGTTCGATCTCCGTGTCCTTATATTTTCTGACGGATCTTCTCCGAAAAATTGCCTCATACAGTGTCATGGTCTGCAAGCCTTTCCATCTCATCGAGATATTGTGCAAATACCGCAAGTGCATCCTGTACCGGAGCTTTCTGCTCCATATCCACTCCTGCCATCTTCAGAAGCTCCAGCGGATACATGGAGCTTCCTCCCTTCAGGAATTTCTTATACTGTTCCACCGCAGGCTCTCCCTGCTCCAGAATCCGTTTGGACAGCGCGATGGCCGCGGAAAATCCGGTGGCATACTGGTAGACATAAAACGGTGTATAGAAATGCGGAATCCGCGCCCATTCCATGGCAATCTCCCGATCCACACAGATCTCATCCCCGAAATATAATTTGTTCAGATCATAATAAATCTCACATAACCGGTCTGCCGTCAGCGTCTCGCTCTGTTCCTGAAGACCGTGCGTAATCTTCTCAAACTCTGCAAACATGGTCTGACGGAACAACGTCGTCCGGAACTGCTCCAGAAAGTAATTGATAAGATACATGGTCTTCTTCCGATCCCCGGCCTTTTTGCTCTGCTCCATCAGGTGATGGATGAGCAGCGATTCATTGCAGGTAGATGCCACCTCTGCCACGAAAATCCGGTAGCCCGCATAAACGTACGGCTGGTGTTCATCGGAATACCAGGAATGGAGGGCATGCCCCATCTCATGAGCCAGCGTGAAGACATCATGAAGCGTCCCATGGTAATTGAGCAGCACATAAGGATGAGTCCCATAAGCTCCCCAGGAGTATGCTCCCGTCCGTTTGCCCTGATTCTCATAAACGTCGATCCAGCCGTGATCAAACCCCTCCCTGAGCAGGCTCAGATACTCCTCGCCCATGGGAGAGAGTCCTTCCAGCACGGTCTTCTTTGCCTGTTCGAAAGGAATCTCACTGTGATCCTGCTCAGTCATCGGCACATAGAGATCATACATATGAAGTTCTTCCACGCCCAGAAGCTTTTTCCGCAGTTTCATATAGCGGTACATCAGCGGCATGGATTCATGCACCGCTTCGATGAGCTGCTCATAGACCTTCACCGGAATATGGCTTCCATCCAGTGCAGCTTCCAGATCAGACGTATATTTGTGTGCCTTCGCCAGAAATGCCTCCTGTTTCACATTGGCGCGGTACATGGCGGCCAGTGTATTTCTCCAGTCCCCGTAGACACCATACATGGCTTCAAAAGCACCTTTACGCACCTGACGGTTATCACTCTGCATCAGCGACATATACCGTCCATGGGTCACCTGTACCGGTTGTCCGTCTTCCCCGGTAATCTCCGGAAAACGGATGTCCGCATTGTTGAACATGGAAAAAATATCCTTCGGGCTTTCTGCCACATCACCCATAGCAGCCAGAAGTGCTTCCTGCTCTGCAGGCAGGACATGTTTTTTCTGCCTTATGATATTTTCAAAATACTGCCGGTATACCGAAAGTTCTTCATTTTCTTTCAGAAATCTCTCAATGGTTCCATCCGGCAGTTCCATCAGTTCCGGCTCCACAAAGGACATGCTCTCGGAAAGCTCTACCAGTAATCCCTGGGCCTGACTTGCCAGATTCTGATAGGTGCTGTTGTCTGTGTTCTCATGAAGACGCTGGTTAGCGTAGACATACACCTTTTCCAACAGCTGGTTCAGTTCATCACTTAATCGCTGCATGGATAACAACACTTCCGCACTCTCGCCCAGACGCCCGCGGAAGGCTGCAAGCTCCGGAATCCGGCTTTTCAGAAGTTCATAATCGCTCTTCCAGTCTTCATCATTCTTATATAAATCTTCGATGGCCCATTTGTAGCGGGCATCAACCTCTTCTCTTGTGTTCAGTTTTTTGTTTTCCATCATTGACTCCCTCGCTTTCCTTTATCGTAACACAGGTTTTCAGGAAGTCAATGTTTTTTCATCTCTCTTTATTCGTTTCGAATCGCTGCCAGCGGGCTTAATTTCATGGCACGGAGTGCCGGGAAGAATCCTGCCAGCATACCGACCAGCACTGCAAATCCCAATGCCGCCAATATCAGCCAGATCGGGATATAGGATACGCCGGAGCCATTTTCCCCGCCGGCTGACACCACATTGATGACCACGGATATGATCTCACTTAAGGCCAGGCCGATCAGTCCCCCGAAGAAACCGATAAAGCCTGCCTCCAGAAGGAACATGGTACGGATATTGTTCATATCACATCCCAGCACCTTGATAATCCCAATCTCCTTCGTCCGTTCATAGATGGACATCATCATCGTGTTGGCAATACCAATGGCCGCCACAAACAGGGATACTGCACCGATACCGCCCAGCACCAGCTGAATCATCCGCATCTGCTCCTGGGTCTGCTGCAGCCATTCTGCGTTGCTGTAGACCCCATAGCCCATATCCTTTATGGCCTTCTGTACCTCCTGCACAGAGTCCATGCTGTCAACCTTGACATAGACTTCATCGTAATAAATCTCTTTATAGGGTTTGCCGGACTTGTTGGTCGGCTGTCCGGGAATGGCCTTATTCTTGAAAATCTTCTTCAGCATCGCCTTCAGCTGGTCAATATCTGCGTAGACATAGCTGCTGTTTTCATTGTAATCATCCACCGTTCCGGCCATCACGCCACAGGTAGGGATGATGTATTTCTTCGGGGGCGTCGTTTTCTGTCCGCTCCCATCCCCGCCGTTCTGGGAATTATAGTAAGCATCTGTATCAAAGATCACAAAAACCGGATTTTTCACAAAGTCCACATCAGGAAGCTCCATTGTCTCCCAGTAATACTGGTTGGTCCTGGAGTTGTAGAAATTCGTAATCACCTGATTGCCATAGAAAAACTGTAGTCCCCCGTCCGCAGGCGGAAGCTCTCCTTCCTGCGGGGTAATGTTCTGTGATTTGATCCCTTCCTGGGACATTCCCCGAATCTGCACATCCCCCATATAGATCCCCTGCTTCATCAATACGCTGTAGTTCAATATCGGGGAAGCCACCTCTACATGGGGCAGCGCTGCAATCTTCTTCACCAGTGCATCATCTATTCGCAGTTCCTCCGTGTCGGTGGAAGAAGTATTGGAAGTATTTCCCCAGGTATTGACTGAGATAGTTGTGAGACCTCCATATTTTTCAATCTGCTCCATGGAACTTTTCTGAAGTCCCAGACCCAGCGAAATCATGACCACAATGGATGCGGTTCCGATGACAACGCCGAGCACGGTCAGAGCAGTACGAAGCTTTCTTCTGAGCAGATTGGAGCTGCTCATTCGAAGTAAATCCAGAAATTTCATGCTTTACTCCTTCTCGTTGTCCTCTTCGTCCAGATCAGTGAGATCCTCTTCCAGTTTTTTCTGCTCTTTCAGTTTCTTTTTCTTCAGGCTGACAATAATGGCTCCGCCGCCCGCCAGCAGAAGAAATACCACAATCACCGGAACAGCCATTCCTACGCTGCCGCTGTCGGTCTGATCGTCCATGGACATATCATCATAGCTCATATCGTCATCCACCACCGGTTCCGTGACGTACAAAGAGATGGTCCTTTCAATAACCGTCGCTTCCCCGGTCTCATCCTCATAGGAAATATTCAGCTTCACGGTACCATCATCCGTGGTTGCCGCAAGACCGTTCACATACATATCAACCGATCCGGTAGCCCCGGAATCCAGATTTCCCACAAAGGCATCCCCGCTGCTCACAAATTCGCTGTCTGCAGACACTTTCACATTGTAGAGTTTGGTCTTGCCAAGATTATAGATGTTGAACATAATATTGGCTTCACTGCCTACTTCAATACTGGAAGGATTTACCTCCGGCTCGCTCATGTCTACTCTGGCTGCCTGTTTGACCGGAACGGACACGCTCGCCTTATTCGTATAGGCATTGACATGCTCATCCTCATAGCTCATATTCACATCAATGGCATAGGGCTTCTGTGCCAGATCCGACCTTGCTTCCATCTCGATCTGGATGTCTTTGGTTCCGTTTTTCTCCATCTTATCTACGAAGATGGTGTTAGAACCTGCAGTTGGCAGGAATGATGCATAGGTGGTGTCTGCATCTTTTCCCTCCACGACCGCATCAAACTCAAACAGCATATTGCTGACGCTGGTGGCATTGGAGGTATTTTTCAGATGCAGAGTCAGCATAAAGCTCTCGCCTGCATGTACCGTCTCCGGATTCGTCTCAAACCCGGTCACAATGACTCTCGGCACGGAAGCCTTTCCATCGGAGCTTACCCCGGCCGTACCGCTGGTCTGAATATAGGTATCCAGCGTGGTGGTCTGGCTGCTTCCGTCAGATGCAAAGTAACGGACATTAAATGAGATCTTCTGATAACCATTTCCCACGTCACTTCTGGTCTTCAGGTTCCATGTGAGCTCTCGTCTCCTGTCCATGTCGGACATGCCGGTATCGGTTCCTGGAAGATCGGAAATCGTCTGGGAATAGCTGGACTGGGTAATCTCAAAGGGCCAGGTGGCGGTATCGGTACTTAACACCGGAGTGACCACTGCGTTGGTGACATTGGTTTTTCCCATGTTCACAACCGGAAGCACGATGCTCACTTCCTGTCCGGCATTGGCTACCGGAGTCACCCAGGTGCCGCCTACTATCAGGAAATGATCGGCAGTGACAGTTGTAGTATCGTCATCATCATCGTCGTCATTGTCGTCGCTGTCATCCTTGGGCGGGTTGACTATATCATTCATCTGGGATTTTACAACCTCAACATAAGCATTTACTTCTTCCTGGGACTGATACTGGCATTTACTTACATCACATGCACTGCCATCATATCCCAGCGCTGCATATGCTTCCGCCAGCTTTGCATCCAGTTTCTGAGTCTGTTTTTCATTGGGCTGCAGAGAAATTTTCTGAGCTTTCAAAGAATTTACGGCGCTTAAAAGCTTTTCATTTGTAATTTTATCTGTTTCATCAGACTTGGTATCCGTCTTATCGTCCTTTGTCGCATTATCATCTTTTTTCGTATCATCCGTTCCTGCCCCGGCTTCCTCGGCATACACCTTCATTCCCGCTCCAGGCACACTCACCGCTGCCGCCGGTGCCAGCATTCCCGCACACAGGGCAATCGCAAGTCCTTTCATCCACCACTTCTTCATTGCTCGTCCTCCTTATATTCACTCCGTGTCTCGATTTTCACAATTTTTCCGTCTATGATATGGAATATCCGGTCTGCGAATCCGGCCAGATGGTTGTCATGGGTTACCATGACCATGGTCTGGTTCTTCTCCTGCACGACCTTTCGCATCAGTCCCAGCACCTCTGCGGATGTATGGGAGTCCAGGTTACCGGTGGGCTCATCCGCAAAGATAATCTCCGGATCCAATACCAGTGCCCTGGCTACTCCGACTCGCTGCTGCTGGCCTCCCGACATTTCATTGGGCCGGTGCAGCATATGTTTGGAAAGTCCTACCAATTTCAGCATCTTTACTGCCTTGGCTTCCCGGACTTTCTTGTCCACTCCCCGGAAAGTCAGCGGCAGCGCCACATTTTCAATGGCATTCATGGTTCCCAGCAGGTTGAAGGACTGAAAGATAAATCCGACTTTCTCCCGCCGGAACCGCACCAGCTGATTCTCTGTCATGTTTTCCAGATGCTGTCCCGCCACGATAACTTCCCCTTTGGTGGGCTTCTCCAGCCCCGCCAGCATATTCAGCATGGTAGATTTTCCCGAACCGGAGGTCCCGACGATGGCGCAGAACTCCCCTTTGTAGATGGTCAGATCCACACCATTCAGGGCACGCACCTTTTCATCTCCCACCCGGAATATTTTATAGAGGTTTTTTACCTGAATCACAGGCTGCCTTTTCTCTTCCACCCGAGATCCTCCTTTATGTTTCCAAATGCGTTTTATATGTAGAGTAAGTATATCATATTTATGCCCTTATAATTCTTAATTAATCTTAAAAAGAGGCAGGAGCTTTTCCATCAGCTCCTGCCTCTTTCTTATTTTAAAACCTGTAACTTTACTGTTTCTTTCCCATTTTTGTTTTCATCACATACCACAGCGGACCGGTGATGCATACGGAGGAATAGGCTCCGCAGGCGATACCTACCATCAGCGGCAGTGCGAACTCTTTCACGGAAGCAACGCCCATAACGTAGAGAACTGCCACCATGATGAAAGTGGTCAGTGAAGTATAGATACTTCTGGTCAGTGTCTGGGTGATACTGGTATTTACCACATCTTCCAGAGTATCCTTTCTCTTCATATCTGCCATATTCTCACGGATACGGTCAAAGATGACGATGGTGGCGTTGATGGAATAACCGACAATCGTCAGCATGCAGGCAATAAAGGTATTGCCGACGGAGATTCTGGCTGCGCCGTAGAATACCAGTACCACCAGAACATCATGCAGCAGTGCGGCAACTGCACTGGTGGCGAATCTTACATCCTTGAACCGGATCCAGATGTAGATCAACATGAAAATCGTTGCAATAAGTACAGATACCACGGCATCATTCTTCACTTCCTGGCTGACGGCACCGCTGATATTTTCTGCAGTAATAGCCGTATCACCCAGGTCGAAGGCTTCGGTCAGTTTCTCATCCAGCTCAGTACGTTTGTCAAGATCCAGTTCCTTGGTCTTGATGACTACCTGGGTGGTACCTGCCACCTTCTGGGTCTGGATATCATTATCCCCGGTGACTTCGGATACGACCGGCACGACGTTCTGCTCGATCTCCTGAATCGTCATGTCTTCATTAAATTCTACCGTAGTAGAAGTACCGCCCTGGAATTCCAGGCTGTAGGCCAGCGCACCTTTTCCGCTGCCTGCGTTGATTCCCATATAGATCAGTCCGGCAATGATGACTGCCCCGGAGACACCGAAGAATATTGCTTTCTTTCCCACAAAGTTGATCGGGGTTCTCTCCTTTACCGTACCGTACCACTTTGCATCCTGGATTCCCAATGCATACAGGGCATTCATCACCTGTCTGGTCACTACCAGTGCAGTAAACATGGAGACAACGATACCAAGGGCCAGGGTCTGGGCAAAGCCCTTCACACTTCCGGACCCCTTGATGCCGAGGACTGCCGCTGCAATCAGCGTAGTCACGTTACCATCCACAATGGCGGACAGGGCTTTCTGGAAACCGATCTTCATGGCTGATTTTACCGTCTTGCCACTGGCAATCTCCTCACGGATACGGGCGAAGATGATCACATTCGCATCCACGGCCATACCAATGGAAAGGATGATACCGGCGATACCCGGAAGGGTCAGGGTCATCTGGAAGCCATTCAGCAGCACCAGAATGATACCCACATAGCTTGTCAGAGCAATTCCCGCTGCCAGTCCCATGATACGGTAGGCAGCGATCATGAAGAGAATGACCATGCCAAATCCAATCGCACCTGCAATCAGGCTGGTACGAATTGCCTCAGCTCCCAGCTTTGCCCCCACCACATTGGAACGAAGCTCTTCCAGCTCCAGCGAAAGGGAGCCTATACGGATGGTGGAAGCCAGCTGATCTGCTTCTTCATAAGTAAAATCTCCGGTGATCTGGCATCTGCCGTCGGTAATGGCAGACTGCACAGTCGGCGCACTGATGACCTCCCCGTCATAGACGATGGCAATCTGTTTTCCAAGATTTTCCTGAGTCGCTTCTGCAAACTTCTGTGCACCTTCATCGGTCAGGGTCAGTTCTACAATGTACTTCTTTGCCTGTGTCATCTGGTCGGATGTAGCACCTGCCTGGGCATCTGCCACATCGGTTCCTTCCAGAACGACAGTTCCGTCAGAGGTCGTAAACTGCAGGGAACCCGGTTTTCCGAGTTCGGACAGGATCGCATTGGCATCGCTGACACCTGGAATCTCAATATTGATACGGTCGGAGCCTTCCTGATAGACCTCCGCCTCTGTGCTGTAGCTCTCTACACGCTTCTGCAGCTTGTAGACCGTATCTGCCATATCTTCCGCGGACGGAGCCTCATCGCCAACCGCCTGATAGGTAATGCTGACACCGCCTGCCAGGTCAAGTCCCAGCTTGATGTCCTTCGCGGAACCGCTTCCTTCTGCGCCCCAACCCACAGCTGAGGTAAACAGCAGGACTGCCGTGATGGCAACCGTCAGCAGCAACGTAACAACTGCTCTATTTTTCTTCATTTCTTTCCTCATCTTTCTCCGCCTCTGCGGCCTTGATCATGATTGCACACTCCACACGCTTGCGCTCCAGCTCACAGCTGATATCGTAGGCATCGTTAATGGAGCCATGGAACTTATAGGAGTTTGCCGCACATCCGCCGCTGCAGTAGAATTTTGCAAAGCAGTTCCGGCATTTTTCCTTGGAGTATACATTACAGTTTTTAAATTCTTCCCGGATATCGGTCCGTTTCAGTCCCTCATCGACATTACCCATGAGGTATTTTTCCTCGCCGACGAACTGATGGCAGGGATACAGATCTCCCCACGGGGTCACGGCCAGATACTCTGTGCCGGAACCGCATCCTGACAGACGTTTTGCCACACAGGGACCGCCGGTCAGATCCAGCATAAAGTGGAAGAAATTAAATTCCTTATCCGTATGGTAACACTTTACCATCTCTGCTGCCAGTTTATCATATTCCGCAAAGATTTCCGGAAGGTCTTCCTCCCGCAGTGCGTACTCTTCTTCATCGCTTCCGACTACCGGCTCCACGGAGATCTGCTTGAATCCCAGATCTGCCAGGTGCAGGACGTCGTTGGAGAAATCCTTGTTGTTCCGGGTAAAGGTTCCACGGACATAATATTTCTCCTGATTCCGGCTTTCTGCCAGCTTCTCAAACTTCGGAAGTACCAGATCATAACTGCCGCGTCCGTTACGGAACGGTCTCATGTAATCGTGTACTTCTTTTCTTCCATCAATACTGAGCACCACATTGCTCATTTCTTTGTTGACAAACTCCTGTACCTCATCATTCAGAAGCACACCGTTGGTGGTCAGGGTGAAACGGAAGTTCTTATTGTGGATCTTCTCCTGCTCACGTCCGTAAGCAACCAGATCCTTGACTACCTGCCAGTTCATAAGCGGCTCGCCGCCGAAAAAATCCACTTCCAGGTTCCGTCTGTTGCCGGAATTTGCAATCAGGAAATCCAGTGCTTTCTTACCTACTTCGTAGCTCATAAGAGCACGACGTCCATGGTACTCGCCCTCTTCTGCAAAGCAGTAGCGACAGGCCAGATTACAGTCATGGGCAATATGCAGGCACAGTGCTTTGACAACCGGCTTCTTGGCAGCCACAATATCGTGAATGTAATTCTCGTAAATATCTTCTGTGTATAGCTTTCCTTCCTTGATCAGTTCATCAAGATCCTCTGCTGCCTCCCGGATCTCACTTTCCGGGTACTTGTCCTTCAGGAGATTTACGGTCTCCTCCAGTCCCTTTTCCTTATAATAAGGGACCATATCATAGATCAGATCGTCCACTACATGGACAGATCCGCTGTTCACATCCAGAAGGATGTTATAACCATTATTTTTATACTGGTGAACCATTGTTTTTC
>CAVCTH010000054.1:0-12079 GCA_963604695.1 Clostridiales bacterium | reverse complement strand
CATCATTACGGAATATGAACCGCTGTACACAGAAGGGGAGGTAACACTTCTGAAAGTGACACTTGTCACAGGAAAATCCCATCAGATCCGCGCCCATCTTTCTTCGATTGGGCATCCGATTATCGGAGATCCCAAATATGGGGACCGGAAGGTGAATGCCTTTTTCCGGGAGACGCACGGTGTGCAGAATCAGATGCTTCATGCCTGGAAGCTGTCTTTTCCGGAAATGTCTGCGCCTCTTGATGATCTGTCGAGAAAAAGCTTTGAGGCGGAACCGCCGAAGCTGATGCGGCAGTATCTGGCGAAAGCGAAGGGGGAGCAGTAGGAATGGGTACATGGAATTCCAGGGGCTTACGGGGATCCACGCTGGAAGAAATGATCAACCGGACCAATGAAAAATACCGGGAAAAAGGACTGGCGCTGATTCAGAAGGTGCCGACGCCCATTACGCCCATCAAGATTGATAAGAGCCAGCACCAGATTACCCTGGCCTACTTTGACCAGAAGAGTACGGTGGACTACATCGGGGCCGTGCAGGGCATTCCGGTCTGCTTTGATGCGAAGGAGTGTGATGTGAAGACCTTTCCATTGCAGAACATCCATGAGCATCAGGTGAAGTTCATGGAGGACTTTGAGCAGCAGGGTGGCAAGGCATTTCTGATTATCCATTATACATCGGAGCAGAAGTTTTATTATCTTCATATCCGGCAGCTGCTCACGTTCTGGAACCGGGCAAAAGAGGGCGGAAGGAAGAGCTTCCGCATGGAAGAGCTGGATCCTGCTTATTTTTTTGATACAGACAGAGGATATCTGGTGCCCTATCTGGAACCGTTAAGTTATGACCTGGAAGCGGAAAACCAGAGTTGACAATCAAAAAAGACATGATATAATACTGTTATTGATTTTAATGAATTAGCACTCTACTACAATAAAGCAGACAAGGAGCACAACGATGTACAAACAGATCCTGCACACGCCGGAGGGCGTAAGAGACATCTATAATGGAGAATGCCGACGCAAACAGTATATACAGGAAACACTTCACCAGATACTGACCGGATATGGATATGAAGATATTCAGACCCCGACCTTTGAATATTTCGATGTATTCAGCCGGGAAGTAGGAACGGTTCCTTCCAGGGAACTTTATAAATTCTTTGACCGGGAAGGAAATACACTGGTTCTCCGGCCAGATGTGACGCCGTCCATCGCAAGAGCGGCTGCAAAATATTTTGCACCGGAAGACATGCCGGTTCGTCTCTGCTATATGGCAAATACGTTCATCAACAGTTCGGATTTCCAGGGACGTC
This sequence comes from Clostridiales bacterium, assembly GCA_963604695.1. GTDB lineage: Bacteria > Bacillota > Clostridia > Lachnospirales > Lachnospiraceae > Hominiventricola. Next base: position 10,769 of record CAVCTH010000054.1, on the reverse strand, counting down.
TGAAAGAGACCACCCAGATCGGTGCGGAGCTTATCGGTGATGGCAGTGCCGAGGCAGATGCCGAACTGCTGGCGCTGGTTGTGGAATCCCTTCTGAAAACCGGCCTGAAAGAATTTCAGGTAAGTGTGGGCCATGCAGATTTCTTCAAGAGCCTTCTGAAGGAAGCAGATCTTCCGGAAGAGATGGAACTGGAGTTGCGGGAGTTTATTTCCAATAAAAATATGTTCGGTGTGCGGGAACTGCTGGATGCGGCAGAATTATCCGAGCAGCTGAAAGAGGCGCTGGTGAAAGTGCCGGATCTCTTCGGTTCTGTGGAGATTCTGAATGCGGCAGAGAGCTGCGCGGTATCAGAGGAAGCAAAAGCATCCCTGCAGCGTCTGCGCCGGATCTATGAACTGCTGACATTCTACGGATATGAGAAATACATTACTTTTGATCTTGGCGTGGTCAGCAAATATCAGTACTATACGGGCATTATTTTCCAGGCCTATACTTATGGCACCGGAGAACCTATTGCCAAGGGCGGCCGTTATGATACGCTGATGGATCATTTTGGAAAACCGGCTCCGGCTATCGGATTTGTCTGCGTGGCAGACCGGCTTCTGACTGCACTGAACCGTCAGAATATTAAGCTGGATGTGGATCGTCCGCTGACATTGCTCTTATATTATCCGGAGGAGTCCAGAAAGGCGATTACCTGCGCGGGAGAACTGAGAAGCCAGGGCGGACCGGTGGAGCTGTGCTGCATGGCACAGGACAGAACCGTGGATACGTACCGGGATTATGCAGCAAGAAAAGGAACTACACGGCTTTGCTATTATAAAGATGGAAATCTGGTAGCTGAATTTTTAAGTACGGAACAGTAATCCGGGGGGAGGAGAACAAATTATGAGATATCTGACTTTTGCCCTGGGTAAAGGGCGTCTGGCAAAGAAAACCATGGAGACTTTTGAGAAGATCGGCATCACCTGCGAGGAGATGAAAGATCCGGATACCAGAAAGCTGATCTTTGTCAATGAAGAATTGAAACTGAAATTTTTCCTGGCCAAAGGGCCGGATGTACCCACATATGTAGAGTACGGTGCAGCTGATATCGGTATCGTGGGAAGAGATACGATCCTGGAGGAAGGCAGAAGACTTTACGAAGTACTGGATCTGGGATATGGCAAATGCCGTATGTGCGTGTGCGGACCGGAATCCGCAAGAGAGCTTCTGCAGCATCAGGAGCTGATCCGTGTGGCAACCAAATATCCGCATATTGCAAAGGATTATTTCTACAACCGGAAACACCAGACCGTAGAGATCATCAAACTGAACGGCTCCATCGAGCTGGCTCCCATCGTGGGACTTTCCGAAGTCATCGTGGATATCGTGGAGACCGGTTCCACTCTTCGGGAGAACGGCCTGAAAGTGCTGGAAGAGGTGTGCCCGCTTTCTGCACGGATGGTAGTCAACCAGGTGAGCATGAAGATGGAAAATGAGCGGATCGGCAAGATTATTGCTGACCTGAAAGCAGTCTTATAGGAGGCAGGAGACATGAGAATCGTAAAGCTGAGTCAGGAATCCAGACAGAATCTGCTGGAGAACCTGTTAAAGAGAAGTCCGGGAAATTATGGACAGTATCAGGATACGGTACAGGAGATTGTAGACCGGGTAAAGACAGAAGGAGACAAGGCGCTCTTTGAACTGACTGCAAAGTTTGACTGGGACGGCATTTCCAAAGACAATGTAAAGGTAACGGAAGCGGAAGTACAGGAAGCTTATGACACCATCGATCCGGCTCTGACCGAGACCATCCGGAAATCCCTGAAAAATATCCGCGATTATCATGAAAAGCAGAAACAGTACAGCTGGTTTGACACCACACCGGAAGGCACCATGCTGGGACAGAAGGTAACGCCTCTGGCCAGTGCCGGTGTCTATGTACCGGGTGGAAAGGCCGTGTATCCGTCTTCCGTACTCATGAACATTGTTCCGGCCAAGATCGCAGGTGTGGATCATGTGGTTATGTGTACCCCGTGTAATAAAGAAGGAAAAGTAAATCCGGCCGTTCTGGTGGCAGCCAAAGAGGCTGGTGCAGACGAGGTCTACAAAGTAGGCGGTGCACAGGCCATCGCAGCTATGGCATTTGGAACGGAGAGCATTCCGAAGGTAGATAAGATTACCGGACCGGGAAATATTTTTGTGGCACTGGCAAAGAAAGCGGTGTCCGGTTTTGTAAGCATTGATTCCATCGCGGGTCCCAGTGAGATTCTGGTGCTGGCGGACGAGACTGCCAATCCGAGATATGTGGCCGCCGACCTTCTGTCCCAGGCAGAGCATGATGAGATGGCAAGTGCTATTTTGGTGACCACCAGCATGGAACTGGCAGAGAAAGTATCTGCAGAGGTAGACGGATTTGTGGCAGTGCTTTCCAGGAAAGAGATCATTCAGAAATCTCTTGACAATTACGGTTATATTCTCGTGGCAGATTCTCTTGACGATGCCATTGAGACCGTCAATATGATTGCCTCCGAGCATCTGGAGATTGTGACGAAAAATCCGTTCGAGGCCATGATGAAAGTACGGAACGCAGGCGCAATTTTCCTGGGCGAGTACAGCAGCGAGCCTCTGGGAGATTATTTTGCAGGACCCAACCACATCCTGCCTACCAACGGTACCGCGCGTTTCTTCTCACCGGTATCTGTGGATGATTTTGTAAAGAAATCCAGCATTATCTATTATTCCAGAGAAGCGCTGGAAAAAGTACATAAAGACATTGAATATTTTGCAAAGGCTGAGCAGCTGACCGCACATGCAAATTCCATTGCAGTCCGCTTTGAGCAGAAGGAGGACTAAGGTGAGCAGACGGGCAGAAATCGAACGCAATACCAAAGAGACGAAGATCAAAATCGCACTGGAACTGGACGGAACCGGAAAAGCGGAACTTCACAGCGGCATTGGATTTTTTGATCATATGCTGGACGGATTTGCAAGACACGGACTTTTTGATCTTAAGGTAGACGTGGATGGGGATCTTGATGTAGACTGTCATCATACGGTAGAAGATACGGGAATCGTGCTTGGAAATGCCATCCGCGAGGCAGTGGGCGACAAAAAGGGCATCCGCCGTTACGGAAGCTGTATTCTGCCCATGGATGAGGCGCTGGTACTCTGTGCCGTGGATTTGTCCGGAAGACCGTACTACGTGTCTGACGCCAGTTTTTCCGCGCCCATGATCGGTGACCTGGATACGGAGACCATCAGCGAATTTTTCTATGCGGTATCTTACAGTGCAGCCATCAATCTGCATTTTAAAGTATTTTCCGGCAGCAACAGCCATCACATCTGTGAGGCCATGTTCAAGGCATTTGCAAAGGCACTGGATGCGGCCGTGGCGGTAGATCCGAGAATTACCGATGTATTATCAACGAAAGGCAGCTTATAATATGAGAAAGAAAAGTCTGATACCGGTAATGCCGGTAAAAAACGGAAAAGTAAATGGTCAGGACGGAGCAGTTCTGGCAGGATTTTACAGTGATAACGGTGCAGATGCCATGCTTGTGCTGGATCTGGCAGAGTCTGATGAGGAGCACGAGTTAAATATCGGTGTTCTGAAAGAGATGGCGCGCCGGGCAGAGATCCCCATTTATGCGGGAGGCCATATTCGCCGGGTGGAGGATGTGAAGAAGATTCTGTATGCAGGCTGCCAGAAAGCAGTGCTGAACTATGGACGGACCAGCAATGTGGAAATGACGGAAGAAGTTTCCAAACGGTTCGGAGCAGATAAAATTGCGTTCAGCATTTCTGATGAGGCACAGTATTTTGACGGATTAAAGGATCTGGGAAGCATGATCTTCTGGTCCGGTTCCGATGAAACCTGCTCTTTTGCGGGAGCACTTCCGGTGATCAGTATCAGTACGGCTGCGTCTGACGAGGCAGTCATCAACGTGCTGTCCAATAAATGGGCAGATGGAATTTCTGCGGCATATTTTTCCTCTGAGACCGCAGATTTTATGGGGCTGAAAGCCAAAGCAGCAGAGAGAGGCCTGCAGATGATGGTACTGAGCAGCACCGTAGGCTGGGACGAAATGCGTCCGAACTCCGATGGCCTGGTGCCGGTAGTGGTTCAGGATTACAAGACATCCGAAGTACTGATGGTTGCTTATATGAATGAAGAATCTTTTGAAACCACGCTGAAGACCGGTAAAATGACGTACTGGAGCCGCAGCCGTCAGGAACTGTGGACGAAAGGCATGACCAGCGGTCATTTCCAGTATGTGAAATCCCTTTCTATTGACTGCGATAATGATACAATTCTCGCCAAGGTAAGCCAGGTGGGCGCAGCCTGCCATACGGGCAACCGGACCTGCTTTTACCGGGAAATGATGAAAAAAGAATATCAGGATGCCAATCCGCTGAAAGTATTCGAGCATGTGTATGGCGTGATTCAGGACCGGAAAGAGCATCCGAAGGAAGGTTCCTACACCAACTATCTCTTTGACAAGGGCATTGATAAGATTCTGAAAAAGGTCGGCGAGGAGGCAACGGAGGTTGTTATCGCTGCCAAGAATCCGGACCCGGAAGAGATTAAATACGAACTGTCAGATTTCCTCTATCATGCCATGGTACTGATGGTGGAAAAAGGAGTGACCTGGGAAGATATTACCAGGGAGCTCGCCAACAGAGAGTAATTTAAAAATGGAATGGGGACTGCCTGAAAAAGGCAGTCCCTTTTGCATGTTTCCGGAAATTGCCACATAAGATAGACCGGGGTGATGATCAATGGGTGCATACAGAGAGCAACTGTTAAAAGAACGCGGTGAGATCAGAATCCGGCAGGAGGAAGAACCGTCCGGATTTTTGATCGTATTCAAAATCCGGTTTTTCATCTGTCTGATTCTGTTCGGTGCATTTTCTTATCTATGGGCTACAGGGCAACGTGTAGGGCAGATATCAGCAGACCAAATTGTGCAAGTGGTAACAGACGATCAACTTTCGGAAGAGATACAATTATTGTTCACAAATCGTGGGGCGAACGAAAGTGACAGCCTGTGAAAGGAACGTCCGCAGTCCCGGTATTTGATGAGAACAAGCTTTAAGCGCAGTTCGAATCTTAGTACCGCTGGATCTTGTCTAAAGCGCGAGCGGTTCCGCTCACAGCCTGTCACTTCTGTTCGCCTGCGTATGTGGTGCATTCACTTTAGGTGTGGACTTCACAGGTGGGTTCGTGTACAATATACGGAGATGAGAAAAAGGAATGAAAGGAACAAAAACGTGAATACTACTATAGATGCAGAAATCAGAGCGAAAATCGACGCGATGGATACATCCTCACTGCCGCCGGTGCAGGAGCCGGAGCGGCAGTATTATTTTTTGAAAAAAGCAAAAGAACTGGTACAGGCAAAAGCCGGGGAACTGGGACGTCCCCTGACCGCATGTACTACCACCTTCGGGTGTCAGATGAATGCCAGAGATTCCGAGAAGCTGGCGGGCATTTTGCGGGAAGTGGGCTATGTGGAGACAGAGAACGAGGAAGCAGATTTTGTCATCTACAATACCTGTACCGTCCGGGAGAATGCCAACCTGCGGGTATACGGACGTCTGGGTGTACTTCATGGCTACAAGAAAAAGAATCCGCACATGAAGATCGCCCTCTGCGGCTGTATGATGCAGGAGGCAACGGTGGTGGACAAGCTGCAGAAAAGCTACCGGTTCGTGGATCTGATCTTCGGAACCCATAATATCTTCAAATTTGCAGAACTTTTGGTGTCCACACTGGAATCCGACAGAATGATCATTGACATCTGGAAGGATACGAACCAGATCGTGGAGGATCTGCCCATTGAGCGGAAATATGCGTTCAAATCCGGCGTCAACATTATGTTTGGCTGCAACAATTTCTGCAGCTACTGTATCGTGCCCTATGTGCGCGGCCGGGAGAGAAGCCGGGAACCGCAGGATATTATCCGGGAGATCGAAGGATTGGTAAAAGACGGTGTGGTGGAAGTGATGCTGTTAGGCCAGAATGTCAATTCCTACGGAAAGAATCTGGAGCAGCCGGTGACCTTTGCAGAATTGCTGGAGGAGATCGAGAAGATTGAGGGACTGGAGCGTATCCGCTTTATGACATCCCATCCGAAGGACCTTTCCGACGATCTGATCCGTGTCATGTCAAAATCCAGGAAAATCTGCAGGCATTTCCATCTGCCGCTGCAGTCCGGAAGTTCCCGGATCTTAAAGATCATGAACCGCCGGTACACCAAGGAACAATACCTGGAGCTGGCGGGAAAACTGCGGGAACAGGTACCGGATATTGCACTGACCACGGATATCATCGTGGGATTTCCGGGGGAGACGGAAGAAGATTTCCAGGAGACGCTGGATGTGGTACGCAAAGTGCGCTACGACAGTGCCTTCACCTTTATTTACAGTAAGAGAACCGGAACCCCGGCAGCCATCATGGAAGACCAGGTGCCGGAGAACGTGGTAAAAGACCGGTTTGACCGTCTGTTAAAAGAAGTACAGGAAATCTCCAAAGAGATGGCAGAGCGCTTTACCGGACGGGAGGAGACGGTTCTGGTAGAAGAAGTCAACGGACAGATGGAAGGCTATGTCACCGGCCGTCTGAGCAATAATCATGTGGTGCATTTTGAAGGCGGAGAGGAGCTCATCGGAAAGATCGTGAAGGTACGCCTGGAGGAATGCCGCGGATTCTATTACATGGGACGCAGACTGTAATAAAAGAATGGGGGAGAAGCAATGCAGGGGAAAATATGGCGTTTGTTCCGGAATCTTTTGCTGATATTTGCGGCATCCATGCTCTATGGAGCCGGGGTCAGCCTGTTCCTGGATCCGAACAATCTGGCTCCGGGAGGTGTGACCGGTATCTCCGTCATCCTGAACCGGTTAAGCGGGATTGATACGGGTACGATTTATCTGCTAATCAATATTCCTATTGTTTTACTGGGAATCTGGAAATTCGGATTCCGCTTTATGGGAAAGACGGCCTATGCAATCGTGCTGACTTCCTGGGCGACCAATGTCCTGTCCTCGAAGGGAGCCGCCACCGACGATCCCTTGCTGGCAGCCCTTGCGGGAAGTATCCTGATGGCACTGGGAATCGGTCTTGTCTTCCGGGCAGGTGCAACGACAGGCGGTATGGATATTATCATTAAGCTTCTGAAGCGGAGATTCCGCCATCTGAAGACGGGATTTCTCTATCAGTGTACAGATATTCTCATTGTGGCAATCTCCGGGCTGGTCTTTCAAAATCTCAATACGGCATTATACGCACTGATTGCGGTACTGGTCAGCGGAGCGGCCCTTGACTATGTGCTGTATGGAGGCGATGAGGCCAAGATGATCTATATTATCACGGAGAAACCGGAAGAGATCGGCCGCAGAATCATGAAGGAGGTTGATACAGGCGTCACGTACCTTCAGGGTTCCGGCGGCTGGACCGGAGAGGAAAAACAGGTGATTTTCTGCGTGGTACGCCGTGTCCACGGACCGCAGGTAGAGGAGCTGGTCAAGGAAGAGGATCCGTCCGCATTTATGATTATCACCAGTGCCAGTGAGATCTACGGGGAAGGATACAAAGATTTATTCGCGGAGAAATTGTAATTATTCAGGTCTGTTTTGCCCGGGATTCCGGGCAATTTTCATGAGGCAACGGATAGTTCATACAAAATGTCCTTGCGCTTTCTATGATTTAGTGATACATTATTTTGTGTGATGAGAAGAAAAAAATACCAGATATAGTAATGGAGGGAGTAACATGAGGGAAAATGCCATCGTATGGCCGGAAACCATCAAAAAGAGGAATGGAATCCCGGTTCCTTTCGATGTGAACAAAATCCGCAGTGCGATTCATAAGGCAAATGAAGCTGCCCAGATCGAGGCAATCGCACCGGTCCAGTTTGAAATACTGGTAGATGAAGTGGTGGAATCCATCCCGGAAGGCCAGGTGCCGGACGTGGAGCAGGTACAGGATCTTGTGGAGGAGAAGCTGATTGCCAATGGATTTGCCAAGACTGCGAAGGCATACATTCTTTACCGGGCAGAGCATACCAAGGTTCGGAAGACAGAGGCAGACCTGGTAAATATTTACAGGGAGCTTACTTTTACCAGTGCCGCAGATGCGGACATCAAGCGTGAGAATGCCAATATCGATGCGGATACCTCCATGGGTACGATGCTGAAATATGGCTCAGAGGGAGCCAATTATTTTGTGGATAATTACATTCTGCCAAAGGACATTGCGGCAGCCCACATCAATGGGGACATCCATATCCATGACAAGGATTTTTATATGCTGACGGAGACCTGCTGCCAGATTGACCTGGTGAAGCTCTTCCATGAAGGCTTTTCCACGGGACATGGATATATCCGGGAGCCAAAATCCATAGCAAGCTATGCGGCGCTGGCCTGCATTGCCATTCAGGCAAACCAGAATGAGATGCACGGTGGACAGTCTGTACCGAATTTTGATTACGCCATGGCGGAGGGAGTGGCATGCACCTTCCGGAAGGAATATTACGATGCCGTACAGCGGTACTTCTGGCTGGAGTATGACTGTGAAAATGTACTGGGATTACCCTTCCGCGATGCCTTGAAGGCCGCCATGCCGGAGCGTATCAATATGAGCAATATTGATAATTATGAGGAACTCCTGGTACAGTGGCTTCTGAAGACGGGGGAGCAGTGGCTTGGCACAGTCCCGAAGGAAGAGGACATCCGCAGGTGCCATAAGACATCTATCCGGATTGCCATGAAGGAGACGGACATGGCCACGTATCAGGCCATGGAATCCCTGATTCATAACCTGAACACCATGAATTCCAGGGCAGGTGCCCAGGTGCCCTTCAGTTCCATCAACTACGGAACCTGCACTTCCCCGGAAGCAAGAATGGCCATGAAGAATCTTCTGAAGGTTACCTATACCGGCCTTGGAAACGGTGAGACAGCGATCTTCCCGGTACAGATTTTCAAGGTAAAAGAGGGCATTAACTACAATCCGGAGGATCCCAACTATGATCTGTTCCGGCTGGCGATTAAGGTATCGGCTAAACGGCTGTTCCCGAACTTCAGCTTCATCGATGCGCCCTTTAATCTGCCTTACTATAAAGAGGGCGATTATAACACCGAGATTGCCTATATGGGATGCCGTACCAGAGTTATGGGGAACCATTACGATCCCACGAAGGAAGTAACCTGCGGAAGAGGAAACCTAAGCTTTACATCCATTAACCTGCCGCGTCTGGGAATCCTTGCAAACGGCAATATGGACAAGTTCTACAAGCTTCTGGATAAGCGTCTGAAGCTCTGCAGCAGACAGCTGTTACACCGCTTTGGCATCCAGAGCAAGAAGACGGTGAAGAATTACCCCTTCCTTATGGGACAGGGCATCTGGATTGATTCTGACAGGCTGAACATCAATGACGAAGTCGGTGACGTATTAAAAAACGGAACCCTGAGTATTGGCTTTATCGGGCTGGCAGAGACGCTGGTAGCCCTTACCGGAAAACATCACGGTGAGAGCGAGGAGAGCAGAAAGCTGGGGCTTGAGATCATCGGTCATATGAGGAAATTCGTGGATGAGGAATCGGAGAGGACAGGTCTTAACTTTACCCTGCTGGCGACCCCTGCGGAGGGACTTTCCGGACGGTTTGTACGGATTGACCAGAAGCGTTTTGGCAAGATCCCGGGCGTGACGGACAGAGAGTATTATACCAACTCGTTCCATGTACCGGTCTATTACCCGATTGGAGCATTCCAGAAGATTAAGATCGAAGCTCCCTATCATGCGCTGACCAATGCAGGACACATCAGCTACGTGGAGCTGGACGGCGATACCGCCAAGAACCCGGAGGCATTTGAAGCCATTATCCGCTGCATGAAAGAGAGCGGCATCGGATACGGTTCCGTAAACCATCCGGTGGACCGTGACCCGGTCTGCGGATTTACGGGAGTCATTGATGATGTATGCCCGAGATGCGGACGCCGTGAGGGTGAGGCTGTATCCATTGAACGACTGAATGAGCTTCGGAAGAAATACCCGGATATCCCGGTATATTTTGATCCGAATCATTAAATAATGAAGAAGGAGATGTTTGTTATGGCAGGAAGAGTATTACCTGAAAATGGAATGGTTGGGGGAGATGTAAAGTTTGACAGAATCCGTCGGATTACCGGATATCTGGTAGGAACTACCGACCGTTTCAACAATGCAAAGAGAGCGGAGGAAAGGGATCGTGTTAAACACAGCCTCTCCTAAGCTGCGAATTGCCGGGACCATTCAGGATTCCATCGTGGATGGCCCCGGCATCCGTTTTGTAATCTTTACCCAGGGATGTCCCCATCACTGTCCCGGCTGCCATAATCCCCAGACCCACGATTTTGCCGGAGGCTATGAAGCAGATACGGAAGAGCTGCTTCAGAAGATTTATGAAAATCCCATCCTGTCGGGCATCACCTTTTCCGGCGGCGAACCCTTCTGTCAGGCAGAAGCGCTGGTTCCCATTGCGGAGGCAGTGAAAGCTTATGGGAAACACCTGATGATCTATACCGGATATCTCTATGAGCAGCTGCTCGCCATGAAGGATCCATCCGTAGAGAAACTGCTGGACCTTGCCGATGTACTGGTGGACGGGCCTTTTCTTCTGGCAGAGCGGAACCTGACCCTGCAGTACCGGGGAAGTGAGAACCAACGGGTCATTGACCTGAAAAAAACAAAAAAAGCCGGAGAGGTGGTGCTCTACCGGAGCGAATATGAGGAACTGGAAGAC
>CAVCTH010000053.1:4540-12446 GCA_963604695.1 Clostridiales bacterium | reverse complement strand
GCCTTAAGACTGCTTCTCATGTGGATGCAGCAGGGATGGCGCAGCAGTGTGGATTTATCAGCACTTTTGGATACGGTTCTTCCGAACATGAAACAGGAACCTTATTGCGTACAGTTTTTAGCGGCGCGGATCCGGGAGTTTTATGGAATTCCCAGTGAGATCGGCATGCGCTATTACGATATCGCGAATCTTTACATGGAAAATCAGCGTTCGGAAATTCCATGGATTTACAAGCATGTAAATTTGGAGATTTTAAGACAGCGTCAGCGGTGTGATGACAGCCCGGAGCAGCTGTATCAATATGCGTCTCATCTTCTGAACATGCTGCAGTTTTCCGGACGGGTGGTCAACCGCCTGCAGGCAGGACAGAATCTGCTGGAGATTTTCCCGATGCTTCTGGAAACACAGCGGTATGAGATTGTGCTGGAGCTGGTTCGCGCGCTGGAAATCGGGGAATATGCGGTGTCCAAATATATACCGCCTTATCTGGGACAGATTTTTCATATGCTGGAAGAACATGAACAGCTGTATGTGCTGAATCAGATGCAGTATTTGCTGGAAAGCCAGGAAAAACAGACGGTTCTTGCCGGTCTGGAGACAGCAGGTGCAATTCTGAAATATGCGCCGGATTTTATGGAAAGCACAAAGTGCGAACGGCTGGTGGGCTTTTTATGTATGGGAATGGCCAGTGATCAGATGGAAGTTGCCCAGGAAGCATTTTACATTGCAGGTCATGATCTGTTTGGACAAAATGAATTAAACAGTGAGCAGAAAGCACTCTTCTTCCAGTTATTGGCAAGAAAGATATTGTCTTTGCTGAACTGGAACAAATTAGGTGTCTATGCATATTTTTATGGGGCAGCCCTGAACCATATTTACCGGTTTATTGATGATTATGTGCAGGAAAATGGAAAAACACCGCTGATTGCGAACGAAAAGCCGGTGGCATTTTTCCCGGGCACCTTTGATCCGTTTTCTCTTGGACATAAGCAGATTGTAAAGAAAATTGCTTCCATGGGTTATCGGATGTACTTGGCAGTGGATGAATTTTCCTGGTCAAAACGCACACAGCCCTTTGAGGTGAGAAGGCAGATCCTTTCCATATCCGTTGCGGATTTGAAAGATGTGTATTTATTCCCGGAAGAAATTCCCATTAATATTGCAAATCCCAAAGATATGGAAAAGCTGTGCCAGGCCATGGGAGGCATAAAACCATGGATTGTTGTGGGCAGCGATGTGATCTGTAATGCGTCCGCCTATCGAAAACCGGTGGAAGCCTATTCCATTCACAGCTTTCCGCATCTGATCTTTTACCGGAATCAGGAAGAGGCCGTGGAGCAGGTGAAGAGCCAGATCAGAGGAGAATGCCGGTTTGTGCAGCTTCCGGCTTTTTATGAGGATGTAAGTTCTACCCGAATCCGTGAAAATGTAAATGCGGGACGTGATATTTCCGGACTGGTGGATATGCGGGCTCAGAATTATATTTACAGGCAGGGCCTGTACTCTGTGGATTCGGTATATAAAAAGACAGCAAGCTATACGCCCATTGAGAGCAGTCTGAATCTGTCGGAAAAGAATTGCAGTCTTAAACTTCAGTATGAAGACGAGAAAACGGCGGAAGTTTATTTCCATTCTGTGGATACGGGAAATCTGCTTTGCGAGTGCAGAAATATGGAAGAAGCGGATGCGTTGCGCGGTATTATTTCCGGTGCCGTGGTATGGATGGATACGGTGCTGGGCGATTATTCGGAATATGATGACCGCCGCCTGACCGTATTAAACGAAGTGCTGGAGTATTTTCAGGAGCAGAATGCTTCCTATGCCCTCTGCCGGCCGGAGGAATCAGAAAAAGAAATGTTTGCCCTTCACGGCTTTGTGCCGGTGAAAGGCGCAGAAGAAATCTATTATGTGGATTTGAAAGCACCTCTGGTTATCTTCTATGATACACCGGCCTTGTTAAAGGAAGAGCTTGCAAAATCGCTGGAGGTAAAAGGGGCAGTCCGCAGAAGCCATATCCGGCTGCTGGCCATGCTGAGTAAGATTTACCCAGGAAAACTGCTGCTTTGCTTTGAATCCGGATTTTTAAATTACCGTCTGCTGAAACGGATTACAGAGGAAAATGGGGTTTCTCTGATTCCGGATCCTCAGCGGCGGAACGGGGAGAAGATGTGTGTTCCTTTTGGAAAGATTCTAAAAGGGGTGCGTGTGCCCAATACGGTGACGAAGGAACTGGAGACAGAGAAGTTATATAAGAAAGACCTGAGTGGATTTGTCATCAAAGAATATCAGGGCTATGCGTCTTTGCCGGTACAGCTTCGGACTATTCGTTCCTTTGACCGGCCGGTGATTCTTGTGGACGATCTGTTCCATACCGGTCACCGTATGAAGGAACTGGGAAAACATCTGAAAACCGAAGGTGTTGGACAGTTTCAGCTTCTGACCGGTGTTTTATCCGGAAGAGGAAGAGATCTGGCAAAAACCCAGGGACTGGAAGTACAGTATGTTTATACAGTGCCGAATCTTGGCGCCTGGCTGATTGAATCGGACCTGTATCCGTTCCTTGGCGGAGACGGTGTGGAGTGTACGGAACACTTTGGAGAATTATGCCCGTCGGTAAATCCGATTCTGCCTTATGCGGTGCCGGAATTTCTGGAAGGAGTTTCCAGGGAGCAGCTGTATGAATTTTCTAATGTCTGCCTGGAAAATGCAAAGGATATTTGCTTTGCGGCTGAAAAAGAATATGCCCGTACGTATGGAAGACGGCTGACGCTTGACCGGATGATGGAGATTTTACTGCAGCCCAGATGCCCGGATGGTATTACGCCAAATGAGGCAAGAAGGATGCAGACGCCGTCACAGATTATAGAGGAAGAATTGATGAAACTGAAACGTATCAGAGGAAAAGGAGTGAGGGGATAAGGATGGAGTGCATTGAACAATTAGCGATCGCAGAAGGATTTTCAGACAGGAGTAAGAAACGTCTGGAGGAACAGCAGGAGTGCCTGAAGAGAAAAAGCTGGAGTTTTGGAGAATTCCGAAAAGGAAAAGACCGGCTTCGGATTCAGATGGTGGGACTTGGTGATGTGGGCCAGAATGTGGCGATTGGTCTGACACTGCTCGGAGGTGAGCAGATCGAATCCATCGGCCTGTATGATCTGAACCAGGCCCAGCTTTCCAGAATGGAGCTGGAACTGGGACAGTTTTCCACTCCGCCGGGAGGAAAAAGGCTGCCGGAGATTCAGATTATCTCTGAAGAGCAGCTGTTTGACTGTGATGTGTTCTTATTCTGCGCAACCAAGGCTGTTCCGGCTATTGGCAGTGCTGCTTCTGATGTAAGAATGGCGCAGTACGAAGCAAACCGGAAGATTGTTTCTATCTATGGAAAAATGGCGTCGGAAAGATCCTATCAGGGAATGTTTCTGGTGATCTCTGATCCGGTGGATCTGCTGTGCATGGAAGCGTTGCGGAGCGGAACGACCCTGCATCCGTATCAGATCCGGGGCTGCGGTCTTGGCGTCATGAATGCCAGAGCAAAATATTATGCAAAGAAGGATCCGAAATTCTCCAGCTACCTGGAAGAAGGCAGAGCCTTTGGCCCTCATGGCAAAGATCTGGTGATTGCCAATTCCAGAATTCCTGAGCAGTATGATGAGCAGCTTTCTCTGGAACTGACCGGACTTGCGGTGCGCGCGAATCTGGAGGTCCGGGAGCTGGGATTCAAACCGTATCTGGCACCAGCCATGTCATCCGCTGTCTTTACCATACTTGCTCTTTTCAAAGGTGAATGGAATTACAGTGCAGCGTATCTGAATGGATTGTATTTTGGCGCATTGAACCGTCAGATGGACGATAGCGTAGAGTGGGAAAAGGATCTGCTCCCGGAACAGCTGTACAGAAGGCTGGAGCAGGCCTATGGAAATCTGGAGGCAATATTGTGGGATTGATGGTGATCTTTCCGGAAGCGGAAGATGCGGATACAGAAGTCCGTATCCGGCAATTACTGGAGTCTGTATTCACAAAATATCCTGCCTGTACTGTGGTCCGAACAGAACAGGAACTGGAGGCACTGCTTGCAGAAGGCGGACTGATTGGAAAGAAGATTCTGTTTGCTGCGGCGCTTGGAAATGACGGCATGTATGGAAGCCTCTTTTCCATGCTTAGGATGATCCGGAAGCAGGATGCCGATCATATAAGAATCAGGGAATGGCAGAACGGCTGTCTGAAGGGTTCCACTGGAGCGGTGCTGATCGATGCCAGTACGGAAAAATATACCAAGTCTACAGGACGGGAGATTGTCCGGACGGCCAATGCGGCGGGCTGCCGGTTTGTGGGGCGGCCTCTGGTAGAAGGAACCGGAAGTTTAAAAAATTATCTGGTGCAGGCAAAGAACAGGAACTGCAGTCTGGAAGAAGCTTATTTTTATGCGGCACAGGAGCTGGTGGACCGTTTGATGAATCCGGAACCCTGCCGTAGAAAAAATCAGATTCTCTGCGTTCATTCCTGTGATCCGACCACCTCCAATACCTTCTGGCTCTGGAATCAGGTGAAAGAAAAGCTGCCGCCTGAAATCGAGGTGCAGGAAATCTCCCTGCGGGATGAACCGGTTATGGATTGTGCAGGCTGCAGTTATGAGACCTGTATGTATTTCAGCCAGAATATGGCCTGCTTTTATGGCGGGGAAATGGTGGACGAGGTGTATCCGGCGCTGGACAGCTGTAAGGCACTGATGCTTTTATGTCCCAATTACAATGATGCGCTGGGAGCAAATCTCACTGCCTTTATCAACCGTCTGACAGCGCCCTTCCGGCGGAAGCCTTTTAAGGATAAGCAGCTGTTTGCGCTGATCGTTTCCGGCTACAGCGGATCAGATATTATAGAATGTCAGCTGATTGATGCGCTGAATATGAATAAATCATTTCAGCTTCCGGGAAATTTCGCTCTGGCAGAGACAGCGAACATGGCCGGAAGCATTGCAAAAATTCCGGATATTCAGGAAAAAATAGAGTCTTACGCGGAGTATCTTAAGAACTGTATTTTAACATAAAGGAGGAACAGCAGATGGCTACCAAATTGGAAACCCAGATTGCCATGATGCAGGATGAACTGGAACTGAACCGGCGGTCAGTTACATTTACGGAAGCACTGGCGGATCAATATCGGAAAGAGAAGATTCTGCCCTCTTATCAGTCGGATATGGAAGTTATGAGAGGACTTCGGTATCCCAATGGAACCGGTGTGGTAGCCGGTGTGACGGCCATCGGCGACGTCTGTGGCTATGAGATTCAGGATGGGAAAAAGGTTACCTGTGAAGGAAAGCTCTATTATCGCGGCTATGAGATCCAGGATATTATCAAGGACTGCGTGTCCGGTAAACGGTATGGATTTGAGGAGGTCGTCTATCTGCTGCTTTTCGGCGATCTGCCTACGGAGAAGGAACTTGCCCAGTTCCGGGAACTGCTGGCAAAGTGGAGCAAACTGCCTGCAAACTTTACGGAGGACGTCATTTTACGTTTTCCGGATCCCAATATTATGACAAAGCTGGAGAACTGTATCATTGCGCTCCATTCCTATGATGGATACGCAGAGGATCTG
Organism: Clostridiales bacterium; assembly: GCA_963604695.1. Taxonomy (GTDB): domain Bacteria; phylum Bacillota; class Clostridia; order Lachnospirales; family Lachnospiraceae; genus Hominiventricola. The sequence continues at coordinate 6,854 of CAVCTH010000053.1, read as the reverse complement.
TCCCTGGAGCAGGAGCTTTACAAATCCTTCCGGATGGTAGCGAGAACGCCGATCATTGTGGCGCATTCCTATGCGGCAAAGCGGCATTATTTTGAAAAGGATTCTCTGGTGCTTCATGAGCCGCGGGCAGATTATTCTGTGGCGGAAAATTTCTTATATACCCTGCGGCATAACCATGAATTTACGGAAGAAGAGGCAAGACTTTTAGACCTGTGCATGATCCTGCATGCAGAGCATGGCGGTGGAAATAACTCCACCTTTACCTGCAGAGTGCTGACTTCTTCCGGCACAGATTTCTATTCCGCTATCGCCGGAGCAACCGGTTCCCTGAAGGGTTACCGGCATGGCGGCGCCAACATCAAGGTAGCGCAGATGCTGAAGACCATCCGGCAGGAGGTAAAAGACTGGGATGACGACGCCCAGGTAAAGGACTGCCTGGTCCGCATTGTGCGGAAAGAAACCGGCGACCGGTCCGGGCTGATCTATGGTATGGGACATGCGGTCTATACTCTGTCTGATCCGAGAGCACAGGTTTTGAAGGAATTTTCCAGAAATCTGGCAAAGGAGAAAGGCATGGAAGCGGAGCTGAATCTTATCGAGTCTGTGGAGAAGCTGTCCAGGGAAGTGTTTGCGGAGGAGAAAAAGAGCCAGAAGCAGATCTGCGCCAATGTGGATCTTTATTCCGGATTTGTCTACAAGATGCTTGGAATTCCGGAGGACATTTTTACGCCGTTATTTGCAGCTTCCAGAATGCCCGGCTGGTGTGCACACCGGGTAGAAGAATGCTGCAGTCCGGATGCCCGGATTATCCGTCCGGCCTATCGGAATGTCAGCCAGAAAAAGGAATTTTTAACACTTTTATCACGTTAATTATAAATAGATATTGTAAATAAAGTTAATAGATTATATTCATTTTACTTTATATTTAAACCGTCCTATAATCACAATTAGAAACAGGGAAAACAAAGAATAAACAACCAAAAAGTAACGGAAAACAAAAACAAAGTACAGGGTGAAAAACACAAGGAGGTTTATCATGAATCAGTATCTTGAAAGCGTAATCAATGGAGTAAAAGAGCGTTATCCGGAGCAGCCGGAATTCTGCCAGACCGTAGAGGAAGTACTTTCCTCCCTGGAGCCGGTGATTGAGCGTCATCCGGAGTACGAAAAGGTAGATTTATTAAACCGCATGGTTGAGCCGGAGCGTATGTTTACCTTCCGCGTTGTCTGGGAGGATGATAATGGAAACTGGCATACCAATACCGGATATCGCTGCCAGTTCAACGGAGCAATCGGACCGTACAAGGGAGGCATCCGTTTCCAGAAAAATGTAACTCCGAGTATTATGAAGTTCCTGGGATTTGAGCAGACTTTCAAGAACAGCCTGACCGGCCTTCCCATCGGCGGTGCAAAGGGTGGCTCTGATTTTGACCCGGCTGGAAAATCAGATGCGGAGATCATGCGTTTCTGCCAGAGCTTCATGCAGGCATTATACCGCTACATCGGACCGGATGTGGATGTACCGGCAGGAGATATGGGCGTAGGCGGACGTGAGATCGGTTATCTGTTTGGCGAGTACAGAAGACTGAAGGGCGTATTTGAAAATGGCGTTCTGACCGGAAAAGGATTTTCCTACGGCGGCAGCAGAATCCGTCCGGAGGCAACCGGATACGGAGCTGTTTACTATCTGGAAAATGTTTTAAAAGACGACGGACAGGATATCAAAGGCAAGACCATCGCATGCGCAGGATTTGGAAATGTAACCTGGGGTATCTGCAAGAAAGCAACCGAGCTGGGTGCTAAAGTTGTTACTCTTTCCGGACCGGACGGATATGTTTATGATCCGGATGGCGTAAATACACCGGAAAAGATTGAGTACCTGGTAACCATGAGAAATTCCGGACGCAATAAAGTAAAAGACTACGCAGATAAATTTGGCGCAGAGTTCCATGAGGGCGAGAAACCGTGGAGCGTAAAAGTAGATATCTGCATGCCGTCTGCAATGCAGAATGATGTTCATCTGGAGCAGGCAAAACAGATCGCAGCAAACCATGTCCGCTACTACATTGAGGTGGCAAATATGCCGACTACCAATGAAGCACTCCGTTATCTGATGGAGCAGAAGGATATGATCGTTGCTCCGTCCAAGGCAGTCAATGCCGGCGGTGTAGCAGTATCCGCACTGGAAATGAGCCAGAACAGCGAGCGTCTGGTATGGTCTGCAGAAGAAGTAGATGAGAAACTTCACAATATTATGAATACCATCTATAAGAACTCTGTAGATGCAGCAGCAAGGAACGGCCTTGGATACAAT
>CAVCTH010000053.1:4128-4530 GCA_963604695.1 Clostridiales bacterium | reverse complement strand
ATACAATCTGGTAGCCGGTGCAAATATCGCAGGATTCGAGCGTGTTGCAGATGCTATGATGCAGCAGGGCGTATTCTAAATAACAGGATGTATTGAAAAACTATGGAAGATAAAAAACTGAATTCCGGCTTGCCGGGATTGGATAAAAAGCTGGATTATTTCCGGTATGGAGAAAATATTGTTTACCGTGTGAAACATATTTCCCATTTTACCTTTTTTATTGAACGGCTTTTGCAGCAGATGGAAGCGGAAAAGAAAACCGTCCATTATGTTACATTAAGTCTGGAGCATCCATTTGATCAGGGAGAAGAATGTCTTCAGATCCATCAAATGGATCCTTCCATAGGTTTTGAGCTATTTACATTAAGTGTACATGATTTAATTGAGCAGGCAGGCGAAGAG
>CAVCTH010000053.1:0-4118 GCA_963604695.1 Clostridiales bacterium | reverse complement strand
TCTTTGACTGCCTGTCAATGTTACAAAAAAGCTGGTCGACAGACCTGATGATGGAAAACTTTATGAGAGTCACCTGCCCGTTTATTACGGCGCATCATTCGGTGGCTTTTTTTCCGATTTTACGGGGAATTCATTCTTATGATTCCATTTCCAGTATCCAGGAAATTACACAGGTATTTCTGGATATTTTCTATTCCGATCCAAGCTTTTACATTACACCGTTAAAAGTTCAGAACCGTTACCATGGAGAAATGTTCCTGCCTCACCGGGTGGATCCGGACGAAAGTTTTCATCCTATGACCTACTCCTCGTCTCTGAGCAGATATTATTCTGTGCTCGACGCGGCTGGCCCGGGTGAGCAGATGCGGGATTCCTGGGAAGATTTCTTTGGTACCATGCGGGTACATGCGGCAAACTATGATGTCAGCTATGAGAATAAAGAGCAGATGTGCCGCATGCTCATGACAAAAGATAAGAAAATCCGCAACATGATCCGCAAACTGTTTACCGCCAGGGATTATCTGCAGATCCAGTCCCGTATGATCGGAACCGGTATGATCGGCGGTAAGGCCTGCGGTATGCTGCTGGCAAGAAAGATTGTGCAGGATTACTGTCCCCATGCGGAAGGACATCTGGAGCCGCACGATTCTTATTACCTGGCTTCGGATATTTATTACACGTATATTATTTATAATGACTGTTGGAAACTGTGGATGTATCAGAAACAGAATCCTGAGGACCGGGAAGCATCCAATCAGCTTCGGGAAAAGCTTCTGACAGGAACGTTCCCGGAGTCCATTATCCGGCAGTTTAAGCGAATGCTGGATTATTTTGGAACCAGTCCGATTATTGTGCGTTCCAGCAGTTTCCTGGAGGATGGCTTCGGCAACGCCTTTGCAGGAAAATATGATTCCGTCTTTTGTGTCAATGTGGGAGATATGGGAGAGCGTCTGAAGCTGTTTGAAGATGCAGTGCGTACGGTCTATGCAAGTACCATGTCACCGGCAGCGTTGGAATACCGCCGCGTCCGGGGACTTTTGAAAAAAGACGAGCAGATGGCGCTGTTGATACAACGAGTATCCGGTTCCCGATGGAAGCAGTATTATTTCCCCATGGCAGCAGGAGTGGGATATTCCTTCAACAACTATTCCTGGAATCCACAGATTGATCCCAAGGCGGGAATGCTTCGTCTGGTGGCAGGCCTTGGAACAAGAGCCGTTGACCGGACGCCGGGAGATTACACAAGACTGGTGAGCCTGGATCAGCCGACCCTTTCCACCTTCTCGAATTCCGCAGACCGGCATAAGTTTTCCCAGCACCGGATGGATGTGCTGAATCTGGAGAAAACCTGTCTGGAAAGTACGTCGACGGATGAGATGCTGCCTTATATTAAATGCAGAGAGGACAGAGAACTGTTCCATGTGGTGAAAAACGTTATGGGTGCATCCAGAGTAGATCAGCTGGATGTGGTCGTTTATGTCGATCCCCATGCCTATTATAACTATCCGTATGCACAGAAGCCGAAGATCGCCCGTGCCATCGGAGAGGTCAACCGTTATTACGAGAACAGTAAAAAGAAGATGCTTCTCATTACACCGGGACGGATCGGAACCTCTTCTCCGGAGCTTGGCGTACCGATTACCTATGCGGAAATGAGCCAGTTTTCCTCTATTATGGAGGTGGCTTACAGCAAAGCGGGCTATATGCCGGAACTGTCCTTTGGCAGCCATATGTTCCAGGATCTGGTAGAAGCGGAAATTCTGTACATTGCATGTATGGAAAATTCGAAGACACTTCAATATGCCCCGGAGCGGCTGGAAGAAGCAAAAGAGATCGGAGCCTCGATTTTCGGGGAAGAGCTTGGATCTGTAATAAAAGTATTTGATACCTCGGGACTGAATCTGGTACTGGGAATGGATGCCATTACCCAGGAAGTTATCTGTGGATACATGGACGAAGAGACGTGATCCTGATTGCTTAAAATGTAGATTTTTATTATAATGTAACTATTCAGAGCCATGCGTAGCAGCGATTTTGCGAATGAGGTTCTGAATAGTTACAATAGGAGGATCTATCTATGGACGAAAATATGGTAAAGAGAAATGTCTGCCTTGCACAGACGGTCATCAAAGGCCTGGAGTCCCGCAACATGTCAGGATATTATGCAGCAAATAAAGAGGAAGCTGTGAAAAAAGCACTGGAACTGATCCCAGAGGGCAGCAAAATTGCCATGGGCGGATGCATGAGCGCTCATGAAATCGGATTGATCAAAGCACTGGAGGAAGGAAATTACAATTATCTGGACCGCAACAAGATGGAGCCGAGAGAAAGCCTGATGGCCGCTTACGATGCGGATGTATTTCTTTCCAGTGCCAATGCCATGACCAATGACGGTATTCTGGTCAATATTGACGGAAATTCCAACCGCGTTTCCTGTATCGCCCAGGGACCGAGAAAAGTAATTTTCATTGTCGGCATGAATAAAGTCTGTTCCGATCTGGACAGTGCCATGAAGCGGGCCAGAAATGTAGCAGCACCGGCCAATGCACAGAGATTTGATGTGAAAACTCCGTGTAAGGAAAAAGGAAGATGCTTTGACTGCAAATCTCCGGATACCATCTGCTGCCAGTTCCTGATCACCAGATATTCCAGACATACGGATCGTATTCATGTGATTCTGGTAAATGATACGCTGGGATTCTAAGGAAAGGTAGGAATGTGAGATGGAGAAATCAACTGTTTATTTTACAGACTTTCGGTGCCCGGTAGGAACCAGCCAGCTGGATAAGCTGAAAAAGCTCTGTATTGCAGCCGGAATCAAAGATATTGACATGGATGGAAAGTTTGTAGCCATCAAGATGCACTTCGGTGAGCTTGGAAATATGGCGTTCCTTCGTCCAAACTATGCAAAAGTAGTGGCAGACCTGTGTAAAGAACAGGGCGGAATGCCGTTTCTGACAGACTGCAATACCCTGTATCCGGGAAGCAGAAAAAATGCGCTGGAGCATTTGGATTGTGCAAACCTTAACGGTTTTAACACCATTACCACGGGATGCCAGATCATCATTGGAGATGGGCTCCGCGGAACGGACGAGGTGGAAGTACCGGTAGTCAACGGAGAATACTGTAAAACAGCATTCATTGGACATGCCATTATGGATGCGGATATTTTCATCAGCCTGAGCCATTTCAAAGGACATGAGGCAACCGGATTTGGCGGAGCACTCAAGAATATTGGTATGGGATGTGGAAGCCGTGCCGGAAAAATGCAGCAGCATGCAAGCGGAAAACCGGCCATTCATGAAGATGTCTGTCGTGGCTGCCGCCGCTGTGCAAAAGAATGCGGCAGTGATGCGATTTCCTATGTTAATAAGAAAGCAGTCATCGATTATGACAAGTGTAAAGGCTGCGGCCGTTGTATCGGAGCCTGCAGTTACGATACGGTATATAATCCAAACAGCAGTGCAAACGAACTTCTCGATCGCAAAATGGCAGAGTATGCACAGGCAGTCTGTCATGGCCGCCCGCATTTCCATATTGCATTGGTGCAGGACATCAGCCCGAACTGTGACTGTCATGGAGAAAATGATGCTCCGATCCTTCCGGATATCGGAATGTTTGCAAGCTTCGATCCGGTGGCACTGGATCAGGCGTGCGCAGACGCCTGCCTGAAAGCGACCCCGATTGAAAACAGCCAGCTGGGAGAACATCTGGCTGAACCGGGATGGCATTGCCACCACGATCATTTCAAGGATTCCAATCCGAATATCGAGTGGAAAGCAACTCTCGACCAGGCAGAGAAGATCGGCCTTGGAACGAGAGCATATGAGTTGAAGAGAATTAAATAATAAATTTTGATTATTGACATAGCCGTACGGCTAAGAATATACTATATGTATAAAACTTAGTCGTACGGCTATATTTTTGACTTGTGATTGAAAATGAGCCGTACGACTATATTAGGAGAGAACATGAAAATATCAAATGCATCTGATTTTGGAATTGCGATTCGAAACCGTAGAAAAGAATTAAAATATACGCAGGCATATCTTGCAGAATATACAGGTTTTAGTGTTAGTTTTATATCAGATCTGGAGAGAGGAAAGGCAACGGCAGAA
>CAVCTH010000052.1:6709-12483 GCA_963604695.1 Clostridiales bacterium | reverse complement strand
AGGTATTCTTTTTGGTCAATTCCCTTTACTCTTTAAAGTATACAGGAAGCTCCTGATTTTATTACCTCATTTTTAAAAATGAGATTTCTCTCACTTTTAACATTATAGCAAATTGGCCGAAAAATCAAGACAAATATCGACAATTAAAAAAGCTGGTGCCATTACACCAGCTTCATTTCTTCTATCATCCAGCTTTCTTTTTCCATATGATATTCTTTCCCGCAATAGGGGCAGGTCTTCTGTCTGACTGCATCAAAGCTGCCTCCGCAGCTGTCGCAGGAAACAGACGTAATAGAGAATCCGGGCGCTTCCGGATTCCGGATATTTTTTACAAAGGTCGCATCAATGCGATCTCCGATCTTTTTGATCTTCCCGTCTTTCTCATAATAATTGATCCACCATGTCCGAAGCGAGATATACATCAGATCTCCCTCCATCCGAATTCCATTGAGGCAGATTCCATTGGTATAGGTCATCTCCACAATATCCGAAAATGCAGTCTCCCGTTCATCGGCACGGTAGCATGCCAGATTTTCCGGTTTTTCTGCCATGACGGCCATACGGATTAACGCCACCAGCTGGCCTTCGAATTTATCAAAAGAGAAATTCCGGTCATATTTCTGCATAGTATGCGTGATTTTCCGCTTGGAACTCATCCATTTCCAGAGAGAAATTCAAAATCTGCAAACGCCTTTGCGTCCTTTCGATATTTTGCCAGCTGCCGGAGACCTTTTCCGCTCAACACCGCACCGATGACCACACCTGCCAGTTTGACCATACCGGAAATATCTGTGGTTGCCGCTGAAATGGCAAGCACTCCCACTGCCGTCCATGCACAGCCTTTAAAAAGATCTCCTCCATCCGGTTCACGGACCGTATTTCTTTGTTCTGTACTGATTCCTGAAAAAATCGCCACCTGTCCCTTCTCCTTTTTACCCAAGGTATTTCTCAAGGCACACCAGTTTCACATCAGGGATACCATTAAAAACGCAGGACACAATGCCGATCTCCTCGTAGCCAAGTGACTGGTACAGCTTTCTTGCCCTGGCATTCGTTACATTGGTATCCATACGCAATGCCGGACAACCGTTTTCTTTGGCATAGTTCTCATAATATGCGACAAATGCCCGTCCAAGCCCTTTTCCCTTTTCCAGCGGATCCACTGCAAGACCATGCAGTACCATGACTTTCTCATCTGCCGCTTCATGTTTCCACTCAGCGTCTTTATATTCAGGAACCTGAATCTGGTTGATGACTGCTACCGCTGCAATCTTACCATTCTCTTCCATGGCGAATAAATCACCGCGGTTCAAAGCCTCCTCCGCAGTTTTTCTGGTAGGATACACACCACGGATCCAGCCGACTGTTGACAGCCCTTTTTCTTCGGCGTCATGCACTCTGTTGTAAATTTTTTCGATGCTCTCAATGTCAGTATCCTGTGCTTTCCGTACTTTCATTCTATATGCCCTCTTTTCATAAAAATGTGATAACTGTTCAGAGCCAAGCAAAATTTCATAAATCGGACGTGAAATGCTTGCATTTCTAAGGCTGATTTTGAAATTTTATTTGGCGGATACGCCACACCGACGAAATGCGAAGCATTTTGGAGGTTGGGCTCTGAACAGTTACAAGATGTGAATGTGGTTCTGAATTTCTATGATTATACCACGTTGCGCCGTTATCTCAAATCCTTTTTTATACTTTCCGGCATCATTTTCAGGGCACTCTTTATCAACCTTATATATTCCGGTAACGATAGACCTCAGCTTTGCCCGGAATCGACGGTGCGGCTCCCGGCCTGGTAACTGCGTTTACTTTCACCGAAATATCGCCAGCCTACCAGCGACCGTATTACTTTAACGCTGCAGCCGGAGCTCATTGTGCGCGCAAGCAGTACAAAGCTCTTGAAAATGCAAGAATAAAATGCAGGCTTTCGAGCAACTAATCCAAAAAGTATACCGTCAGAAATACATCCTTCCCGAAAATGCCACATGGGGGCATTCATAAAACACACTGTCCTTTGGACAGATCGGCCGATACAGCGGATCGGCCACAATGATTTTGGCTCCTTTCAGTGCCTCTTCCATTGCTTCTTCTCCGAGCACCGCCGCATCTTTTTCTCCAAGCAGCGATTCGCATTCTTTTAACGGACACAGCACCCGGGCTGCACGTCCATATTGTTTTTCAATTCCCGCTGCCAGTGATCCCATGGTCACCGGTTCTCCGATCAGCGTAATCTCTGCCTCCTGCTGCATGCGGTTCTGTAAATACGCGATCATCGGATCAGTTGGCTGCGTAACCGCATGCTCCAGCGCATGGGAAATCTCCTCTGCCAGCCACCGGTTCGGCGTTCCGATTACATAGGGAATCCGACAGGTTTCCCAAAGAGCTTCCGCCGCCCGCAGACCCACTGCGGACACCACCAGATTGACATCCGCTTCTCCTGACATTTGCAGCGTCTTAAGATCGTCTCCCATGGCCCATGTCGAGAGAATTTCCCATCCATATGCTTTCAGATTTTCTTTTAATGTCTCTACCTTTTCCTGCGGTCCGAAATCCAGCGGCGTCACTCCCAGGAGATTGACGCTGTGTGAAGAATCACTGCATTTTTTCTGTCTGTCAGGCGCTTTAACAAATCTTCTGGCGATTTTCTCCAGCGCGATCCCCGCCCCGTATACATAATCATGCATTCCATTGGTGGGCACGAAAAATGTGGAAATTCCGGTTTTCTTTTCAATAATCCGTGCAATGGCCGGAAAGTCTGTCCCATTTAAAAATGGAATCGGTGAACCTGCCAGCGCGATAAATGCCGAATGCAGGTCTCGGGCCGCATCCTCAATATCATGGATCAGTTTCCGGTCATTTCCCATGACCGCGTCAATTTCCGTAAGCCCTGATATAAAAATCAGACTGTCCTGATCGTACCAGCGGAGTTCATCATGGGTATTATAAGTGGAGTTGCATCCGGAAGGGTCATGCATCACGGTCATTCCACCAAGTTCATACAATGCGGAGCAGACACCGGACACGTCTGCCGTGTAAACCGGGATGATTCGATAAGATTGTCTCATAGGCAGCACTCGCACCCCCATCCTTTTTGTACTACCAGTTTTCTCGTATCCTTTTCTTCGCGATAAGCCTCCATCATCAGCTCCGCCGTTCTCCGGATGCCGTCAAATCCGTACAGACCTTCTCCCTGTACCAGATTCACAAAATGCCGGCTGCGGCTAAAGTAAGCTGCCTTTTGCCCGATGGCAAGCACTTTCTCATCGCCGCCTCTTGGAAGCACGCGCATTTTTACCTGAATCGTTGCAATCAGTTCCAGTTCCGGTGCATGCTCCTGAAGCCAGAGAAAATCCTCTTTTTCTTCCGGACTGATCCCGTCCAGATAAATGGCTTTCACCCGAAAACCATGTGTCAGGAGCAGTTTTGCCAGTCCAAGCGGTCTTGGATGATAGAGATAATCCAGGACTATCGGCGTCTCCCCGATCAGGTTCTTTGCTTCTGCAAGCGTTTCCTCACAGGCCGCCCGCTCCCGTGCCAGTTCCTCTTCCGTCAGTTCCGGCAATCCAAGCGCATGGGTCAGTTGCTTTAACTGCTGCTCAATCTCCTCATAAGAAAAACTGCCCGGCAGGTAGAGATGGTCACGCCCCAGACATTTTGCCTGTGCCTCCATGCCGTATTTTCCCGCCGGATAACAGTTGATAAACAACCGTCCCCTGCTCATTTCCAGCAGTTCCTGCCAGGTCTTACAGGCAGGCAGTTCCCGCACTGTATATCCGTATTTTTTCAATAAACGCTTGATATCGCTGCTTGCATCCAGAACAAAATCACTGCCGAATACTGATACGGTCTTTGCATCCGGTTCGCAGACCGTGAGGGGATCATACATGGCCTTTCGAAGCTTCTGATCCGGAGTCAGGCTGTGCTTTTGCATAATTGGGTCCATATAGCAGCGGATAAAACAGATATCCGGGAAACGCTCCTCTAATTTTTTATAAATATAGTTCAGATTACTTCCAAGGAAGTGATGCAGACAAACCGTAAACAGCAGCACCGCTTTGGGATGAGTTCCCCGCTTATTCAGCACATCGGTCACGCCCTCAATGGTCAGATCTTCCAGATTGCTGTACAGAAGATCTTTCTCCTCCACAATGACAAAGGAAAAACGGTCTGCTGCATTCATTTCCGCGGCAGTCAGTACGACACCGCGCATACAGTTCTCCGCACAGACATAGATCTGTATGGATTCGGGAACCTGCATTCCTGTATGCACAATATTCCAGTTGCCGTGTACCGGAGAATTATATTCCAGCTTCGACGCAAAAGGTTTCGGAAAGGATGCATCCGCTATCTTTATCACAGCATCTTTTTTTTCATTGATCCTGATCAATCGTCTGCTCCTCCTTCTGCCGGAGTAATCACATTGGAATATGCAGTTTTGGCAGATACGCCTTTTAAACGTCCGATTTTTCCGGAAAGCGCACTGATCTTATCCTGCGGCGCATCGATGGCAATGCTGATGATGCTGATTCCTTTTGCACGATAGGGAATGCCCATTCTGCCGATAATATACTGACGTGCTTCATGAAGCAGAGTGTTCAATTCTTCAATCGCATCATCCTGTTCTACAATAATAGAAATAAGTGCCACTCTGGTATCCATGTTTCGATTCCTCCTGTTTAGCAGATTCTTGGTAAAAGCTCTCCTCCCGGCTGTGGAAGCAGTGCCTGTGTACCGATTTCCGTCTCCATAATGACTCTTCCGGGTTCCTCAGCAATGACTTCGCCAATGATGGCTGCATCTGCAGAATAGGGGCATTTTTTCAATGTTTCCACAATTCCTTCTGCCTCTTCCTTCGGAGCCATGATGACAAGTCTTCCCTCGCATGCCAGATACAGAGGCTCCAGTCCCAGCATTCCACAGACGCCTTTTACTTCCGGCTGTACCGGCACTGCTTTTGCATCCAGACGGATACCTACATTGCTCTGTCCTGCAATCTCATACAGCACCGTTCCCACGCCGCCTCTGGTGGCATCACGGATAACATGCAGATTATGTGTGGTGTCCATGACTGCCTTTACCGTTCCCCACAGAGGTGCACAGTCGCTGGTCACATCGGCATCAATTCCGAAATCTTCCCGTTCCAGTAAAATCGTACATCCATGACGTCCGATATCTCCGGTGACAATGATGGCATCCCCCGGTTTTGCCAGTGCTCCGCCGACAGTGACTCCTTCTTCAATCTCGCCCATTCCGGTCGTGGTGATAAATACGCCATCCACCTGGCCTTTTCCGGCAACTTTGGTATCTCCCGATACAATATGTACGCCTGCTTCTTTTGCTGTTTTCTCCATGGCAGCAGCGATTTCTTCCAGTTTTTCCATCGGGAATCCTTCTTCAATGACAAACGCGCAGGTCAGATACAATGGTTTTGCTCCCATACAGGCAAGATCATTGACCGTTCCGCAAATGGACAGTTTTCCGATATTTCCTCCCGGGAAAAATGCCGGAGATACGATAAAACCATCTGTGGAAACTGCCATCTTTCCTGCCGGTGGAACCAGAACCGCCGCATCATCTGCCGTCAAATCATGATTTGCAAAATGTGCCTTAAATACCTGATCAATCAATTCGGAAGTCTGCTTTCCACCGGCACCATGTGCCATCGTTACTGTTTTATTTTCCATGATGTTTTCCTTCTTTCTTACAAGACTTATAATTATTCAGAGCTACATTCGCAAAACCGCTTCTTCGAAGCTTTCCTTTTGCTC
>CAVCTH010000052.1:0-6494 GCA_963604695.1 Clostridiales bacterium | reverse complement strand
TGCAGCACATCGCCGCATCGGCAGGCCGGATTTGGTTTTCCTTCGATCTTCGGCAGCTGATATTTAATGCGCGCATCGAATTCCTGCCACTCCTGTCTTAATTTCATACCAGATGCAGGAATCGTACCCAGACCTCTCCACTCACTGTCACAGGCTTCCATCATTTCCTCTACCAGTTGCTGCGCCTCCCTGCTTCCATCCTGTGTCACCACACGCGGATAGCAGTTTACAAAAAATGGTTTTCCTTCCTGGAATTTTGTCAGTGCAACCGCCAGCGCGGTCATCAGTTCTTTCGCGGTAAAACCTGCCACTACCCCGCTGACTCCCTCTTCTGCCAGCGATTCGCACAGCCGTGTTCCCGTAATGGCATTCACATGTCCCGGATACAGAAATACATCCGCACTGCCCTTCAATGCCTCATAAGCATGGGGCATGGTTTTATTGGCCGTCAAGATAGAATAATTGGAAAGACCATCCGCTTTTGCCGCTTTCACAGAAAGACATCCTGCAGGTGTCGTTGTCTCAAATCCCACAGACAAAAAGGTCACCTGCTCATCCGGATGTTCTCTGGCATATTTCTCAGCATCTGCCGGAGAATACACAATGCGGACCTTCGCTCCCTGCTCCCGGGCGCCCGCAAGGCTCATGTTCGTTCCCGGCACGCGCACCAGATCTCCAAAGGTACAGACGGTAACTCCCTTTTCCAGCGCCAGATAAATCGCCTCGTCAATAAAGCTGACCGGAGTCACGCAGACCGGACATCCCGGTCCGGAGATCAGTTTCACCTGCTCCGGCAGTAATTTACGGATTCCCAGGCGGAAAATCTCATGGGTGTGCGTCCCACACACTTCCATAATCCGCACATGGGGGCCGTCATAAGTTTCTATGATTTCTCTGGCTGTCTTCATGATAAAAATTCCTCCATGAGATGCTCTGTCTCACTGTCATCCTCTTCCGTGATTTTCGCAATTGCCACACCTGCATGAACCATCACATAATCTCCCGGCTCCAGATCTTCCAGAAGCTGGGCGGAAACCTCTCTTTTCGCACCGCCTGCGTCAATGACAGCCGTGCCATTACTGATTTTTACTACTTTCGCTGATAAACCTACACACATTTTTATACTCTCCCATTCTATACTGTAACTATTCAGAGCCCATTCGCAAAATCGCTTCTTCGAAGCTTTCCTTTTGCTCATGGTATGGCTTCTCGCCATATACATGCACCGAAATATGCGCTTTCATGCAAGCATGAATCACATATTTACGGGCATGTGCATGGCTCTGAATAGTTGTGCCATACCATAAGCCGCCTGGCCGATAGCGATTCCCCCATCATTGGGCGGAACCATCCGATGCCGCAGCACCTCAAATCCTTCTTCCATCAGCCGCTCTTCCGTCAGACGCAGCAGCAGCCGGTTCTGAAAGACACCGCCGCTTAAAGCGACTTTCTGTCGGCCGCTTACGTTTCGAGCTTCGATACAGACTGCTGTAATCTGCTCTGCCAGTGTCTGATGGAACACATACGCTAATCTTCCGCTGTCCGCTCCCTGTAGTTTTGCTTCAGCAATCTGCTGTACCAGAAAACGGGTATTCAGGATAAAACGATCTTCCTCTTTATATAACAACGGATCCATTTTCACCATCCGCTTCTCGAAATCATTTTGCTGCTCATATGTTTCCGCTGCAAACTCCAGCGCCATGGACGCCTCGCCCTCAAAGCTGGACTGACGCCGGATACCGAGAATCGCGCTGACCGCATCAAAGAGCCGTCCCACACTGGTGGACATCACCGCATTCAGCTTCCGGTCTGCCATGGTAAACTGCACTTTGCTCTCCTGCTCACTGCAAAGGCCAAGCTGCTCAATGATGTTCCATGCCTGCTCACGGTCTTTGGTGTATCCGTAGATCATGGATACTGCAATTCTCCATCCTTCTTTGGCAGAAGCATCGCCTCCGATCTGCAAAAATGGAGTCATCGTTCCAAATCTTGTAAAATGCTCATAATCTGCCAACAGAATCTCTCCGCCCCAGATGGTGCCATCTGTTCCATATCCGGTTCCGTCAAAAGCGACTCCAATGACCGGCTCCTGACAGTCATTTTCTGTCATACAGGATAAGATATGTGCATAATGATGCTGCACCTTCAGCACCGGAAGCCCCAGCTCCTCTGCCACCACCGTGGAATTGTATTTCGGATGCAGATCACAGACTACTACCTGCGGATTTACTTCCAGTAATGTCTGGAACCGGTGGATCGTCTCCTCCAGTACCTTTACGGTTCTCAGATCCTCCAGATCTCCCACATAAGGGGACGGATAAAACCGACTGTCCACGCCGATACAGAACGTATTTTTCAGCTCTCCGCCAACGGCAAGCACCTGTCCTTTCCAGTCTGTGGACGTCATAAACGGCAGCGGCGCATACCCTCTGGAACGCCGGATCATATACGGCTCATTTTTATAAAAATCCATGACTGTATCGTCTGCCCGGATTCTGATTTTCCGGTTGTGTGACAACATGGCATCACACAGATGCGACAGTTCCGCAACCGCCTCCGCATCTTCCCGACAGATGGGTGCCCCGGATGTATTTCCACTGGTCATGACCAGAATGTCCGGCATTTCAATCCCGTCATCATACTGGAAAATCAACAGCTGCACCGGTGCGTACGGAAGCATCACGCCGACTTTCGGATTTCCCGGTGCAATGGATGGCGCCAGTCGGCCGCCGGTTTCTTTGTCCAGCAGGAGGATCGGTTTCTGATGTCCGGTGAGGATGGTCTCCTGCTCCGGCGTCACCACGCATTCCCGTTTTGCCACAGATTCGTCCTTCGCCATGACTGCAAAGGGTTTGGCCGGACGTCTTTTTAATGTCCGCAGCCGCTGAACTGCTTCTTCATTGGTGGCATCACAGCACAGATGAAAACCGCCGATTCCTTTGATTGCCACAATTTTCCCTTCACTGATCATCCGGCGCGTATACGTAATGGCATCCCTTCCCCGCTCTTCTCTGCCAATGAGATAAACTTCCGGTCCGCACGCATTGCAGCACACCGGCTGGGCATCATAGCGCCTCGTCTTCTCATCATAATATTCTTTCGCACAGTCCGGACACATGGGAAACTCTTTCATGCTCGTCCGTTCCCGGTCATAGGGCAGCGCATCCAGAATGGTAAGCCTTGGACCACAGCAGGTGCAGTTGATAAATGGATGCAGATACCGCCTGTCTTTCGGATTATACATTTCTTCCTTGCATTCATCGCAGATGGCAATATCCGGCGAGACGAAAATCTCTCCCTTTGTCTTCTCACTTTCGATAATGTCGAAAGTTTCAAAATACGTGTCCGTCTCTGCTGTGACATCCTCTGTATTAATTTTTAAAATAGCCGCACGCTTCGGCGGACGAAATTCCAGATCCTTCAGAAATCCTTCGATCTGTTCTTTATCCCCCTGGGTATAAATTTCCACATAGGGGCCCTTATTACAGACGGTTCCGCGAATCCCGTTGGCCGCTGCATGACGGCTCACCGTTGGCCGGAAGCCGACCCCCTGAACGATTCCGTATACCCGGACACGCCAGGTCAGTTCCTTCTTCTGCATACTCTTCCCCCGTCACAGAATCATGAGTGATTCTGCTATTCTACTCCCGCAAGACAACCCGATACGGCAAAATGTACAGTGTCCACGAAAGTTCCGGTAAATTTCGGCGTCATCCGCTCCATACAGTGATCTGCATAGATCACATCGAAATCTCCGGTTTCCACCAGTTTTATATAATCTTCTTCGTCCCGCAGGTGAAGATCTCCCTCTTTCCGAAGCTCCGGTTTCACCATAAACCAGCTTGCCACGGTTACCTGGGCATCCGGTGCTTTCCTTAAGATTTCCTCCCGGATCGCAGACCCAATCACCTGCTGCTGTACTATCAGTACTCTTTTTCCGGAATAATCCATCTCCGAAATCAGTTCCTCCACCAGAGGATAACCGACCTCGTACGGAGTTCCATAAGTTCGTTCCAGATATTTTGCCGCTTCCAGCGCTGCCGGAGATACCACGATATGTTTCTCGACGCTGGAAACCTCCTTCACGGCCTCCAAGCCATCTCCCATTCCATAACAGACTGCTGTTTTTCCTTCTGCGGCAAAGCGTTGCCGGATACGGTCCGCCGCACGCAGATCACTGATATCCTGTGGCGTCATACCAAGAATTCCAATTCGTCCCGGAACCGCTTCTTCTTTTTCACCTGCAAATACCCGGAACAGTTCCAGCCATGCTTTTTCTTCGCCTTTATCGTACAGTTCCATGCCATCCGTATCCACGGTCATGATTGGCAGATCCACTTTTTTCTCCGTCATACGCTTTAACGCATGGTAATCCGTTCCGATCACGGCCGGAACCGGTGTTCCGATGATTGCCGCAAACTTCGCATCCAGTTTTGTGGCTGCATCTGCGAGCTTCTCTACCAGACGGTCATCCCGTCCAAGGATTGCATCCATATCACGGAGTCCCGCACTGAACAGGGCGCTTTTACTTTCAAACCACCGGGGTTCATCAAATCCGCAGATATTTCCGGTACATCCACCGGCATCACAGATCACGATAATCCCGCCAAATTCATAGAACACAGACACCGCTCCGGACTGATCCGGTGCAAAAGGTGTCAGGTATTTTCTCAGTCCTCTCATTGTATTACACCTCCGCCAATGCCTCAAACAGTCTGCGTACTCCAGCGTAGCCAAAGGGCTGCCGTTCCTCATTCCAGCGCACGTTGGGACATCCTTTATGGTAATACCCGGCATCCTTTCCAATGGTCAGGTTGACGCCGGACTGGCTTCCGTCATAATACAACATAGTCGGTTCCAGATTGGAGAAGACTTTCGTCTCAGGACTTAAGTTCGCCAGTTGTTTCACATAGACAAAGTTTTCACCGGATAAAGTGCCATAAATCTCCGGCACACGAAATCCATACCGGACCAGTGCCAGCGCCAGTTCAAAGGGATCTCCATTCATCCATTCTCCGACGGCAAAGGAGGCGTCCGGATGTGTTTCCCGGAAGTTTGTGATGGCCGTTTCCGCTTCTCTTCGCGGTGCCTCATCGTCAAATTCCACACCCAGTGCCGCCCCGAAGGCCCGGTACTGGCTGGCAATTTTGTCGATCTGATAGAGCCTTCTCAGCTCAATATACGGAATTTTCAGCCGGTCATGAAAGTCCTCCGCTGCAAACCGCGCTTCCGGGTGCAGTACCAGATTGAAATTGGCTTCCGCCATGGTCTGATATTCTGCATAATCGCTGCATCGGGAAATCTCATGAATGGTTTTGACACCCGCACTGTGAAGCAGTTCATACAATTCGCAGTCATCCACCAGCGGTGAAAAATATCCCAGCAAATTCACTACGTTTCCTTTTTTCTTCTTCGGCTCCAACAGGGAATAAATGGACTGCCGTACATGTACCATGGGAGGCTTTCTGCCCTCTCTGGTCAATGCATACATATAACAGGGCCTCACCGGAATACCTGCATATTCCTCCGCCTTATGACAGACGCGCTCCATATCCGTGCCAAGCAGCGCATCCACACAGGTAATGCAGATCATCACAACGGACGGCTTCTTATCAAGCCCTTCGCAGATCTCCGCCACCGCCTTCGGAATCTTTTTCAAATGTCTTCCCGTCACAATATCCGTCTCATCCATCAACAGATAATAAAACCGGTCATGATATGCCCGCATGGAACTGAGAACCGATGTGTTGCGCCCGCAGCATCCCGGAGATACAATCAGCATAATAGAATCCGGCACTGCCAGTCCTGCACGCTTCACGCCGAATCCTTCTGCTCCCGGAGAGTTGAAGGCCAGCGTTGCCGGGGAGCTGTAGATCAGATGCGTATGGGAAATCAGTTGTCTGGGAATATTATCTTTTCCCAGTTCATTCAGCTCTTTTACCGTACAAAAATAGGCTTCCTGTCTCATGCATGTTCCTCTTCTTTCCACAACAGTGCGGCCAGATCAAGGAAACATTTGCTGATGTCAGAAGTCGGATCTCCTTCAATCACGGTCTTTCCCTGTTCCTCCCAGTGGATGATTTCATCACTTCGTGGCACTTCTCCTACGATCGGAACTCCGATCTTCTCTGAAAATGCCTGTACTTTTTCCTTCTCATTCTCCACATTTCTGTGATTTAACACGATACCAAATACCCGGGCATAACTGCGATCCTCAAAATTTCTGACCGCACTGGCGATATTGTTAGCAGCATACAGTGCCATCTTCTCTCCAGAGGTAACGATCAGAACCTTATCAGCATATCCCTCACGAATAGGTGCCGCAAATCCGCCGCATACTACATCACCCAGGACATCATACAAAACCACATCCGGCTTATAATGCTCAAACAATTCCATATCTTCGAGCAGCTGAAACGTGGCAATGATTCCACGCCCCGCACAGCCAAGTCCCGGCGTCGGCCCTCCGGTCTCAATACAGAGGATTCCCCCAT
>CAVCTH010000051.1:0-12865 GCA_963604695.1 Clostridiales bacterium | reverse complement strand
ACGGTCTACTAAAGCGTCCTCAAATACATAACGGTTCTTTCCCTTGACACCGATCTCACCGTATTTAATCAAAAATGCCTGAAACATATTTTTTCTCCTTTATCGGCGGACATAACGCCGCAGCATGGGAAGCAGCTCCTGCAGTTCCCTTACACAATAGTCTGTCTCTTCTTCGGTGGTTTCAAAACAGAAACTGAACCGAAGGGTACTTCCCAGCAGGTCTTTCTCAATGCCCATACTTTTCAGTGTATGGCTGACTGCCGGTTTGTTGGATGAGCAGGCAGATCCTGCGGATACGTAGATGCCTTTCTCCTCCAGCGCATGGAGAAGCACTTCACTTCTCACATCCCGGAAGCTGACACTGACAATATGAGGCGCGCTGTCCCTTCCGGTCCGTCCGTTGACCTTCACACCCTCCAGCTGTTCGATCTGTTTTACAAACCGCTCCTTCAGCGAGTACAGCCGATCTACTTTTTCATCCAGATTTTCATAACATTCCTTTGCAGCCTCGGCAAGTCCTGCAATGCCCGGTACATTTTCCGTGCCGGAACGCATGCCCTTCTGCTGGCCGCCTCCCAGAATGATGGGATGGATCTTTAATTTGCTGTTCACATAGAGAATTCCCGTTCCCTTGGGGCCGTGAATCTTATGTCCGCTGACTGACAGAAGGTCAATGCCCTCTTTCTTCGGCCAGATCCGGTATTTTCCATAAGCCTGAATGGCATCCACATGGAAAATAATTTTGGAATCATAGTCCTTCACCAGCTTTGCAATCTCGTCCACCGGCTGAACTGCTCCCACCTCGTTGTTCACATACATAACAGAGACCAGAATCGTCTCCGGGCGGAGCGCCTCTTTTAATGCCTCCAGGGAGACAATGCCGTCCTGATCCACCGGAAGATATGTCACTTCAAAGCCCTGCTCTTCCAGATATTTCATAGGATTGCCAACGGATGCATGTTCTACAGAAGTGGTAATCAGATGATTGCCGCTTCTTCTGTTCGCCATAGCCGTTCCGATGAGCGCCAGATTATTTGACTCCGTTCCGCCTGACGTAAAATAAATCTCTTTTTCATCGACTTTCAGGTTCTTTGCAAAAAACTCTTTTGCATCCCTGATATAATGTTCTGCTTCCACGCCTTTGGTATGCATGGAGGACGGATTTCCAAAATCCTCCCTCATCACCTTCATGACCATCTCCGCTGCCCGCTCGGAGCACCGTGTTGTCGCGGAATTATCCAGATATGCTTCCATTTCCTTTTATACCTCCAGCTGGAACATGAGCACGGATAAGATGCAAAGTCCTGCTGTCTCTGTTCTCAAAATCCTTTTTCCTAACGTAACGGGACGGGTTCCAGCTTCCATGGCCGCCGCCACTTCTTCCTTCTCCAGTCCGCCCTCCGGACCGATAAAAATACCTACGGACTGTCCTCGTTCGATACCTGCCAGCAGCGCCCGGGTCTGCTCCATGGGTGTCTGTCCTTCTTTCGTCAGAAGCTCGTCCGCACACTCATAGGGAATGAGCCTTACATCCAGGCTTTCCGCATCTTTCAAAGCTTCCTTAAAGGACACAACCGCTCCCACTTCCGGGATCACTGCCCTGCCAGACTGCTTGGCTGCACTCTCTGCAATGGCCTGCCAGCGTTTCCGCTTGCTCTCTGCCTTCTTCTGATCCAGCTTCACCACACAGCGTCTGGACGCCACAGGAACCACTCTTGCCGCTCCCAGTTCCACTGCCTTCTGGATAATCAGCTCCATCTTGTCTCCCTTGGGAAGACACTGGTAGAGCACCAGTTCTGAAGGCAGTTCCACGGATACTTCCCTGCGTTCCAGAATCTCCGCCCGGACACTGTCCTCTTCCAATGAAGCCACCTTGCAGCCATATTCATGACCGAATCCGTCACTGACCGTAATCTCTTCTCCCGGCTTCATGCGGAGCACATTTTTCATATGATTCACATCGCCGCCCAGAATCTCCACGTAATCTCCGTGTACCTGACCCGGCTCCACAAAAAAATGATACATTTCCTTAATCCTGTCTCTTGCGGGCAGTGACAGATACCCACTCGCCCTGATGGTTGACTTCCAACACTTCCAGGCCCGCATCCTTCACTGCATTTACAACCGTTTCTTCTTTATCATCAATAATACCGGAAGTGATGTAGAGAGCACCCGGCTTCATCTGCGCCAGAATGACCGGTGTCAGCGGTACCAGCACCTCTGCCAGAATGTTGGCTACGACCATGTCGTATTTCTCATAGCCGACTGCATCCTGTACTTCTTTGTCATCAATGATATTTCCCAGCATCACGGTGTACTTGTCCTCGTCCACGCCGTTCACATCCATGTTCTCTTTCACAGCTGTGATGGCACAGGGATCCAGATCCGTACCGCATGCAAATTTTGCGCCCAGTTTCAGAGCTGCGATAGAAAGAATACCGCTTCCGGTTCCCACGTCCAGAAGCACGGTATCCGGTGTTACGTATTTCTTAATCTGACGGATGCAGAGCTGCGTGGTCTCATGCATACCGGTTCCAAATGCCGTACCCGGATCAATCTGAATCAGAAGTTTCTCCCGGTCTTCCGGTTTCACTTCCTCCCATGAGGGTTTGATCAGGATATTATCCACATAGAACTGATGGAAATACTGTTTCCAGTTATTGATCCAGTCTTTATCCTCGGTCTGGGATGCCTCGATGGTTCCGGCTCCCACATCTACGCCCCAGCTTCTGATCTCTTCCAGGCCTTCTTCCACAGCTGCCAGAATGGCGGCATTGTCCTGATCCGGCTCCAGATAAAAACTGATTCTTGCGACTCCGTCATCTGCCGGACCTTCAGGAAGAATGTCCACAAACATCTGAGATTTGTCGCTCTCACTTAAAGGTACCTTGTCTTCAATCTCGATCCCTTCGATTCCTGCTTCCATCATCATGCTGCTGATCATATCCTCCGCCTCTGCGGTTGTGGTCAGTGTATATTTATTCCATCTCATGGATCCTTCCTCCTTCTTTCCGGCTGACTTTGAGCGCCAACCCGACTTTTTATCTTAACATAAACCTTTTTGAATTTCAATATTTGAACGATTTAATGGTTCAGAATGTAATCGGTCATCTCCTGCAGACTGTTGACAACCGCCAGTGCCCCTGCGGACTCCAGTTCTCCTTCCGGAGCAAATCCCATGGAAGTTCCCAGGCACGGAATGCCAAAGGCTGCCGCTCCCTGCACGTCATGCTTCCGGTCTCCGATCATCAGCACTTCCGTATGAAGCTGCTCTTCCGTAAGTCCCAGTCTGCGGATCAGTTCCTTTAATACTTCCTTTTTCCCGCTCCGGCTCTCGTCCAGTGTTGCACCGCAGATATGGTCAAAGCAATCCGTAATGTGAAAATAATCCAGAGTGATTCTCACGTGGGCTTCCGGTTTGGAGGACGCCGTGCAGAGAATCCTGCCCGCATCCTTCAGCGTCTTCAGCATTTCCGGCACGCCATCAAACAGCCGGTTCTGATAAATACCAGTCTTCGTAAAATATTCCCGGAAATATGTAACGCCCTCTCTGGCCTGCTCCATGGTCATGTCGTAATATTCCGGAAATGCTTCCGTCAGCGGCGGGCCAATGAATTTGTACAGATCTTTCAGATCCGGGGAACCATATCCCATCTGTTCCAGGGCGTAACGGACGCCTTTGGTGATTCCTTCCCTGGAATCCCACAGGGTACCGTCCAGGTCAAAAAATAAATATCGATACTGCATACTGCTTGTCTACTCTCCTTGTTCCATTCCATTCCGGAACCGCTCCAGAATGTATTCTCTCACACGGCTGACCGCCGGTGCCTGTATGTCGGATCTTGCATAAGCCAGCACGATAGTCCGGGATTCCTCCACTTCCAGCGGATAGACATCCACCGGGAACGGAATATTTCTCGTTACCAGCTCCGGCACCATATAAACGCCATAACCGCCCATGACCAGGGCAATGGCCGACATATCGTCCACAATCCGGCTTCCCCCGTCTGCCGGAATCTCATATTTTGCAATCACATTGTTCACATCCGCATCACAGCCTTCCCGCTGTACGACAAAGCGCTGGTGCTTCAGTTCCTCGATAGTCACGCAGCCCGGCTTTTCCGTCTGAAAGCCTTTGGGCACCGCGCAGACAATCCGGTCTTTGTAAATAGGATCCCAGGCCAGTTCTCCCACGCTGGACTCTGAGAGAAATCCCAGATCCACCACGCCGTCTTTCAGCCACTGGTAGACGTCATCATAGGTTCCCTGGTAAATATCCAGCTTTACATTCGGATATTCCTGTTCAAAATCCTTCAGAAGGCTTGGCATCCATTCCACACAGGCACTGCTGAACGTTCCAATCCTTACCACACCTTTCTGAAGTCCGTTAAACTGCGCAATCGCCTGATGCAGATATTCGTCACTGTTCAGCACACTTTTAATATAAGGGAACAGTTCCTTTCCATAATTGGTCAGATAAACTCCCTGCTTGCTCCTGATAAAAAGCGTCGATCCAAGCTCCGCCTCCATGCCTGCCACCGCATGGCTGATGGCTGACGGCGTCAGCTGCAGCGCCTGTGCCGCTTTCTGAAAACTCTCCTGTTCCACTACTGCCATAAATACCTGATATGAAAGTAACGTCATAGCCTTCTCCTTGAATGATTTTCATTTCAAAAATGAAAATAATGAATTTTACTTATCTACAAAACTATAATAAAATAAGAGCATAAAGTCAACAGTGGAAATATCCTTTTGTTGTATAAATGTGTTTGCGATGAAAAATGGAAGGCCTCCGCCTTCCATTTTTCTATTTCTGATTCATTCTGTTTTTTCTATCACCAGGTCTCTTCCATCTCCCAGAATCCACTCATACACCTGATCCAGTCCCTCTTCGGAAAATGGAAAATCCTTTGTTATTTTTTTCTCATCCGCCGTATGCTTCAGTGCAAAAGGTTCCGGCCACAGAATGGCCCGCAATACGGTCTCGCCTTCTTCATCTTCCTTCTCTGACGGAAGCTCTGTCTTTCCAATCCAGAAACGTAAGCCCCTGTCAGAACCGGTGAAGGCTTCTTTTTTATAAAAAGGCAGATGAAACAGATCAATTCGTTCTATCATTTTCCAACCGCCTTTATAATGTATTTTCTTTTAACGTAACGGTAATCCAGCCTTCGTCATAGTTAAAGCCGATCTCCGTTCCTACAGGAGTCAGAAATGCAAACCGGCTGTCGTCATCCGACAGATATCCGATCAGATCTTCATCGGACAGCTGATCCAGAAAATCAATACTGCCGTTCTGTTTCTCATTCTGGGCGCGGAATCGGGCCGGTAAACTGTCGTCCACCTCAATGAGCTGGTCATTGTCAATCCGCTCTCCGGTGGTCCGGTCAAAAGTCAGGGCCTCCACACGGTAAATCTTCGTCTTTCCGGTCACTTCATAACGGCATACCACGCTGAGCCGGTCTTCCTGCATCAGCGTCACATAAGAAATCACGCTGACTACTTCGCCGTCGGACTCATAATAATCCACATACCGGTCCGCCATGTCTTTCACCTGGCTGTTGATCTGATCCAGCTCTTCCTGTTTCTCCCCGGTAAACACCGGATACGTAATGGAAAGGTAAGCCGTATCGTCCGAATTATCCGGATAACGGCTCTCCTGCCGCCACTCCACCCGATAAGTCAGGTCTTCTGCAGTGGCATCTGCCAGTTCTTTATAATAATCATCCTCCGGATCCGGCACATACTGACTGTAATAGTCATAGTCCGGATTTTCATTACCATAGCCATTATAGTAATCATAATAATCCTGAGTCAGACTGCTGCTGTCCGTAACCGTGGATACCGTCATTCTGACAATGGAAAAGATCATCAGGACAAAAAACAAAATAAAGAGTACTGCCAGGACAATGCAGATGGTTAAGACTGCTTTTCCACCGGCTGACATACCCTGCCTTCTCTCCGGTCTGGGAGTCCTGGTTTCAGTTTCGTAAGACTCCTTCCGGGATTCCGCAGCTGCTTTCAGCCGCCTTCCATAGCCGCAGCTCTGGCATGTTCCATTCTGCATGACAGCTCCGCATTTCGGGCAGAAACCATATTCGTTGCGACGTTCTTCCTCCATGGCAGATCCTCCTTTTACTCCTTGTCATCCTCCCATACATACGGGGTGAGCTGATAGACATAGTAGTTTAACCAGTTTGTATAAAGGGTGTTGGCGTGCGCTCTCCACATCAGAGACGGACGCTCTGTATCGTCGTCATTGGGGAAATAATTCTTCGGAACCTGAATATCCAGTCCTTTGTCCTTATCTCTCTTGTATTCTTTTGCCAGCGTCACGCGGTCATATTCCGGATGTCCCATAACGAAAATCTTCTTGCCGTTCTCGGCCATGCACAGGAAAACTCCTGCTTCATCGGATTCTGCCATAATTTTCAGTTCTTTGCATGACTCAATGGCTTCCTTCGGAATAGCGGTATGGCGGGAATGGGGTGCTACAAAATAGTCGTCAAAACCTCTGACCAGCGGCTCCTTCCGGTTCATGACACGATGGGTATAAAGTCCGAACAGTTTCTGCGGAAGCAGTACTTTGTCCAGTCCATAATAGTAGTGCATGGCAGCCTGTGCACCCCAGCAGATATATAAAGTAGACGTTACATGAGACTCACACCATGCAAAAATCTCACGAAGTTCCGTCCAGTAATCCACCTCTTCAAACTCCATCTGCTCCACCGGAGCTCCGGTAATGATGAGTCCGTCAAATCTCTTTTTCCGCACTTCATCAAAGGTCTGATAAAATTTGTTCAGATGGCTCTTGTCTGTATTTTTGGATTCATGAGATTTTACCGTAATAAACGTCACATCCACCTGCAGCGGTGTATTGGAAAAACTTCTTAAGAGCTGCAGTTCTGTATCTTCTTTCAGCGGCATCAGGTTCAGGATTCCTACCTTCAGCGGACGGATTTCCTGCGTCAGCGCTCTGCTCTCGTCCATGACGAAGATATTTTCCTTCTCCAGTATTTCTTTTGCCGGCAAATCATTCTGTATTCTGATTGGCATCTTTCTAATCCCTCTTCTCTTGTGATTCTTCTATCATAACATACATCCCGCATCCATGCGAGACTATTCTTCGATCTCCACAGTTACCGTCCAGTAACTTTCATTGGCTTCGATGGACTTTACCGTCCCGTCCAGCCGCTTCAACGGCTTCTTGGTATTGTTGGACATGGCGATGGCATCTTTAATCGTATAATAGAACATGACACCTGCCATGGTATTTGCCGTATCTTCCTTCAGGGCTACCTGATCACCGACCTGTATTAGCCCATCCCGCTCCATTCGAAATTCCATCTCTCTGGCCATCGTATGCCACCCCCAAAAACTCTTCCAGACAAATTCCCTGCTCTGTCATCAGTTTTGCCGCCGGAATCCCCACATACCGGAGATGCCACGGTTCGGAAATAATTCCTGTAATATCGGACTTATCCTTTGGATAGCGGATCACATAGCCATATTCCCAACCATGTTCTGATACCCACTGGTATTCTTTGGTATTCCGGATGCCTTCATCCAGCTTTTTGTACGTGTTTGTCACAAAATCCACCGTCAGTCCCAGCTGATGTTCACTGGTGCCCGGCACGGCAACTACCGTTCCCGCTTCTTTTACCGCTGCGGTATGCGCTTTTCCGGTTGCCTCCAGACGGCTGATTTTATTTTCAAATAAGGTCACCTGTTTGGCATAGGTACGGTAGGAGGAGGTAATGTTGATGTTCACGCCATCCTTCTTCGCGTCCCTTACCATTCTGGTAATCTCTTTTGCTGCTCTTTTCTCCAGCTGATGGCCGCCGCCAATGCTGGTCAGGTCAATATCCAGCTCATCCTTTAAAATATAATCTTTATTCAACAGACTTAAATAGCCGTTAATGATCGCGTCTTTTACATTGGCATCCAGTGAATCGGCAATGTCCTTTTTCACCTGCTCGCTGATTTTCTTCTTACCGGAAGTTTTCGGCTGTGTCTGGGCCTGCTGCGTGTTCGGATCAGCTGCCGCATCCGGCTGTGTTCCGTCTGCTGCTGCCTGCGCCTCCGCCGCTGCCTGTGCCTCCGCTGCCGCCTGTGCTTCTGCCGCTGCCTGTGCCTCCGCTGCTGCCTGTGCCTCCGCTGCCGCCTGCGCTTCTGCCGCCGCCTGTGCTTCCGCTGCCGCCTGTGCTTCCGCCGCCTGTGCCTCTGCTGCCGCCTGCGCTTCTGCTGCTGCCTGTGCTTCTGCCGCCGCCTGTGCCTCTGCTGCTGCCTGCGCTTCTGCCGCCGCTTGGGCATCTGCCGCAAAATTTACCTGACTGTTTGTAGCCAACAGAAACGCTGCGACCAGTAACCCCGCAGCGCTTCGATATCCTCTTCCCCTCTTCATCCGTATCGTTCCTATCTATTCCTTCGTACTTCCATTTTTCTAACAGCAAAGCATTCCGCCTCTGCCGCCCAGACAGCAGAGATTACAGAACATATTTGCCAGACAGAGCTTACAGCAGAAATCATTTCCCATGGCCTGCATTCCTCCATATGGCGTGCTCATCTGATCATACCAGCTGTTTCCACCCTGCAGCTGCTGCAGCAGCGCACGGTACTCCATTCTGCCCGGTTCCATGGACACGGCACGCTGGGCGTGATCCAGTGCCACCACATTATTACCAAGACCATTGTTTGCAATGGCGCTTAAATAATACCACTGGGCAGATTTCCGGGAAATTCCGGAAAGCACGTTTAATGCCTCATTGTATCTTCCGGCACGGATATAGTTCATGGCCGCATTCAGATAGTTGGTCTCCTCATCTGTCTGTCCGGAGCCATAATTATTTCCGTAACCGCTTCCATAACCACGGCCGCCATAATTTCCATAGCTGCCGTAGCCGTAACCACCATAACCATTGGTACTTCCATAACCGGAATAGCCCTGTTCCTTTTCTTTCATGATCTGGTCATAGGCTGCCTGTACCTGTTTAAACTTTTCCTCTGCCTGTGCGGCATTGGGGTTGTTAATATTGGCATCCGGATGATATTTTCTGCTCAATGTCCGATATGCCTTTTTTATCTCCTCATCCGAAGCGCCTCTTTTCAGTCCCAGCACTTCATATGGATCTGTCATCATGCTTCTTTCTCTGTTTCCTTTCTACTGCACCGGATCTGACCGTAACGGCTCCAGACGCCCGCATATAATATATTTCTCAAAATCTCCACATCTTCCAGAATCGGAAGCTGCTCAAATACCCTGGACGTCTCCGCCATCATCATTTTCAGAATCTGCTGGCATTCCTGTTCAAAGGTGTCTTTTTTATATAAATCTGCCAGAGGATTGTATCTTCCCTGTTTCAGGTCATCCTCAATATCCTCGTATGCATCCATGAGGTAAATGAATTTTCCAAAGAAAAATCCCATGCGGCGCAATTTGTCTGCCCACTCATCTTCCGCGTACACGAACAATTCTGCCATAATTGCTCCAAAAAATCCAGCAGTTTTATCAATATCCTGGATATTTTCCTTCTCACAGGCGGAAAGCTGACCCAGAAGTTCCTGAATCTTCCTGGATTTCTCCTGTTCGGATGCCGAAAGCTTCCTCATTTTTCCTTTCAGCAGGAATGACAAGAGCCTGGCGCTGGCCTTTTTCTCATCGTTCCAGTCATCCAGGCATTTATAATAAGTAAGCAGGATATTCATATCCGCCGCATAGTCAAAATACGGATTCTGCCGGTAGCAGTGCTTCTGCATGGGATGTGCCAGGCACCGCCCCTGCCCGGAAATCGTCTCCGGCTCGTAGAGGCCCGTCAACAGCAGCGCCAGAAATGTCATATCAAAGCTTAAGGTCAGCTGGCCGATTCTGCCATACCGTTTTTTCAGGCTGTGGCAGAGTCCGCAGTAGCTGGCACGGTAAGTCTCATACTCCCTTACCTTCAGTTCCGACTTATGTACTACGATATATCCGAACATCCGCCATCAGCTCCTCTTCTGAAACTCATGATGACATTTCGGGCAACGCACCATAATCTTTCCTTTTCCTTTTGGAATCCGGATCTTCTGTCTGCATTTCGGACAGGTATAAATATGATGGTATTTCCGCTCTTCCATGAGCTTTTTCTGCTGATCAAACCAGTAACGGAATTTGGCTGTGGCATTCAGATATTTCTGGTTCTCCGTGTAACGGGCACTGTGATTTCTGGACAGTACGCGGTACATGGCATACACCAGAATCAATGTAGTCACAAAACTCAACGCGGAACTTTTCACAAACCAGTTCAGGACAATGCCAATCACTGCCAGACAGAACAGGAAACGGTACAGATCATCCACGCCATATCTTCCCTGCATAAAACGATAAAATTTTTCTCTCATTCCAGACTCCTTCTATATGGTAAACGTTGTTATCCTTTTTATTTACAACAAACATATGAATCTATTGTAAACGAAGACCGTGAAAAAACAATGAAAAAATTATGAAGTTTTCTAAAGAATTGTAATTCACCAGTTGGCTAAACAGATGAAAGTGGCAGGCTGTGAGCGGAACCGCTCGCGCTAAGTCCTCGATCCAGCGGTACTAAGCTTCGAACATCGTCTTTGACTTGTTCTCAGCAAGTACCGGGACTGCGGACGTTCCTTTCACAGGCTGCTACTTTCATCCACACAATCATCTATAAACTATAACTTTAAAAATTCGCTGTCAGGAACTTCCGGACCGCTTCCATCTTCGCCTGCGCGTCCGCATATCCCAGCTGATAGACGCCCATGACTTTCTCCGGGCGTTTGTCCATGCGTCCAATGTCCGGGTCACGGCTCGGGCGGATCACCAGAATCTCTCCCGTCTCTTCCAGGCGGTCAATCTCATCCATGGTATCGTTGTAATGCTGATAGCGCTCCTTCATAGCTTCCACAAAGGCCGGATATTTCCGGTAAACTCTTCCTGCCAGCGCCATGGATGAGGGTTTCTTCCGGTATCCTTTCTGGCGGGTCAGTACCACGATATTTTTCTCATAGCCCAGTTTCCGGAATGCATCGAGAGGCACACTGTCCGCCACGCCGCCGTCCAGCAGCTTCATGCCGCCCACTTCCACGATCTGAGATACTAACGGCATGGACGCGGACGCCCGCATATAGTCAATCTCATCCATGTTATCCATCCGGATATATTCTGCTTTTCCTGTCTCCACATTGGTGCAGGTCACATAAAAAGTGATCGGCGACTCTTCAAAGGCTTTCCGGTCAAAGACATCCAGTTTATCCGGGAGCTCATGATAGCAGAACTCCGTCTCCACCAGGTTGCCCGTCTTCAGAAGAGACCGAAAACTCATAAACCGAGGATCTTTCATATATTTTAAATAATAACGGATACTGCGGCCGTGCTGTCCGGACACATAGGAGCATCCATGAACCGCACCTGCAGATACACCGATCACGCCGTCCACTTTAATCTCCTGCTCGAGAAATGCATCCAGCACTCCTGCCGTATAAATACCGCGCATAGCGCCGCCTTCCAGTATCAGTCCTGTTTTCATATTCTGACTCCTCCTTGCTGTCTATATTCCAATCAAACCACTTACCATTCCATACATTACCTGCATAACCCCCGCCAGCACCATCACCAGAATGGGATTCCATTTCTTCCGGAGCAGCACCAGGCAAATAAAAAAAATCACTGCCATCTGCAGTTTCATCCGTCCTTCTCCACCGATGTTCAGGGCAGACACCATGATATCCACACCCGCCGACGCAATTAACGCCACCACTGCCGGGCGAAGTCCTTTTAATACGCCCTGTAACAGATCCTTGGAACGGTATTTCAGATACAGTTTTGCGATCAGCGATACCAGAATGCATGACGGAAGCACACAGCCAAGGGTGCAGACCACCGCCCCCGGAATACCCGCCACTTTTAATCCCACAAACGTGGCAGAATTCACGGCAATCGGTCCCGGCGTCATCTGGGAAATGGTAATCAGATCCGTAAATTCCGATAACTGCAGCCATCCATGGGCCTCCACCACCTGATGTCGGATCAGCGGAAGCGCTGCATAGCCGCCTCCGAAACTGAATGCTCCGATCTGGAGAAAGCTTAAAAATAACTGAAAATAAATCACGCCTGCTCCCTCCTTCTCCGCATCATGGTTCTTGCAAATCCCAGAATTCCTGCTGCCAGGATAATAAACACCACATTGATATTAAAAATCATGGAAACGGCAAATGCGGCAATCATCACCAGCATGCTGATGGGCTCCTTTTCCTTCGCAATACCGCTTCCCATATCCCAGACGACCGAAGCAATGACCGCTCCCACACCCGCCTGCATGCCCTCCAGCATGAGGGCAATGAGCGTCATGGAACGAAATGCTTCATAGCAGACCGAGATCACCGACAAAATCAAAAACGGCGGAAGTACCGTCCCCAGTACTGCCGTCAGAAGCCCCGTCACTCCGGCCAGCTTGTAGCCCACCACAATGGCTCCATTTACCGCAATGGCCCCCGGCGCCGACTGGGCGATGGCTACCAGATCCAGCATTTCTTCCTCATCAATCCAGTGAAGCTCATCCACAAACTTCCGTTTCATCAATGTCACAATCACATAACCGCCTCCGAAAGTGAAAGCGCTTAAGTAAAAGGTGGATAAAAATAACGTCCGTAAAAGATGGCTGTTTTTCTTTTCTTCCATACTGTATTCCTACTGTTTCTTTATAGATATCGTGACTAAGCGGATGAAAGTGACAGGCTGTCACTTTCATCCACGTAATCACCTGTAAACTGCAACAAATATTATCGCATAAATAAAGATTTTTGCAAGGGACGCTTGAAAGTTTAAGTAACTCATATTATAATACAAATAAAGAGAAGCAAC
>CAVCTH010000050.1:12546-12952 GCA_963604695.1 Clostridiales bacterium | reverse complement strand
GATTCTTCTTCTTGGTGCAGCACTTGCAGAGGCAACTGCTATTTACGGTTTCGTTATCGCGCTGCTGATCATTATTCTGTTACAGTAAGAAAGGCGGATTTATAAATGTTAAGATTAGACTTAAATCTGGTCTTTACCGTTCTTAATATCCTGATATGGTATGTGTTAATCCGCAAATTCCTCTTTAAGCCGATTAATGATATTATCACCAAGCGGGAAGATGCAATCAAAGCCCGTTATGCAGAGGCCCAGAAGCTTCAGGATGAGGCACAGGCTGAAAAAGACAAGAGCGTACAGTACCAGAATCAGATTGAGGACGAAAAAGCGAAAATAATGGCACAGGCTCAGCTTGATGCCCGGAAGGAATTTGACCAGATCGTAGAAGATGCCCATAAGAAGGCCGGTC
>CAVCTH010000050.1:0-12536 GCA_963604695.1 Clostridiales bacterium | reverse complement strand
ATACTTCCAAGAAAGAGGCTGCTCTCCAGAAAGAAAAAGTAATGAACAAGGCAGAGCAGGAAATCCGTGGCATGATCCTCGATGCCGCTGTAAAATCCATGCAGTCTGAACACAGTGATGGATCTCTCTATGACGAATTTTTAACAAAAGCAGGTGAATCAACTCATGAAGAATCTTAATTCTTATTTGGACCGATTGACAGCAGCCCGCATGCGGCCGGAAGTATTGCAGCATGCAGTTGATATTCTGAAAGCGGTTCCCCAGATTCAGACTGAGCTGGAAAATCCGGCGACTTCACGCATGAAACGTGAAGATATTATCCAGGAAATTTTCCCGACAGAATCCCGCCAGTTTATTTACGGCCTGGTAGAGGATGGTGCTCTTGGATCTCTGGAAGATATTCTGAAAGCATATATGGAACTGTCGGATGAGGAGCGTACCCCTCTTTCCTGTGTTCTGGAATATGTAACAGAACCGGATGATGCTCAGTATGAAGGCATTATAAAATTTTTAAGACAGCAATATCCTGAGAGAGTGCTGAACATTTCCCGTAAACAGAACAAAGCCCTTGGCAGCGGATTTATCCTGCATGCCGGCAATGAAGAATATGACTGGAGTGCTTCCGGACGTAAGAAAGCCCTGCAGCAGAAGCTGCAGTCCCTGGACGTATCCGGAGACGGCCCGCTGGTAGCACAGAAAGCGATCATCAGCATCCTGAAGGGAAGCATGGATGATGTGGAGATTGCCAGCCAGGAGGTTGGTATCGTCAGCCGTGTCGGTGACGGTATCGCTTATATTGACGGTGTAGACCATGCCATGTACGGAGAGATTCTCGTCTTCGATAATGGCGAGAAAGCCATGGTACAGGATATCCGTGAGCATGAGATCGGCTGTATCCTGCTTGGAAAGGATACGGAGATCGTAGAAGGCAGCCGTGCCGCACGTACCGGTAAGATGGCCGGTATCCCGGTAGGGGATGGCTATATCGGACGCGTTGTCAATGCGCTGGGTGATCCCATCGATGGAAAGGGAAAGATTGAGACTACAGACTACCGTGCAGTAGAAGAACCGGCTCCAGGTATCGTAGACCGTAAGTCCGTTGATACTCCGCTGGAGACAGGTATTCTTTCCATTGACTCCATGTTCCCGATTGGCCGTGGACAGCGTGAGTTGATCATCGGTGACCGCCAGACCGGTAAGACATCCATCGCTACGGATACCATTCTGAACCAGAAGGGCAAGAATGTCATCTGTATCTATGTAGCTATCGGCCAGAAGGCATCTACCGTATCCAAGCTGGTACATAATTTTGAAAAACATGGTGCCATGGATTACACCATCGTGGTATCCTCCACGGCAAGTGATCCGGCTCCGCTGCAGTATCTGGCACCTTATTCCGGTACTGCGCTGGCAGAATTTTTCATGCACAGAGGCCAGGATGTCCTGATCGTCTACGATGATCTGTCAAAGCATGCGGTAGCATACCGTTCCCTGTCCCTGCTGCTGGAGCGTTCTCCGGGCCGTGAGGCATATCCGGGTGACGTATTCTACCTGCATTCCCGTCTGCTGGAGCGTTCCAGCCGTCTGAGCGACGAAAAGGGCGGCGGATCCATTACCGCACTTCCGATCATCGAAACCCAGGCAGGTGATGTATCCGCATACATTCCGACCAACGTGATCTCCATTACCGACGGTCAGATCTTCCTGGAGAGTGACCTGTTCAACGCAGGTATGCGTCCGGCTGTCAATGTCGGTCTGTCCGTATCCCGTGTAGGCGGTGCAGCCCAGACCAAGGCTATGAAGAAAGCAGCCGGAAGTATCCGTGTGGATCTGGCCCAGTACCGTGAGATGGAAGTATTTACCCAGTTCAGCTCTGACCTGGATGAAATCACAAAAGAGCAGCTGGAATATGGTAAGAGAATGATGGAGCTGTTAAAGCAGCCTCTGGGTTCGCCGATGTCACTGCATGAGCAGGTGATTACCTTATGTGCGGCGACCCATAAGCAGTTCCTCGATGTGCCGGTGAAGGAGCTGAAGAAATTTCAGAAAGAGATGCTTACCTGGATCGACCAGAAGCATCCCGAGCTTGGTGAGGAGATCGAAGAACTGCACAGCTTAAGCGATACACTGATCAATAAGATCGTAGAAGCGGTAAAGGAATATAAGAGTCAGGTGGTGAAGTAGTATGGCAGGATTGCGAGAGATCCAGAACCGGATCAAAAGTATCCAGGATACGAGAAAAATCACCAATGCCATGTACATGATCTCATCCACCAAGATGAGAAAGGCACGCCAGGATCTGGAAAATACAGAACCTTATTTCTACACGCTGCAGGCCATGATGGCACGTCTGCTCCGTCATCTTCCGGATGTCAGCCATATGTATTTCGAGAAGGAAGAGGGCGAAGAAAAGCCGGATCATCAGAAGAAAATCGGACTGCTGGTGATCACCGGAGATAAAGGTCTGGCCGGTGCCTATAACCATAACGTACTGAAGCTTGCCCAGGAATTTCTGGATGACCGGAGCCAGTGGACAGAACTGTTTGTGGTTGGGGAGCTGGGACGGCAGTATTTTACCGGACAGCATGTGCCGATTCAGGAGAATTTCCAGTTTACGGCACAGAATCCCACCTTCAGCCGTGCCCGCTGGATTGCGGCGACGCTGCTGGAAAAATTTGAGGCAGGTGAGCTGGATGAAATTCAGGTTATCTTCACCCGAATGGAAAACAGCATGACCAGCGTTGCCGAGGTGAAGAAGATGCTTCCCATGGAGAGACCTCCCATGCCGAAGGTTCCCATGGATGTCTATCATGAGGAATTTTTCACAGTTCCGGACGATCAGACCGTTGTGGACAGTATTGTACCGAACTACATTGCCGGATTTATCTACAGTGCGCTGGTAGAATCCTTCTGCAGCGAGCAGAGTGCACGTATGCAGGCCATGGAATCTGCTACCAACAATGCGGATGAGCTTCTTCATGATCTTGGCATTATGTACAACCGGGCAAGACAGGCGGCGATTACCCAGGAGATCACTGAGGTATGCGGCGGTGCCAAAGCCCAGAAGAAAAAAACAACATAAAAGGAGATGCATGTGTGATGGAAAAAGGTAAAATCATACAGGTTTCAGGTCCCGTTATCGACGTACTGTTCGAGAAGGGCAATCTCCCTCATATAAAAGATGCACTGACCGTTGACAACCATGGCAAAAACTGTGTCATGGAAGTTGCAAAGCATATGGGACACAATGTCGTCCGCTGTATTATGCTGACGGCCAGTGAAGGTCTCTGCCGTGATATGGAAGTCACCCCTACCGGTGCAGGTATTACTGTTCCCGTAGGAGAGAAGACCCTGGGACGTCTCTTCAATGTACTTGGAGAGACCGTTGACGGCGGGGGAGAGATTACAGATTCAGAAAAATGGTGTATCCACCAGGATCCGCCTTCCTTTGAAGACCAGAGTCCGGTTGTCGAGATTCTTGAGACCGGTATCAAGGTCATCGACCTTCTTGCCCCCTATGCAAAGGGTGGTAAGATCGGTCTGTTCGGCGGCGCCGGAGTAGGTAAGACCGTGCTGATCCAGGAGCTGATCAGAAATATTGCGACGGAGCACGGAGGATATTCCATCTTCACCGGTGTCGGTGAGCGTTCCCGTGAGGGTAATGACCTCTGGACGGAGATGAAGGCCTCCGGAGTATTGAATAAGACCGCACTGGTGTTCGGTCAGATGAATGAGCCCCCCGGAGCGCGTATGCGTGTAGCCGAGACAGGACTTACCATGGCAGAATATTTCCGCGATGAGATGCATCAGAACGTGCTTCTCTTCATTGATAACATTTTCCGTTTTGTCCAGGCAGGATCTGAGGTATCCGCACTGCTGGGACGTATGCCCTCCGCAGTAGGTTATCAGCCTACTCTGGCTACCGAGATGGGTGAGCTGCAGGAGCGAATCGCTTCTACCAAGAACGGTTCCGTTACCTCCGTACAGGCTGTTTATGTGCCGGCCGATGACCTGACCGACCCGGCTCCGGCAACCACTTTCGCACATCTGGATGCCACCACCGTACTTTCCAGAAAGATCGTAGAGCAGGGTATTTACCCGGCGGTTGATCCGCTGGAGTCCTCTTCCCGTATTCTGGAAGCTGACGTGGTAGGCGAGGAGCATTACGAGACTGCAAGACGTGTACAGGAGATGCTGCAGAAGTACAAGGAGCTGCAGGATATCATTGCCATCCTTGGTATGGAGGAGCTGTCAGAGGATGATAAGCTGACCGTTGCCCGTGCCAGAAAGATCCAGCGTTTCCTGTCCCAGCCGTTCCATGTGGCTGAGAACTTTACCGGTATTCCCGGTAAATATGTACCGCTGAAGGATACCATCAAAGGATTCCAGGCCATCATCAATGGTGAAATGGATGAATATCCGGAGGCTGCATTCTTCAACGTAGGAACCATTGAGGAAGTTGTTCAGAAGGCAAAGACTCTGACCGCAACCGTATAGAGGTGATGGATCATGTCAAAGTTTTTTGTAAAAATTATCTCCAGTAACCGAATCTTTTACGAAGGATACTGCCATTGCCTGATTGTTCCGGCAGTTGACGGAGAGATGGCAATTATGGCGCATCATGAGGAGACGATCATTGCCGTGCGAAACGGTGAGATGCGTCTGCAGAAGGAAGAAGGCGGCGAATGGCTTTATGCAGTCCTGGGAATGGGATTCTGTATGTCGGCAAATAACCGTGTTACGGTGCTTGCCGACACGGTGGAGCGCCCCGAAGAGGTGGATGCCAACCGTGCAAAAGAGGCAATGGAGCGTGCTCAGGAACGACTTCGTCAAAAACAGAGTATTCAGGAGTATCATATGACACAGGCGGCTATGGCCCGTGCCCTGACACGACTGAAAGAAACCGAAAAATTTGTTCGATAAGACTGCTTGGTAAGGCAGCCGCCGTCCAGGAGGCGGGTCGGAGGAATCCCGTATTCCAAAGACCCGCCTCATTGGTGTTATTACATTTTTATATAATAATTCATATGAAATTTACATAATGTTGTTATGTTGATATATAGTTTTTAAGTGAGGTACAGAAGATTGAAAGAGGAACGATATAATGGCCAGGTATTACTGACCGGTATTGATGTAGGATCTACCACAACAAAAATTGTGGCAGTCCAGCCGGATAACGGAAAGATTGTCTATTCCGAATACCGGAGACACAACGCAGCCCAGGTAAAAAGTGTCCATGACGCACTGAAACGGCTGGAAAAAGCATTTCCGCACGCCAGAATCCGGTTGAGCCTGACCGGATCCGGCGCAAAACTTATGGCAGACCGTCTTGGGGTTCCCTACATTCAGGAGGTTGTTGCCAATTCCCTGGCACTCCGGGAACAGTATGGACAGGTGCGGACCGCCATTGAGCTGGGCGGCCAGGATGCAAAAATGATTTTCTTTAAGAAGGACGACAGCACAGGACTTTTAACCGTCTCTGACATGCGGATGAATGGAAGCTGTGCCGGTGGTACCGGAGCCTTTATTGATGAGATTGCCTCTATTTTGCAGGTACCGGTGAAAGAGTTTAACGCACTGGCAGCAAAAGGCACCTGTGTCTACGATATTTCCGGACGGTGCGGTGTGTATGCCAAGACAGACATCCAGCCTCTTCTGAATCAGGGAATTGCCAAGGAAGATCTGGCGCTTTCCGCCTTCCATGCCATTGCCAAACAGACTATCGGCGGTCTGGCACAGGGACTGGACATTGAAAAACCGGTAATTTTCGAGGGCGGTCCTCTGACCTTTCACCCGACCTTGATCCGTGTATTTGCAGAGCGTCTGTCACTTACGGAAGAAGAGACCATTATTCCGAATCATCCGGAGCTGATGGTTGCTTTTGGCGCTGCTATGTCTCTCGAACAGATGTTTGCAGATCAGGAAACGGTCTACGAGATCCCGAAATTGACCCGCCTGCTTGCCAAAGAGCAGAACGAGGAGACCGGTCATACCGTTTCCGCTGCCAGGCCATTCTTTGCATCCGGGGAAGAAAGGGCTGCCTTTGAGGAGCGTCATCGCCACCAGGCACCTCAGTGGAAGAAACCGAATCCGGGAGAAGTGGTGGAAGCTTATCTTGGTATTGACTCTGGAAGTACCACCACCAAATTTGTCCTGATCAATGAGCAGGAAGAAATTCTGGATTCCTTCTATGCGCCAAATGAGGGAGATCCTTTAACTGTAGCGAAAAATGCACTTCTTTCCATGAGGAACCGTTACCGGGAAGCAGGTGCTGAGCTCCATATTCTGGCGGCAGGTACCACCGGATACGGCGAAATGCTCTTTGCCAAAGCTTTCAGTACAGAGAGCCATACCGTAGAGACGGTTGCACATGCAAGAGCAGCAGAGAAATATGTAAAAGACGCCACCTTCCTTCTGGATATCGGCGGACAGGACATGAAGGCCATCTGGCTGGATCACGGCATTATCACCAACATTCTGGTCAATGAAGCATGTTCCTCCGGATGTGGTTCCTTCCTTGGAAACTTTGCGTCCTCCTTACATATTCCCATGCAGGAAATTGCTGACGCTGCCTTTTCCTCCAAACATCCGGCTGCTCTGGGAAGCCGCTGTACCGTGTTCATGAACAGCAGCATTATTACCGAACAGCGGAATGGATGTCAGTCAGAAGATATTATGGCGGGACTGTGCCGTTCCATCATTGAAAATGTATTTACCAAAGTCATCCGCATTTCCAATACGGATCTGTTAGGCGACCGGATTGTGGTACAGGGAGGAACCTTTGAAAATGACGCCGTCCTCTGTGCCCTGGAACAGTATCTGGGCCGTGAAGTCATCCGCGCTCCTTATCCGGGCATTATGGGTGCCATCGGCGTGGCCCTGATTACCAAAGAGCAGTATCATGCAGAGCAGAAACAGACCTTTATCGGTCTGGATGCACTGGACAGCTTCTCCTATAAGAGAGAGTCCAACCTTCCCTGCCCCTTCTGTACCAACCACTGTCAGCGTACGATTGTGACCTTCTCCAACGGAAATTCCTGGATTACCAATAACCGCTGTGAACGTGGAGAGATCCTGGGCGACCCGAAGGATGCAAAAGTACGGGAAAAAATCAAAGAAGTGAATAAAGAGAGCAGTGCGGTTCCGAATCTGTTCGAAGTCCGTGAAAAACTGCTGTTTGAAGATTATCCTTATCCGCAGCTGCTGCCGGAAAAAGAGACGGTCATCGGTATTCCGCGGGTATTATCCTACTGGGAAACCATGCCTTTCTGGAATACCTTCTTCCGTGCTCTGGGCTATCAGGTACGGATTTCCGATAAAAGTACCCGGAAGATCTATGAGAGCGGCCTTTCCGCCGTTACCTCTGATACGGTCTGCTTCCCGGCAAAACTGGTGCACGGCCATATCCGGAATCTGGCAGAGCATCATGTAGACCGGATTTTCATGCCGACCATTACCACGGTTTCTTCCGAGAACCCGGCCAGCACCAGCGAATCCATGTGTGCCATTGTAAAAGGATATCCTATCGTTATCCGGAACTCTGATAATCCGGAAAAACGCTGGAACATTCCTTATGATGCACCGCTGTTCCACTGGTACCGGACAGAAGACCGGAACCGGCAGCTGACCGCATATATGAAAGATACTTTTGAAATTGATCCTTCTATCTGTCTGAAAGCTATTGAAGCTGCCGACCAGGCACAGGCTTCTTTTGAGCAGGCATTGAAAAAAGCCGGACAGGATGTGATGGATCAGGTGGAAGCCAACGATACCTACGCGGTAGTACTGGCATCCCGTCCTTATCAGAACGACGCACTGGTCAATCATGATCTGCCGAAAATGTTTACCAGCATGGGCATTCCGGTTCTGACCGCTGACGCCGTTCCCGGTGTCAATGACGTGGATCTTCGTAACAGCCGGCTGGATATTGTCAATAATTATCATGCAAGGATGCTTTCCTCCGCAGTGCTGGCAGCGGAAAATGATCATCTGGAATATGTACAGATTGTAAGCTTCGGCTGCGGCCACGACGCTTACCTTTCCGACGAAATTATTCGTCTGATGAAAGAAATCTCCGGAAAGACGCCGCTGATCCTGAAACTGGATGAGAGCGATGTGCAGGGACCTTTACGGATCCGTGTCCGTTCCTTCCTGGAAACGGTTGCCATGAGCCATAAACGCTGTGCTCACCGGGAGGTTCATGCATTAACTGATCCGTATCCGGTTAAATTTACAAAAGAGTGCAGAAAAGAGAAAGTGGTACTGGTTCCCAATACCTCCCATGCATTCTGCCGGATTATGTCTGCAGCACTTTCCACGCAGGGCATCCGTGCGGTTCCGCTGGAAGTAGGAAGAGAAGAGGCCATCCGTCTCGGAAAACAATATGTCCACAACGATATCTGTTTCCCGGCACAGATTGTCATCGGAGAAGCGCTTGCTGCCCTCCGGAGCGGAAAATATGATGTGGAACACGCCGCAGTCGGTATGGGTAAATACGTAGGTGACTGCCGTCTGACCCATTACGGCGCACTCCTCAGAAAAGCCCTTGACGACGCCGGATACGTCAATGTTCCGGTACTGACCAATGACGACGTGGATTCTCATCAGATGCATCCGGGATTCCAGATGAATATGTTGTCGGCCGTCCGCATTGCCTTCGCCCTTCCTATGATTGATGCACTGGAAGAGCTGTTAAGAAAGATCCGGCCTTATGAAAAGACAGCTGGAAGTGCCGATGCTGCCTTTGAGCGGGCGCTTGACCAGGTCGTAGACGGTCTGACCCGTTCCGGCGTGACCGGTGCAAAGAAAGGCTTCAAAAAAGCCATTGAAATTATGAATCAGGTAGATTATGATCGAAGTAACCCCAAACCGCAGGTTCTGATTGTAGGTGAATACCTTCTGAACTTCCATCCGGGAGCCAACCATGAGATCGAGCGGTATCTGGAGCAGAACGGATTTGAGATCATTGAAGCGAAGATGACCGATGTGATCCGGAAAACTTACTTTTATCAGGGATCCCAGATTAAGGAATACCACCTGAAGAAGCCGCTGGATAAAAAGGCATGGTTTGCCATCGTCGATAAGGTCTTCAACATGGCCCATAACATGACGGACTCCATTGCATCCGCCCATCCGCTCTATGAACCGGCCTGCCGGATGCAGGATCTGGTAAAAGAAAGTGACCCGATTATCCATCATACCTTTGATGCAGGAGAGGGCGTCCTCATTCCGGGAGAAATTCTTCACCATGCATCTCACGGCTGCAAGGCCTTTATCATTCTGCAGCCTTTCGGATGTCTGCCGAACCACGTGGTAGGACGTGGTATTTCCAAACGGCTGAAGGAGCTGTATCCTAACGTACAGATTCTGCCGCTGGATTATGACCCGGATGTGAGCTTCGCCAATATTGAGAACCGTCTGCAGATGCTGATTATGAACAGCCGTGCGGCAGCGGAAGAAGAGAAACGACAGCAGGAGCTGAAAAAAGCAAATCAGAAAGGTGCCTGATGAAAACATTTTTCTGGAAAGACTATACCGTACAGATTACGAAAAAGAAGGTAAAGAATACAAACGTGCGGATCAAGGGAGAGGCGCCGAAGGTCATTCACATGTCCATTCCTTTATCCGCCAGCTATGAATCCGGATTAAAGGCACTGGAAGCGCCCCATATCCGGCACTGGCTGGAAAATTATGAACGGAAATTAAAGACAAAACCGGCTCCGTCTGCCGAAGAGAGGCTGCAAAAGGAGCTGGAAAAAGAAAGGATGGCACCGGCTTACCGTGACCGTCTTCTGGAACTGCTGCCCGGCATGTTCCAAAAATGGGAGCCGATTCTCGGTGTGCGTTGTAGCAAAGTGACCATCCGGAAAACCCGCTCCCAATGGGGCAGCTGCAATACCAGGAACGGGAATATTTCCATCAGCCTGTGGCTGGGTGCTTACCCGGAGGAATGCATTGAATATGTGGTGATCCATGAATTGACCCATCTTCTGGAACGCGGACATAATGCTCATTTTTATGGCATTCTAGATCAGTATTATCCTGACTGGAAAGCCTGCAGGGAACGGCTGAAAAAAGATCCGTAATCGTTAAGAAATCTTAACGCAAAAACGTCATTTCCAGCATTGCAAATGTGAATCTTATTCGATATAGTATTTTTAAAAATTTACTTAAGGAGGCATCTCATGCAGGAACTATACGGGTTGAATGACACGGAAGTTCAAACATCCAGAAACCAACATGGAAGCAATCAAATTCCCGATTCGGAACCAACTACGTTCTGGAAGGAGTTTCAGGAAACATTCAAAGACCCCATGATCCGGATTCTTCTGGCCATTGCCATATTGATGATTGTCATGTTCTTTTTCGGATATGCACAGATTTATGAACCGCTGGGAACCATTGTGGCCGTCCTGATCGTTGCTGTCGTAACGGCAAAAACAGGTGTCTCCAGTGACAGTAAATACCGGGATTTGAAAAAATCCATTGAAAAAGAACAGAGTAAAGTATACCGGAACGGCCAGATTACCCTGATCGATATGGATGAGATTGTAGTGGGAGATCAGGTACTTCTGCAGGCAGGCGACAAAATTCCTGCTGACGGTATTCTTATTTCCGGTCATCTAAATGTAAATAACGCAGCGCTGAATGGCGAGGCGGAAGAGTGCCGCAAAAGCGCTGCCCCTTTGGATACGGTATTTCCGGAAACCATTACCGGGGATACCTTTGTGGACGCTTCCTCTCTGTTCCGCGGAGCCATTGTCTTTGACGGAGAAGGTGTTCTTCTGGTAAGGAAAGTTGGTATTTCCACCATGATGGGTAAGATGGCACTGGAAATGCAGGAAGAAGAACCGGCATCTCCTTTACAGGTAAAACTTGGCATTCTGGCAAAACAGATTTCCCGGATTGGTTATACGGGAGCTCTTGTGATTGCCGTCTTTTATATGATTCATTATGTCCTGTTGGCGGGCGGAGTCCATGCGTATCTGGCAGGTGGCTGGGAGCCGGTGCTTATGGACATCATAGAGGCTGTGACCCTCGCTATTGTCATTATCGTCTGCGCGGTTCCGGAAGGACTGCCTCTCATGATTTCCATTGTCCTTATGCAAAATACCAGTAAAATGCTGGACCATCATGTGCTGGTACGGAAAGCAGAGGGTATCGAAACCGCAGGCTCGTTAAATATTCTGTTCAGTGATAAAACGGGAACCATCACCAAAGGTGAAATGGAAGTAGTGGAGTTTTTCACAGGAGACGGAACTGTCATTCCG
The DNA here is from genome assembly GCA_963604695.1 of Clostridiales bacterium. Lineage (GTDB taxonomy): Bacteria > Bacillota > Clostridia > Lachnospirales > Lachnospiraceae > Hominiventricola. The sequence goes on along the minus strand of CAVCTH010000050.1, from coordinate 1,266 downwards.
TTTACAGAGTTGAATTCTCATACGTGTATCTGTGAGAGACTGCAGCTGGCAATCGGGAAAAATACATCGTCCATGTTTGATTCCAATCACCGTGTCATTAGTGGAAATGCCACGGATCAGGCACTTATGAGATTTTTGGGAGAGGAATCTTACCATCGATTGATGGAGGATGCTTCCCTGTCTGTCGAGGCTGCACAGAAATTTAATTCTTCCAATAAATTCAGCCAGGCGCAGGTATGCGGTGTCACCTATTATAAAGGAGCACCGGAACGTCTCCTTCCGAGAGCAGTCGAGTATATCGGCCATGATGGAGAACTCCATCCGCTGAATCTTTCCCAGCTGAATAAAAAAATCGATGCCATGGCAGATAAAGCGATGCGTGTCATTGCTTTTGGATATTCCGAACATGCAATGGAAGAAGATTGCATCCAGAAAAATCTCGTCCTGATCGGACTTACTGCTATCCGGGATGATGTCCGTGCGGAAGCACGGGAAGCCATAGAACAGGTGCAGAATGCGGGAATTCAGGTTGTCATGATTACCGGAGACCGCAGAGAGACGGCAGCAGCCATCGCGCGGGATGCCAGACTGGTACAGTCAGAGGATGATCTTTGCCTTACCTCTGCTGAATTGAACGGGATGAGTGATGAGGAAGTAAAGCGGGTTCTGCCAAGAATCCGTGTCATTGCCCGTGCCCTTCCTACGGATAAATCGAGAATGGTACGGCTTTGTCAGGAAGAAAATCTGGTGGTCGGCATGACGGGAGACGGGGTCAATGATTCTCCCGCCCTGAAGCGTGCGGATGTGGGATTTGCCATGGGTAGCGGTACAGAGGCCGCAAAGGAAGCCGGCAAGATCGTCATATTGAATGATAATTTTAATTCCATCAAGGATGCCATCTGGTATGGAAGGACGATTTACCATAACATCCTGAAATTCTGCAAATTCCAGTTGATCATTAATATGGTTGCTGTTCTTGTCAGCGCGATTGCTCCGTTTCTGGGGGTAGAAGAGCCGTTGAAGGTAACACATCTTTTATTTGTGAATCTTGTTATGGATGGTCTGGGCGCCATGATGTTGGGAAATGAACCTGCCCTGGAAAAATATATGTCCGAAAAACCAAGACGGCGTAATGAACCACTGGTCAGCAGGGATATGATGCTGCAGATTGGTATCATGGGATGCTGGCTTACGATACTAAGTCTTTGGTACCTGACTTCTGACTGGACCAGAGGATTCTTTGATTCAGATAAGCAGTTTTTGACT
>CAVCTH010000049.1:10403-12983 GCA_963604695.1 Clostridiales bacterium | reverse complement strand
AGCTATGTGGAGCCGGAACCGTGGGCAATGCCGGGATATGACAGTGATGTCATCATGGCAGCAGGCGCATTTGTACAGGGCTCTTCCATCGAGCTTTCCGCTGATGGCCCCATCAAACCGCCTTATGCCGTATATTTCCAGGGTGGACTTACCTGGGAGCATGCCAAGTTCGGCATTCTCATGTCTTTACAGAAACTGAAAAATGCAGGAATTGCAAAACTGGAAGCGTAAAATCATATGAAATGTAAATACTGTGGCGCCAATCTGCAGCTGACGGATGCGGTCTGCCCCTATTGCGGGAAGCCGAATCCGCGGGCGGAGCGCTATGCAAAAGAGCAACAATATTATGAGCAGGACTATGAGGAAACCAGCCGGAAGGTAAAAAGAGTCTGGAAACTGTCCTATGACTGGATGACCAGAGGTATCACACTGGTGGTACTTGGCGTGTTGGTTTTCGGCCTTTTGTTTGTCACTTTTCTGGCGGATGATCATTCCTACTATAAGAAACAGGATGCAGCGGTGGCAGATTTTGACGCGGTATCTGCACAGATGGACCGATATCTGGAGTCGGGAGAATATGAGCAGTATTATGCGTACTGTAAGTCCTACAATCTGACCGGCTGGACTGCAGGACCCTTTCTTCCCTGGCAGCCCCAGACCAAATGCATTGAGATCGGCCGTTTTATCAAGGAACATCTGAACGGGTATCTGGCGGCGGACAGTATTTATGAGCAGAATGACCATCTGGAGACCATCGGCGGGCTGCTTCCGGAATTTTATGATACAGATTCCCTCTGTGCGGTGGCGAAAGACGTCATCGACCGTGAAAAAACGGAAAACGATCTTCGAAATATTCAGAAAGACATGGAACTGTCCCTGAAAGCCTGCTTTGGTCTGACAGATGAGGAATTGGCAGAGTTACCAACCATGACAGACGAAGAGGTTCTGCTTTTGCTGGAGGAGAAACATGAACGGTAAGAGATCGCGCTCATTTGGAAGCGCATGGATGCATATGGTGCGGCTGGTGGCAGGCACGATGATTGTCGTATTGCTGGCGGCATTTCTGTTGTTTCAGTACAGTCATTATGAGGAGCAGAAAACCAATCAACAGTTAAAGGAAAGTATTCTCCATGAGCAATAATCCCAAACAGCATGACAAAGACATGCGGAAATTTCAAAAAGAATATGAGAAGACCAAAGCAGACGTCTGGAAGAAGACCCGGCATTTTGAACTACGTTCCCACAAAAAAGCGGTGCTGGGGGTTCTGGTATTTGTCGTGCTGCTGGGCATGTTTTTAGCGGCAGAGGTCAGTTCCGGGTATGTGGAGAAGGTTTCCAGAAGATGGAAGGCGGGCAGAAATTACGAGAAAACCTGCAGCCAGATGGAAACTTACCTGGACGAAGGGGCTTATGGAGATTTGTTTGAGTACGGGGAGTATTACCATCTGACGGACAGCGAATCCGGAAAGTTTGCGTCCTGGTATCCCATTCTCTGGTGTGCCTGGCGTTATGATGTGACGGAGAAAGCGGCGAAAGATCTGGCTCAAAATGCGGAGATTTCTCTCGACAGGGTATATGATGGAAATATCACGTATTTTGCAGATACACTGGCGGCATTCTACCGGGAAACTTATGAAGATGCAGAGAATGCAGAAAATCCGGAGGTTTTTGAAACTATGCGGCAGCGGATGGCGGAAGTGTTGAAAGAGACGCTTCCCCTGACAGAAGAAGAGATTTCTGAACTGGACGGCATGACTTCTGCAAGAATCAGCAAGCTGTTGAGAGAGGGGTATGGGCTGGAATGAAAGAAAGCATGAGAAAGCCGGTTCTGTTTTTTATGGATCTTATGATTGTATTTCTGACCGTGATTCTGACCATCGAACTCATTGCCATTGCAGGTTTTACTTTTCCGTTTATGGAAAGCGGTCACAGAACGTCTGCATTTTTAAAGCGGATACAGGATCAGGAATACCAGAAATGTGTAGAATATTATTATGAAAATGAAGCCGACGGCGTGGAACCGGATGCGGATCTGAAGGAATGCTACGGCGTGGCAAAATATTATGAAGCTGCCTGGCAGCGGATGCGGTATCTGGCAGCCGGAGAGCAGGAACTTGCGGAGGCAGAGGCTGCAAAAATGACGGCCGCGGAAGAAGAAATGGGTGAACTGCAGCCAGTTCACCAGCGGATTGATGCGATGCTGGAACAGGAGAGATAAGCAGTGAAGAAAGTATTGATCATCGGAGGCGGTGCTTCCGGTCTGATGGCAGCCATTGCGGCAGCGGAGCAGGGCGCGAAGGTAACGCTTCTGGAAAAGAACAAGCAGACTGGCAAAAAACTGCTGGTAACCGGAAACGGACGGTGTAATTTTACCAATAAAGATCAGAAGATGGAGCACTACCGGAGTGAGGCGCCGGAATTTGTACGGGAAGCACTCACACAGTTTTCCATGGGAGATACGGTCCGCTTTTTTGAAAAGATCGGTATCCGGGTGAAAGACCGGAACGGCTATCTCTATCCGGCCAGCGGACAGGCTGCTTCCATTGCGGAAGTGCTGCGGCTGGAGGCATTGCGGCAGGG
>CAVCTH010000049.1:0-9874 GCA_963604695.1 Clostridiales bacterium | reverse complement strand
CCGGAGAAGCTTTCAGATGTGATTTTAAAACGGGCCAATATTTCTGTTAAGAAGAAAAGCCGTCAGTGGAGTGAGGCGGACTGGAGCCATCTGATCTGCCAGATCAAGGAATTTACCTTTCATATTACCAGATGCCGCGGTTATGAGCAGGCACAGGTATGTACAGGAGGAGTGCCGCTTGAAGAACTGAAGAACTGTTCCATGGAATCGGCAAAAGTGCCGGGGCTTTACCTGTGCGGCGAACTGCTGGATGTGGACGGAGCCTGCGGAGGATATAACCTTCAGTGGGCATGGACCAGCGGTTATCTTGCAGGAAATGCTGCAGGAAATGAGGAGTGACAGATGCTTAGAATTCAACAGCTGAAGATGCCGGTGGTACATACACCGGAAGATCTGAAGGCGAAAATCATAAAGACACTGCGGATTCGGCCGGAAGACCTGATCCGTTATGAGATTATGCGGAAATCTCTGGACGCCAGAGGCGGCGAGTTAAAATATGTCTATCTGGTGGATGCGGAAGTGAAACGGGAACCGTCCGTGCTCAAACACTGCTCGAAACAGGTGAGCAGGGCGGTCAGAACCTGGTATCAGTTTCCTGCTCATGGTGAGAATCCGCTTAACAGACGTCCGGTCATTATCGGAGCCGGACCGGCGGGACTGTTCTGTGGTCTTATGCTGGCAAGAGCAGGCTATGCACCTGTGATTCTGGAACGGGGCGAGCGGGCAGAAGACCGTGCGAAAACAGTGGAGACTTTCTGGCTGACCGGAAAACTGAACCCGGCTTCCAATGTGCAGTTCGGAGAGGGCGGCGCCGGAACATTTTCTGACGGAAAGCTTAACACCATGGTGAAAGACCCGGTGGGAAGAAACCGGAAAGTGCTGGAACTTTTCGTGGAAGCAGGTGCACCGGAAGAAATTTTATATGAAAATAAACCACATCTGGGAACGGATCAGCTCATTGGCATCGTCACCCGGATGCGGAAAGAGATAGAAACCTTAGGCGGAGAAGTGCGGTTCGGATGCCGGGTGACGGATCTTCTGACAGATGCCGGACAGATTCGTGGCGTGCATTATGAGCAGCGTCAGACAGACGGTACCGTGACAGAACAGGAACTGCTCACCGATGTGGTGGTGCTTGCCATTGGCCACAGTGCCAGAGATACCTTCTCCATGTTAAAAGGAAAAGGCATTCCCATGCAGGCAAAATCTTTTGCGGTGGGCGTCCGTATGGAACATCCCCAGCATATGATCAATGAAAGCCAGTATGGAAAAGACTACCCGGCTATATTACCGTCGGCTGCTTACAAAGTGACGCGGCAGACCGGGGCTGGCAGAGGTGTCTATTCTTTCTGTATGTGTCCGGGCGGCTGGGTGGTCAATGCTTCTTCGGAAGAAGGACATCTGGCAGTCAACGGTATGAGTTATCAGGCCAGAGACAGTCGGAATGCCAACAGCGCCATGATTGTGACCGTCACACCGGAGGATTTCCCGGGAACGGATGTGCTGGCAGGTTTGGAATTCCAGCGAAAGCTGGAAAAGGCGGCCTATGGACTGTGCGGCGGAAAAGTGCCGGTACAGTTATTCGGGGATTTCTGTCAGAATGTGCCAAGTACAGCTCTTGGCGAAGTAGAACCCTGCATCAAGGGACAGTATGAACTGTCCAATGTACGGACTATTTTTCCACAGGAATTATCTGCGGCGCTGGAAGAAGGAATCAAAGGATGTGAAGCATTGATTCACGGATTTTCCAGGGCAGACGCAGTGTTATCCGGCGTGGAGAGCAGGACGTCCTCTCCGGTCCGCATTACGAGAAATGCAGAATTTGAAAGTGAACTGTCCGGACTTTATCCCTGCGGGGAAGGGGCCGGTTATGCGGGAGGCATCACCTCTGCAGCCATGGACGGATTAAAGATTGCAGAAGCAATTGCAAAAAAATATATGCCGTGTTATGATTAACTGAATCGGTATTTGGAGGTAGCATACATATGAGAGGTGCGAAAAATGGCTGGACGCTGCTTTTGCTTGTACTGGCAGGAGTGGTTCTGGGAGGCTTTATCGGAAGTCTGGCAGCCAATGTTTCCGGTCTTAGCTGGCTGAATTACGGACAGGTCTTCGGACTTGAGAATCCGCTGGTATTGTCACTGGGACTGGTGGTATTGACGTTTGGACTGACTATTAAGATTACCATTGCCAGCATCATTGGAATACTTCTGGCAATTCTGATTTACCGCTGGATATAAGGACATACTAACAAGGTAACCTTCGGGGTGTCTGGAGAGAGACATACTTAACGGAGGTATTACCATGAATGAAAATTTTAACAGTCTGCCGCAGGAAGACCGGCCCTATGAACGGTGCATCCGACACGGGGTACAGTCTTTGTCCAACCGGGATCTGCTGGCGGTGATCTTACGAACCGGTGCAAAAGGAAGAAATGTGATGGAACTGGCAGGAGAACTTTTAAGACTGGTTCCGGAGCGGGAAGGATTTACAGGGCTTCGAAGACTGAGCCTTGATGAACTTTCCAAAGTAAAGGGCATCGGAAAAGTAAAGGCCGTTCAGCTGAAATGTCTTCTGGAGATCGCCAGGAGAATGGCACGGGAGGAAGCCGGGGAGGGCACTTATTTTACATCGCCGTCCGCGGTGGCAAACTATTATATGGAAGATTTACGACATGAGGAACAGGAAGTATTGCTGCTTCTTATGCTGAATCAGAGAGGCAGACTTATCAAAGAACGTTATATGTTCAAAGGGACAGTCAATGCATCGGTGATTTCGCCGAGGGAAATTTTTGTGGAAGCGCTATCCGCACGGGCCGTGCAGATTATTCTGCTTCACAATCATCCCAGCGGAGATGCCAGTCCCAGCCAGGAAGATCTGAATGTAACCAGACGCATCAAAGAAGCAGGACAGCTTCTTGGGATTGCGCTGACAGACCATATTATTATCGGAGAGCATGCTTACGTGAGTCTCCGGGAGGAACACTACCTATAACTTAGAATGAGAAGAAAGAAGGAATATACCATGAATAATCATTGTTTTGGCTGCGATTTTGGTTCTTATCATCTGAAAATTTATCATAAAGAACAGGACACCTGTCTGATGCAGCACAATATGGTGGCAGTACAGGATAAAAAAGAAATGCTGGCATACGGCGACGAGGCATATGCTATGTATGAGAAGGCACCGGCCAATATTCAGGTGTCAAGTCCCATGTCCTATGGAAATCTGGCAAGTATCAGCAATATGCAGACGTTCCTGAAAAAGCTGCTGGAGAGTACAACCAAGGGTCAGCTGAAAGGTGCAGAGTATTTTGTGGCACTGCCGACGGATATGCAGGAGCGTATTTTTACAACCCTGATTCAGGATTCCACCATGAAACCGAAGACTGTTTATCTGGTAGATAAGCCGGTGGCAGCAGGACTTGGACTTGGAATTAACGTAAAAGAAGCGCAGGGCGTACTGATCGTGGATATCGGTGCAGAGACTACCGAGATCTCCGTTCTTTCTCTAGGAGGAATCGTGATCAGCCGTCTGATCCAGACCGGTGGACGTTCCATCGATGATGCGATTCAGAGTGCTATCCGAAAAGAACACAATTTCTTTATTGGAAGCAAGACTGCAGAGTCTATTAAAAAGGAACTGGCTTATGCCATCAATCCGGAAGAGGCAACTATGAAGATCTGCGGCCGCAATATGGTAGTCGGACTTCCGCAGATGCTGGAAATCAGTGCCGATTTTGTATATTCCGCTATCAAAGAGCAGCTGGGCGTGATCGTGGATGCTGTTAAGACGATCCTTGAGAGAACTCCACCAGAACTGGGTGTGGATATTATCCAGAACGGTATCTATCTGACCGGTGGTTCTGCGAGAATCCGCAAGATGGATGAACTTCTTCAGGAAAAATCCGGTATCCGTGTAACCGTTGATCCGGAACCGGAACTGAGCGTGGCAAAGGGTCTGGCCAGAGTCATCAATGAAAAAGAGTTCAGACCGCTTGCTTTTGTAACGAAAGAGCAGAAATATGAGTAAAGACCGGAGCGGGTACAATGAAGAAAAGAAACCGTACGACGATTCCAAGTAAATATATTTTATTTGGCCTGACGCTGTTATGTGTGGCAGCCATGTCTGTTTCCTTCCTGACGAACTTCGACGGAGGACCGCTGAATGTGATTACCGGCTATGTGCTGGTTCCGATACAGCGGGGAATGAATGCAGTAGGCGGCTGGGCCAGAGATAAGGCGGATAATCTGGAAGATCTGAAGAAAATCCGTGAAGAGAATGCACAGCTGCAGGAGCAGATTGCGGAGCTGACACTGGAGAATAACTCTTTGCTGCAGGACCGCTATGAGCTGGAAGGCCTGCGTTCTCTGTATCAGCTGGATAATGACTATTCGGATCTCAATAAGATCGCAGCCAATGTCATCGGAAAGGATTCTGGAAACTGGTTCAATATGTTCATTATTGACAAAGGATCCAATGACGGAATCCAGGTGGATATGAACGTCATTGCAGGCGGCGGTCTGGTTGGCATTGTAACCAAAGTGGGATCGGACTGGGCTCAGGTGCGTTCCATCATTGATGATATGAGTAATGTCAGTGCCATGGTTTTGAAGAATTCTGATCTCTGCTATATCAGAGGAGATCTCCAGATGATGACGGAGGGAACACTTCAGTTAAATCAGCTTCGTGACGAGAATAATGAGGTGGAGCAGGGAGATAAGGTAGTTACATCTTATGCCAGCGCCAAGTATCACAGAGGTATTCTCATCGGTTACGTGAATGAGATTTCCACGGATGCCAATAATCTGACCAAATCAGGAAGCATTACGCCTGCAGTGGATTTTGAGCATCTGAGCACGGTACTCATTATCACAGATCTGAAACAGCAGGTGAGCAGCGACGACCTGAATTCAGCAGAGTAGAGAAAGGAGACAGCCAGTGAAACGTAAAATTGTCATCGCACTGATGATTATTGTCTGCTTTCTTCTGCAGAGCACGTTATTCCAGAGTCTTTCTCTTGCATCCATCAGTCCGAACCTTCTGATTATTCTTACTTCGGCTTATGGCTTTATGAAGGGAAAAAAAGAAGGAATGGCGGTTGGATTTTTCTGCGGTCTGCTGGAGGACATCTTTTTTGGACGTCTTCTGGGTATGCATGCGCTGATCTATATGTATATCGGTTATGCCAACGGATATTTCAACCAGATTTTTTACGGGGAGGATATAAAACTTCCCATGGCGCTTATTTCTGCCAGCGAACTGGCTTACGGACTGGGAATGTATCTGATTATGTTCCTTATGAGAAGCCGGTTTGATTTTTTCTATTATCTGAGAAGAATTATTCTGCCGGAGCTTTTATACACCATTATTGTGACACTGTTTGTATACAGAATCATTTATATGATTGACCAGAAACTTGAGAAGAAAAAAGATCTTAAGGAGCGGATAGATATTGTTTGAAGACTGGAAAGAGGCCATCGTAAGCTTTGTGACATCCCGGATATTTGTACTGATGGTAGTGTTTCTGTCCTTTTTCGGGATTCTGCTTGGCCGTGTATTTGTCCTTCAGATTATCAATGGACAGCAGTATGCGGAAGATTTTACGATGAAAATCAAAAAAGAAGTCAGTATTGCAAGTACCAGAGGAAAGATCTATGACCGGAATGGCCAGATTCTGGCGGATAATGTGCTGTCTTATTCCGTGACCATCGAGGATAACGGAACCTATGAGACTACCCGTGAGAAACAGGCGACCCTGAACCGGACGATTCTGAAGGTGCTTGATATTGTGGAATCCCATGGAGATTCTGCCATTAGCGACTTCGGTATTATTTATCAGAACGGACATTATGAGTATACGCAGGAAGGAACTTCCCTTCTGCGTTTTAAAGCGGATATTTACGGATACAAGACCATCGATGAGCTGGAGAAAAAGCCGGAACAGTATGTGGCGTCTGCGGATCAGATCATGGAATTCCTTTGCAGCAACAAGAAATATTTTATTTCTGCGGATGCATATACGGAAGAACAGCTGGCCCAGTATAAGGTGCCGACCAATCTGACGCCGGAGAAGATTCTTCAGTTAGTCACAGTCCGTTACCAGATGAGCAACAACAGTTACAAGCGTTATGTGGCGACAACCATTGCCTCAGACGTCTGCGATGAGACGGTTGCAGAGATTCTGGAAAACCAGAGCGATCTGCAGGGTGTGGATATTGCGGAGAGCAGCCTGAGAACCTATCCGGATGCCAAGTATTTTGCCAATATTATCGGCTATATCGGCAAACCGGACCAGGACGAGCTGGCAAGCCTGCAGGAAGAAAATGAAAATTACGAAGCAAACGACATTGTCGGTAAAGCTGGTCTGGAACAGTATATGGAGACACAGCTGCAGGGAACCAAGGGCCAGAAAACCATTTATGTCGATAGTGTGGGAAATGTACTGGAGACAGAGAGTGAGACGGCGCCGGAATCCGGAAAGGATCTTTATCTGACCATTGATAAAGATTTGCAGGAGACCGTTTATAATGTGCTGGAGCAGCGTCTGGCCGGAATATTAGTATCCAAAATTCGGAATATGAAACAGTATACTTCCACCGGATCGGCAGCAGATATTCAGATTCCTATTTATGATGTTTATTATGCGCTGATCAACAACCATATTATTGATACCACACATTTTTCCGCAGATGATGCAACGGATCTGGAGAAATCCATTCAGAGCCGGTATGAACAGCGTCTTGCTTTCACTATTGAGCAGATCCGGTCAGAGTTAACGTCAGATAACCCGACAGCGTATACCAATCTGTCTATTGATATGAAGAATTACATGAGCTACATTGTGTCGGATATCCTGATGGGAAGCAATCAGGTGCTCATGAGCAGTCTGGTAGATCAGGAAGATCCGACCTATATTGCATGGGCGAAGGATGAAACCATCAGTCTGAAGGAGTATCTGCAGTATGCGATTTCCAAAAACTGGGTCAATGTATCCGGGCTGGATGTACAGGCTTCCTATCTGAGCTCAGAAGAAATCTACGATGTAGTGGTGGATTTTATTTCGACAGAGCTGGAAAATGATGTCGATTTTCAGACCATGCTGTATAAATATATCCTTTTGGACGATGTGGTGACGGGAAGAGAGATCTGCCTCCTCTTGTACGAACAGGGCGTTCTGGAGTATGATGAGGAGACGGTGAATAAACTGCAGGTTGGTTCCACGTCGGCATATAATTTTATGCTGGACAAGATCGGCAATCTGGAGATTACACCGGCTCAGCTGGCACTGGAACCGTGCAGTGCGGGAGCGGTTGTGACGGATCCCAATACGGGTGAAGTGCTTGCCTGCGTTTCCTATCCGGGATATGACAATAACCGTCTGACCAACACACTGGATTCGGAATACTTTGCAGAACTGAACCGGGATAAATCAAGCCCGCTGTACAGCAAGGCAACCCAGCAGCAGACGGCCCCCGGATCTACATTCAAACCGGTGGTTGCAGTGGCCGGGCTGGAGGAAGGCGTGATTTCTCCGTCTGAGATTATCCACGCGACAGGTGTGTTCACGGATGCCTATGGTTCCCCGACCTGCTGGATTTATAACCAGTACCACGGAAGCCATGGAAATATCAATATGGTAGACGCCATCAGGGTATCCTGCAACTATTATTTCTATGAAGTGGGATTCCGGCTGGGAGGAGGAAGATCCACCGGATATTCTTCCGACAAGGCACTGTCCCTGCTGGCAAAATATGCGACCCAGTTTGGATTAAATGCCAATTCCGGTATTGAGCTTTCCGAGAGTGATCCCCAGTTGTCCAATAAGGACGGAATCCGTTCTTCCATCGGACAGGGCAACGCTCTGTTTACGGTTTCGCAGCTGGCAAGATATGTAAGTACCATTGCAAACAGAGGAACTGTTTACAACCTGACGTTATTGGATAAATTGACAGATTCTGAAGGAAACACTATTGAAGATTATTCCGCGTCAGTATATAATAAAATGGAAATTGCAGATGTTGACTGGAATACGATTCAGGAAGGCATGCATCAGGTGGCTTTGAACACCAGCGCTTTCAAAAATCTGGATCTGACCATTGCGGGTAAGACCGGTACGGCCCAGCAGTCCAAGAGCCATCCCAACCACGCGCTTTTCATCGGCTATGCGCCGTATGAAAGTCCGCAGCTTGCACTGGCCATCCGTATTGCCAATGGTTATACGTCCGCCAATGCGGCAGCCATGGCATCGGATATTTTCAAATACTACTTTGATCTGGAAGGAAAGGACGAGGTAGTCAGCGGTACGGCTGTCCAGGGAACATCAGAAGTAATTAATGACTAGGGAAAAAGTAATGAATGAGCAGAGTGTTGTAATCAAGAGCAACAGATACGGGATTACCCTGTATCTGGACAAGGATGCATCATTCCAGGAATTACTGGGCTGCATCCGGGAGAAGTTCAAAGCTTCCGCCAAGTTTTTCAAGGACGCCCAGATGGCGCTGGCATTTGAAGGACGCCAGCTGACACAGGCAGAACAGATGGATGTGATTCAGGCGATTCAGGAATCCTCCGGATTGCAGGTACTGTGTATTCTGGAAAATGATGCTTTGAAAGAATCCTATATGAAGAAGATTGTAGAGGGACGAAAGCAGGAAAGCGCCGGAAATGACGGCAGATTTTATAAGGGAACCCTTCGTTCCGGACAGGTTCTGGAATCTGAGACCAGTATTATCATACTGGGAGATGTGAATCCGGGAGCCACAGTCGTATCCAAAGGAAATGTCGTGGTCCTTGGTGCGCTGAAAGGAACCATTCATGCAGGTGCGGCAGGTAATGAAAGCTGTTTCGTAGCTGCTTTGAATATGATGCCAATGCAGATCCGGATTGGAGACTGCATTGCACGCTCCGCAGATGGTCCGGCGGTAAAAAGTGCCACGGAGCCGATGATTGCCTATACAGAAGACGGCAACATCTATATGGAGCCGATCACAAAAGAAGTGATTAACGACATTCGGATCTGACCATATTAGAAGTGGGGACCGAAGCAGAGATAGAAAAGGTGGAGGATGCGTAAATGAGCGAAGTAATTGTTATTACATCAGGAAAAGGCGGCGTCGGAAAGACAACCACGACTGCCAATGTGGGAACCGGACTGGCAAAGCTGGATCAGAAAGTAGTTATGATTGATACGGATATAGGACTTCGTAACCTTGACGTTGTCATGGGACTGGAGAACCGGATTGTCTATAATCTGGTAGACGTAGTGGAAGGAAACTGCCGGATCAAACAGGCGCTGATCAAAGACAAACGTTATCCGAACCTGTATCTGCTTCCGTCTGCACAGACAAGAGACAAGACAGCAGTAAGTCCGGAGCAGATGGTGAAACTCATCGAGGAGTTAAAGGGAGAATTTGATTACATTCTGCTGGACTGCCCGGCAGGTATTGAGCAGGGATTTAAGAATGCTATCGCTGCAGCAGACCGTGCACTGATTGTAACCACGCCGGAAGTATCTGCGATCCGTGATGCAGACCGTATCATTGGTCTTCTGGAAGCAAACGAGATTAAGAGAACGGATCTGATCGTAAACCGTATCCGTATGGATATGGTAGAGAGCGGCAATATGATGTCCATGGATGATGTTGTGGAAATTCTTGCTATTGATCTGATCGGTGCTGTTCCGGATGATGAGAACATCGTTATCGCAACCAACCAGGGTGAGCCGTGTGTGGGAGATTCTTCACTGGCCGGACAGGCTTATATGAATATCTGCCGCAGAGTCATGGGAGAAGAGGTTCCGTTCCTGGATCTGAAAGTAAAGACCAGCTTCTTCGACAAACTGAAGAATCTGTTCAAATAGGGGGAATAGCAT
>CAVCTH010000048.1:0-13026 GCA_963604695.1 Clostridiales bacterium | reverse complement strand
TTTCTGCGATGGCTGTTTCCGAAGATTCCGGAAGGACATCCGGCCATGGACGCCATTTCCATGAACTGTATTGCCAATATTCTGGGGCTTGGCTGGGCAGCCACACCGGCCGGACTAAAGGCCATGGAGGAATTGTCGCAACTGGAAGCGGAGCGGAGAAAAAAACATCTCCCGGAGGCAGTGCCTGAAGGAACCGCCAGTGAGGAGATGTGTACATTTCTGGTATTTAATATTTCGTCCCTGCAGTTGATACCGGTGAACATCATTGCCTACCGTAGCCAGTACGGAAGCGTCCGCCCGGCGGCGGTGGTGGGTCCGGCAATTCTGGCTACGCTGATCAGTACGGGTGCAGGGGTGCTGTTCTGTGTGCTGGCCAGAAAGAGGACAGTTACAGAAGTTCGGAGATAACCTGAATCAGCTCGTCCACCTGTTCTTTGGTGGTGGCCCAGCTGGTGGCAAGGCGGATGACTGTATGATCTTCATCCGGTTTCTCCCAGAAGGAGTAGCTGACTTCATGTTTCAACCGCTCCGCCTGCTCATCGGTGAGCAGCAGAAACTGCTGATTGGTGGGGGACTCCAGATAGAAGGAAATTCCTTTGGCAAGAAGTCCTTCTTTTAAATGTTCTGCCATATCAATGGCATGGCGACCCAGTATAAAATACAGGTCGTCTGTAAAAAGGGTATCAAACTGGACACCCAGAAGGCGGCCTTTGGCCAGCAGTGCGCCGTGCTGTTTGATCCGGGTCAGGAAATGTTTCGGTGTGTTATTTTTCGGAAATACCACAGCCTCGCCGCAGAGCGCGCCTACTTTGGTACCGCCAATGTAGAAAGCATCGCAGCAGCGGGAAATGACGGACAGGGTCACATCCGTATTGCTGCTCATAAGTCCATATCCAAGTCTTGCTCCGTCCATATAGAGAGGAATCTCATAAGCCTCGCAGATGGCGGAGAGATTTTCCAGTTCATTTTTCGTATAAAGGGTACCGTACTCCGTTGGATGGGAAATATAGACCATCCCCGGAAATACCATATGTTCATGATTGCCATCATCCCAGAATTTCCGGAGAAATGTTTCCAGTTCTTCTGCCAGAATCTTTCCTTCATGCTGGGGGATAGTCAGTACTTTATGTCCGCTGTATTCGATGGCGCCTGCTTCATGGGCAGCCACATGGGCTGTCTCGGCAGCAACCACGCCCTCATAGGGAGCCAGCATGGCGTCGATTACCACCTGGTTGGTCTGTGTGCCTCCGGTCAGAAACCAGACGTCGGCTTCCGGGCACTCGCAGACCGTGCGGATTTTTTCTTTTGCGCGTTCACAGTAAGGGTCAGCTCCATATCCGGAGACCGGCTCCAGATTGGTCTCGATCAGGCGCTGTAAAATCTTCTCGTGAGCGCCTTCCTGGTAGTCATTTGCAAATGACAGCATTTCATTCTTCCTCCACGTAACTAAAAACTATATAAAATAATAATTTTAGTTTAACACAGAGAAAACCACAAGACAAGAAGGTCGCTTTACATGGCCTTTTTCATGGAGTCACTGACTTCCGTCATGGCATAGGGATCCAGTACGTGGTTCAGCTCGGATGCAGTCATTAATTTCTGCTCCAGGACAAGTTCCCGGACAGTGCGGTTGGTCTTTAATGCTGTTTTTGCAATATCTGCTGCTTTCTGATAACCAATGTATGGACACAATGCAGTAGCAATTCCGGCGCTCTGCTCCATGAGAGATTTGCAGCGCTCCCGGTCAGCGGTAATGCCGGTAATGCAGTGGTCGGTCAGGGTGCGGACGGCTCCGGTGAGGGCTGTCAGGGATTCAAACAAATTGTGGAAGACCACAGGCTCAAATGCGTTTAATTCCATCTGTCCGGCTTCCGCTGCCATGGTAATGGTCATATCGTGTCCGGCAATGAGAAATGCAACCTGGGTGACCACTTCCGGGATGACCGGATTTACTTTTCCTGGCATAATGGAGGAACCGTTCTGCATGGCGGGAAGATGGATTTCTCCCAGGCCGGTTCTGGGGCCGGAAGATAACAGCCGCAGATCATTGCACATTTTGGATAAATCAACGGCACAGGCTTTCACAGCGCCGGATACGGAGACAAATCCATCCAGATTTTCGGTGGCGTCGAACAGATCTTCCGCCTGGATCAGCGGATAGCCGGTAATGCTGCTTAAGCAGGGAACCACATTATGAAGGTAGGCCGGAGAGACGTTGATGGAAGAACCAATGGCAGTGCCGCCAAGGTTTACCGTATACATTTCTTTGCTTACCTCGGTGAGCCGTCTGATATCCCGGGATACCATGGAAGCATATCCGTGAAAGGTCTGTCCAAGGCGCATGGGAACGGCATCCTGCAGCTGGGTCCGGCCCATTTTAATCACGTCATCGAATTCTTCGGATTTCCGGAAGAGACTTTCTTCCAGTCTGCCAAGTTCTTTCAGAAGCGGAGTCAGCAGGGTGAGGACGGTGAGTTTTCCGGCTGTGGGAATAACATCGTTGGTGGATTGTGCCATATTTACATGATCGTTGGGATGGATGCGGTCGTAGCTTCCTCTTTTGCCGCCAAGCAGTTCGTTGGCGCGGTTGGCAATGACTTCATTCATATTCATGTTTGCGCTGGTTCCGGCTCCGCCCTGAATGGGATCGACAATAAATTCCTCTCTGAATTTTCCATGAATCACTTCATCACAGGCACGGACAATGGCGTCTGATTTGTCAGGGCTTAACCGCAGGGCGTTTCGGTTGGTAATGGCGGCTGCCTTTTTGATTTTTGCCATATTGATAATAAAATCCGGATTCATTTTTGTCCCGGTAATGGGGAAATTTTCCATGGCCCGCTGGGACTGAACGCCGTAATAAGCCTCCTCCGGAACTTCCATATATCCAATAGAATCTTTTTCTGTACGTGCGCTGCTCATATTCATGTCTCTCCTTTTAACGTAGAATCGTTTGTCTGCTATGCGGGTAAAGATAGTCCCTTTTGAGCAGAATGTAAATACTTTTAAGTGAGAACCTTCTTTAAATTTTAAATCAAAGCTGCTCACAAAATAAAATAAATATTTTTCTCGTCTGACTTTTGAAAATAAGGTTGAAAAGAAGGCACGGCGGTGCTACTCTTGGAAAAAATTAAGGAGGCAGTCAGGTATGGAATATACATTGGATTCGGTTGACAAAAAGATTATCGGAATGCTTCAGAAAAATGCACGGATTTCCGTAAAAGAAATCGCAAAAGAGGTCTATTTGTCCTCGCCTGCCGTGTCGGCGCGGATCAGCCGTCTGGAAAAGGAAGGAATCTTAAAAGGATTTCATGCTCAGGTCAACTATGAAGCATTTGGCTATGGCATCAAGGCATTTATTAATTTAAGCGTGGAGCCTTATCAGAAAAAAGAGTTTTACCCATTTATTCAGTCCATTCCCAATGTCATCGAATGTAACTGTGTCACCGGGGATTACTCCATGCTCATCGAAGTGGCTTATCAGTCCACTGTGGAACTGGATCATTTTATTAATGAACTGCAGCAGTTCGGCCATACCAAAACCTTGATTGTATTTTCCACCTCCGTGGAACACCGGGACATTTCCTTTGAATAGAAGGAAAAAGAGGGGAATATACTGATAAAAAAGAAGGAGGAAATCCTTATGCATCTGATTTCCTATCTCTCTGATTTTTTGATTCCCATGCTGATTTTCTATGTGGCTGCCTGCGGGCTGGCGGAGCAGGTGCCGGTCTATGATACCTTTGTAAAAGGGGCGGCCAAAGGCGGAAAAACCGTGGTGAAAATTTTGCCGACACTTATAGGCCTGATGGTGGCAGTGGGCATGCTGCGGGCGTCCGGATTTCTCGATCTGGTGGCAAAGATTTTGTCCGTGCCTGCAGGATGGATTCACATGCCGGAACAGCTGGTTCCTCTGGCAATAGTCCGCCTTTTCTCGGCTTCTGCAGCCACTTCCCTTGTATTAGACCTCTATAAAGCATATGGAACAGATTCTTTGATCGGAATGACGGCGTCTATTATGATGGGCTGCACAGAAACGGTCTTCTATACCATGAGCATCTATTTTCTCACTGCAAAGGTGTCAAAAACCCGCTGGACACTGGCTGGTGCATTATTTGCCACGGCGGCTGGTATTGCAGCCAGTGTGGTGCTGGCGCGTCTCGTGTAATCTGCACAAAAACCGAACTTAAAAATTATAAATATGTCCCAATTGACGGGAAAATAAGGACGTGATAGTATGATGACAGAACTTGTGAATACGTATTCACAGACGGGAGAGACCTATGATTACAATGACAGAAATAGCGAGACTGACGGGGGTATCACAGCCTACCGTATCCCGTGTATTGAATGGTAATAAAGCAGTAAATCCGGAGATCCGGGAAAGGGTGCTGGCATGTGCCAGGGAACACGATTTTCAGCCAAACGTTATGGCCCAGAGCCTGGTGGGAAGTAAAACCCACTTGATCGGTGTGGTGGTGACGGATATTGGAAATGCATTTTTTGCAGATCTGGTAAAACACATTGAGCAGGCAGCGGGACAGGCCGGTTACAGCATGATTCTTTTTAATTCCGGTTATGACCGGGATCACGAGAAGGAATGTCTGGATGTGGTCCGGCGCTACCGGGTGGACGGACTCATCGTGGTGCCTGTGGAAGCGGAAGCTGCTCAGTGGAAAGAACAGGTGAGAAAGCTGGAGATTCCGGCGGTGGTCATTACGAGAAGGGCATCCGGCATGGATTCCTTCTATGTGGATCATGCGGAAGCCGGTGCTCAGGCAGCCAGACATCTGTGTGAGCAGGGATATGAAGAGTTCCTGTTCCTGGGAAAGACGTTGGATGAAAAATATACAGGATTTGAGCAGATGCTGAAAGAACTCCGAAAGGATGCGCCTGCTCACCTGACGGTGATTACCACGAAGGATACAGAGCAGGTTCGGGAAGCGTTGGAAAGACACTTCAACAGACATCCGGGACCGACAGGAATCTTTGCTTACAATGACCGCAGAGCCGTACAGGCGCTGGGACTTTTGGGGCAGTTGAGAATACGCATTCCGGAAGAGGCGGGAGTCGTGGGATTCGATAACACCTACATGTGTGAATATCTGTATCCGAAGCTGTCCAGTATTGCACAGCCTAATCAAAAAATGGCAGAGCTGACGGTGGAGCGGCTTTTAAAGAGACTTGACCATCCGGAAGAAACTGAGCGGCTGGATCATCCGCTTCACGCGGAACTGATCTGCAGGGAAAGCTCAGATAGAATGGGAAGAAAGGAGAGCGAGGCATGAACGCATTACATCGAACACTTGAAAAACTGGTAACAAAAGAAGTGAAGGAGCACAGGAAGCCGGAACGATGGATTCCACTGCTCCATGCGGCACCGCCGGTGGGATGGCTCAACGATCCCAACGGACTTTGCCAGATGGGCGATACGTATCACGCATTTTTCCAGATGTCCCCTTTTGAACCGGAAGGCGGATTAAAATTCTGGGGCCACTGCGAGAGCAAAGATCTGCTTCACTGGGAGTTTACCGGAGTGCCCATGCAGCCGGACCAGCCCTATGACTGTCACGGTGCTTATTCCGGATCGGCCCTGGTGGAAGACGGAAAGATGTATTTGTTTTATACCGGTAATGTAAAGCAGCTGGGAGATTACAACTATATTACGAATGGAAGAGAATCCAATACCATTCTTGCGGTGAGCAGCGATGGTGAGCAGATCGAATCCAAGGAGCTGCTCATGACCAATAAGGATTATCCGTGGGATCTGACCTGTCATGTGCGGGATCCGAAAGTATGGAAGCAGGATGGAACCTACTACATGGTGCAGGGAGCCAGAACCAAAGAGGACAAAGGTGTGGTGCTGGTCTTCTCATCCCGGGACAAACGGCACTGGAACTGCATTCACCGGCTGGAATCAAAGGAAGCATTTGGATTCATGTGGGAATGCCCGGATCTCTATGAACTGGATGGACAGACCATTCTCTGCATTTCTCCACAGGGAGTGGAGCAGGACGGATACAAATACGCCAATAAATATCAGACCGTAACCACGGTGATCAAAGGAGATTTCCGGACGGATGGAGTACCGGAAGGCTACCGGGAACTGGACGGCGGATTTGATTTTTACGCGCCGCAGACATTTCTTACAGAAGACGGACGGCGGATTCTGATGGGATGGATGGGAATGGCTGATTCTACCGATGAATATACCAACCGGACCGTGGAAGACGGATGGCAGCACTGCCTGACACTGACCAGAGAGGTAAGTTTAAAAGATGGCATCGTATGCCAGAATCCGGTGAGAGAGCTTGCACAGTGGTGGAATCAGGAAGTTTCCTTTGAAGGAAAGTATGAGGGAACAACCGATATCTGCTATGAACTGGATCTGAAGAATACAGGCCAGAAATGGGAGGTCCTCATTGCAGAGGGACTGAAGCTTTCGTGGAGTCCCGGAGAATGCGTATTCAAAATGGAATTCCAGAATGAGAAGCTGGGATGCGGACGAAGCTTACGGGCGAGGGAAATGCAGGAATGTACGGACATCCGCGTTGTTGTGGATGCATCCTGCATGGAAGTATTTATGAACGATGGAAAAGATGTATTTTCCACGAGATTTTATCCTGAGAAAGACCAGTATACCGTAAAGGTAAGCGGCGACGGCCTGACAGGATTTTATCGATACAGAGTGTAATAAAAATCACGTAACAATGAAAAGGGGAAAGGAAAAGTGAGCATGGATTACAGAAAGACTGCAGAAGAAATCTATGAAAAAGTGGGCAAAAAAGAGAACATTATCTCTGTCGCCCATTGTTCTACCAGATTACGTCTGGTACTGGTGGACAATGAAAAATGCGATGCAAAACAGGTGGAGGAAATTGACGGTGTCAAAGGTGTCTTCAGTGCATCCGGACAGATTCAGATTATCCTGGGAACCGGCGTGGTAAATAAAGTCTATGATGAATTTCTGAAGGTTTCAGGACTGACCGGCGCCAGCACGGAAGAAGCCAAAGCAGCGGCAACCGCAAAACAGCCCTGGTACAAGCAGGCCATTAAGACGCTGGGGGATATTTTTGTGCCGATCATTCCGGCTATTGTAGCCAGCGGATTCCTCATGGGTATCATGGAAGCATTGAATTTCATGGTAAACAATGGCTTCCTGAACATTGATACTTCCGGATCTATTTTCGTATTTGCCAATCTGTTTGGAAATACGGCTTATACCTTCCTTCCTATTTTGATTGCGTTCAGTGCGGCAAAGGTATTTGGTGGCAATCAGTATCTGGGCGCTGTTATCGGTATGCTGATGATTCATCCGAATCTGCAGAATGCCTGGACCGTGGCAACCGAGGGTGTAAAGCAGACCCAGAGCGTATGGTTCGGTCTTTATAAGATTGACATGGTGGGCTATCAGGGTCATGTCATCCCGGTTATCATTGCTGTGTTTGTGATGTGCTTTATTGAAAAACGGCTTCACAAGATTGTACCGGCCATGTTCGACCTGTTCGTGACTCCGCTGGTCAGCGTCTTTGTAACCGGATACTTAACCTACTCCATCATCGGACCGGTCTTTGTCACCATTGAAAATGGAATTATCGGCGGTGTACAGCAGTTGATTACCCTGCCCTTTGGTATCGGAAGCTTTATCATGGGTGGATTCTATTCAGCAACGGTGGTTGCCGGAGTTCATCATATGTATACCGTGATTGATGTGGCACAGCTGGGACTTTACGGAAAGACTTACTGGCTTCCGCTGGCATCCGCAGCGAATATCTCACAGGGTGCAGCAGCACTGGCCGTTGCTCTGAAGACCAAAAACCAGAAGATCAAATCCATGGCTGTTCCGTCTGCTATGTCCTGTTTCATGGGAATCACGGAGCCGGCTATTTTCGGTGTCAACTTACGGTTCTTCCGTCCCTTTATCTGCGGTGCGGCAGGCGGTGCCTGCGGAGCTTTGTATGCTTCCATCGTAGGACTGGGTGCCACCGGTACCGGAGTTACCGGTATCTTCGGACTTCTGCTCTGCCTGAATGATCCGGTCAACTACATTATTATGTTCGCAATTTCAGCAGGCGTGGCATTTGCCCTGACCTGGATGTTCGGTTATAAAGATCCGGTGCAGGACACCGCAGCTTCCGAAAAACTGGCAGAAGAAGTATCAGAAGAAAAAGAGGTACTGCAGGGACAGAAGGATGAAATTATCTGTGCACCGGCAGCAGGTACTTCCATTTCTTATACCGAGATCAAAGACGATGTATTTGCAGCAGGAACACTGGGAAAAGGTGTGGGAATTATTCCGGAAAAAGGCGAAGTGGTAGCGCCCTTTGACGGTGAGATTACCCTGTTTTTTGATACCAAACATGCCATCGGTTTAAAGAGCAGCCTGGGAAATGAAATTCTCATTCATGTGGGCGTGAATACGGTAGAACTGCAGGGCCTTCATTTCACTCCGCTGAAACAGACCGGCGACAAGGTAAAGAAAGGCGAAAAACTGCTGGAGTTTGACAAGGAAGCTCTGGAAAAAGCAGGCTATGATATTACGGTCGTTGTTGTGGCAACAGAAGCAGAAGATGTAGAGATTCTGAAAACCGGAGAAGTGAAAGAACTGGATCAGATTTTTGCCGTAAAATAATAGACGGTTTTCATTTCTGTGTGTTATACTGAACTTCAGAAAGGGCACATGGAGGTTAGGAACGTGAGGCAGGAGGAAGTCTTTAACAATTTGCTGGTAATGCTGTTCAATGAAATTCTGGACGTGGAACAAAAAGCATTGATTACAGGAAGCTTTAAGGAGATTTCCATTAACGATATGCATATCATAGATGCCATCGGAATTAAGGAACCGAAAAATATGGGAACGGTGGCCAAGGCCATGTCGGTCACCATGGGAACTCTGACCACAGCTATTAATAACCTGGTGAAAAAAGGGTATGTAACCAGAGTCAGAAGCGCCGAGGACAAGCGGGTGGTGCTGATCTCCCTGACAGACAAAGGAAGATCAGCTTACGAGAAGCATGCCGACTTCCACCGGCGGATGGTGCAGACGGTCATGGACGAATTCCAGGGCGAGGAGCTGGATATTCTGGCGCGGGCGCTGGAGAAGCTGCGAGGATACTTTAAGGAATTCTGATTTCAGATTTTCCTGCAGCATGAAAAAAGGAGCCGGGCCGTATTTCAGGAACCAACGGTGAAATTCATAGAGAGAAAGAGCGGGAGAGTGTGTAACAGCACTCTCCTTTAGTTTGCAGATTTCCAGGTAACCAAGGTAGTATTTCAGGTAATTGGCGGGTTCTTCCAGCAGGGTAAGATAGAGTGCATGCACCTGTTCTGCATTGGAAATGCCGAATGCGTTCAGATATTCCGCACAGTCCGCCTCGTTCCAGCCTTCCGTGTGGATTTCCAGGTCAAGGACGGAACAGATGGCGTAGTTAAGGGAAGAGAGGGCCCGGAGGGCAGAGGCGGTCTCCTCTTCATAACCGAGAAAATCATAGGCGTAGAGCTCGCTGTACAGTCCCCAGCCTTCCGTATAGCCGCCAATATAGAGAAGGCTGCGGACTGGATCCAGGGAAGCCTCAAAGGCGTTTTGATACAGGTGTCCCGGATAACCTTCATGGGCCAGTGTGGTGAGCAGTTCTTTTTCATCCGGCTCATAGGATGGATTGATATAGATGGTATTCTCCTGCGGAATATCCAGAGGAGGCGTCAGGAAAAAGGCGGGACTTAAAGTGGAAGCCAGCGCATCCGGCACATTTTTGATCTGCCATGCAATATCCGGCACCGCGGGAAAATCCTGCTGAATCTCCCGGGACAGATAGAGAAGAACCTGTCCGGGTTCCGTGGAGGGCAGAGAAGTTTCCTGGACAGGATGAAGAAGATTCACTCCATTTTGTACTGCCTGAAGAATGGTCTCGTAGTCGGAGGCAATCTGGTCTTCCAGAAGATCACGGATTTCGGCAACCGTGCGGCTGGTGCCGGTTTCATAGGTTAAAAGCCACTGAAAATAGGAAGAGCCGTCAGAACTGTGAGCCAGTCCCAGGGGTTCTTCCGGACTATAAACACGAAGCTCGTCAAGGGCAGAGGCCAGCTGCTCATAGGCGGGAAAGACCGCATCGGCGAGAAGCTTCTGTTGCTGAATCTCGTAGGAAATTTTCTGATCAGAGGTGAGAAATGAGCAGCCTGAAAGCCGTTCCTCAAAGCTGGCTGTCAGAAAATGGGGTTTACTGTCAGAGGGAAAATTCCGGCACTGGGAAATGACTTTTCCAAGGCTTTCTGCATTCATACAAAGTCCGGCTTCTGCTTTGTTCTGTTCAAAGGCAGCAAGTGCGGCAAAATAATCCGGAAGCTGGGACAGCAGGGCAAGATAATCATTTACATCCTGCTCCGAGCGGAATACATATTCGGAAAGGAGAATGGGAAGCTGTGCCTGGATCCCCAGCGTAGGGCCAAGCGGCTCCTGGAAATAATAAAAATCGTTCAGGGCAATCTGCCCGTCAAGCCACCAGGAGAGCAGATCTTTCGTGCGCTGCTCTTCTTCTGTCAGGGAGGAAAAGCTTTCCAGTTCTTCTTTTAACTGCTGGAGAGCTGCAGGTTTTTCTGCGTCCGGTCCGGCAGGAAATGTTCCAAAGGAGGCTTCCTTCGTCTCTATCCCAAAGGCAGCAGGATCGGCAAGGGTATAGTGAAGATTTAAGGTATTTCCGGAAAGCTCCTGCCGGAAGAGGTTCATGGTAAAATCAGAAAAACTTTTTTGAGACAAAAAGGGAATGGTAAGGAATAACAGCAGGAGAAAGAAAAAAAGTCCGGTGATCCGGAAGATTAAAGTTTTGTGCATAAGAGATACCTCCTGATCCTGTGGGGTCAGAAAAGTATATGAGAAAAAGAGGCTCTGTATGCCTCATGGGACAAAAACAGCCGCGTGAGCATGCTCACACGGCTGTTGTAAAATCTTATGGAATCTTAGCAGATCTCAGCGCCTGCCGGCATATCCTTCTCCGGAACAACCAGGGAAAGTTCACCCTGTTCATTTTCTGCACACAGCAGCATTCCTTCGGATACCAGTCCGCGGATCTTTCTCGGCTGCAGGTTTACAAGAACCATGACCTTCTTACCAACCATCTCTTCCGGGGCATATCCGCTGCGGATACCGGATACGATCTGGCGTACCTGGCTGCCGATCTTTACCTGGGAGCAGAGCAGTTTGTCTGCCTTCGGTACAGCTTCACAGGAAAGGATCTCGCCTACCTGGAACTGCATTTTTGCAAAGTCGTCATAGGAAATATTTTCCTTCGGCTCCACGTCGATGACCGGCTCTTTCGGAGCATTGGCAGCTTCTTTCTCTGCTTTCATAGCCTCGACTTTTTCCAGAACTTCCTTGATGTCCATACGTGCAAACAGAATCTGCGGCTGATCGGTTACTTTGGTGCCGGACTCATAGAGACCGAACTGCTCCATTTCCTCGATGGTACGCGGTTTTGCATTCAGCTGCTCCAGAATCTTTTTAGAGGTGGACGGCATAAACGGCTCCAGAAGAGCAGTGCCGTAGCTGATGCTCTCTACCAGGTTGTAGAGAACGGTTGCCAGACGATCCTGCTTTGCCTTGTCTTTGGCCAGTGCCCACGGCATGGTCTCATCGATGTATTTGTTGCAGCGTTTGAACAGTGCAAAGATCTCGGTCAGTGCATCTGCCACACGGAGCTGATCCATCTTCTCATTTACTTTTGTGAGGGTTCCCAGAACAGTTGCCTTCAGGTCTTCATCAACGGCATCTGCAACGCCTTTATTGGCAACAACACCGTCGAAATATTTGTTGGACATGGAGATGGTACGGTTGACCAGATTTCCGAGGGTATTTGCAAGCTCGGAGTTCAGGCGCTCTACCATCAGTTCCCAGGAAATCACACCGTCATTTTCAAACGGCATTTCATGAAGAACGAAATAACGGACTGCATCCACACCGAAGAAATCTACCAGATCATCGGCATAGAGTACGTTGCCCTTGGATTTACTCATCTTTCCGTCTCCCTGTAAGAGCCACGGATGACCGAATACCTGTTTCGGCAGCGGAAGATCCAGGGACATCAGGAAGATCGGCCAGTAAATGGTATGGAAACGGATAATATCCTTTCCGATCAGATGCAGGTCTGCCGGCCAGAGCTTCTTGAACTGCTCGGAGCTGTTGCCGGTGCAGTCATAACCGATACCGGTAATGTAGTTGGTCAGTGCATCCAGCCATACATAGGTTACGTGTTTCGGATCGAAGGTAACCGGAATACCCCAGCTGAAGGAGGTTCTGGATACGCACAGATCCTGAAGCCCCGGAAGAAGGAAGTTGTTCATCATCTCATTCTTACGGGATACCGGCTGAATGAATTCCGGATGGGTGTTAATGTAGTCGATCAGACGATCGGCATATTTGCTCATTTTGAAGAAATATGCTTCCTCTTTTGCAGGCTGTACTTCACGGCCGCAGTCCGGGCATTTGCCGTCTACCAGCTGGGACGGAGTCCAGAAAGACTCGCAGGGAGTACAGTACATACCTTCATAGGATCCTTTGTAAATATCACCCTTGTCGTACATATATTTGAAGATCTTCTGAACCTGTTTCTCATGATCCTCATCGGTGGTACGGATGAATTTGTCATAGGAAGTGTCCATGAGATCCCAGATTCTCTTGATCTCACCGGCTGCGTTGTCGACAAATTCCTTCGGGGTAATACGGGCATCTTCTGCCTTCAGTTCGATTTTCTGGCCATGCTCATCGGTTCCGGTCTGGAAGAACACATCGTAACCCTGAAATCTCTTATAGCGGGCAATGCTGTCTGCCAGAACGATCTCATAGGTGTTTCCAATGTGAGGTTTTCCGGATGCATAGGCAATGGCGGTTGTCATATAAAATTTTTTCTTTTCCATTTGCTTACCTCTGTTAATACTTACTTTTATCAGAGTAGCACAGGAGGAAAAAGAAGTCAATGTCAGGAGCTTTCTTCCAGAAGAGAAGCCTGCCGGAGAAGAAAACGATAGCGCATCTGC
>CAVCTH010000047.1:0-13043 GCA_963604695.1 Clostridiales bacterium | reverse complement strand
TATTCAGAACCTCCATTCGCAAAACCGCTGTTTCACAGCTTTACTTTTGCTCATGCATGGCTCTGAATAGTTACAAAAAAATATTGAGAAACGCAATCACTTTATGATATGATAATAAAGATCGAAAATTATCCCGATTTTCGTGAATTTGCAGAAGAAAGGAGACTTGCTATGGGATATAACGATAAATGGGAACTTTTTTCAGAAAAATACAAGAACTTGTGTACGGGGCACGATGTCATACCAGACAGCCTGTTCAAAGAATACGGTGTCAACCGTGGTCTTCGCGACATTAACGGAAACGGTGTTCTGACCGGCCTCACCAACATTTCACGAATTGATTCCTTCCGAATGGAAAATGGAAAGAAAGAACCCTGCGACGGAAAACTCTGGTACCGCGGATATGATGTGACAGATCTGGTTCAGCATATTCCAAAGGATTCCTTCGGATTTGAAAAAATAGCTTACCTGCTGCTCTTTGGAGAACTTCCCTCTGCCGAAGAGGCAAAAGATTTTTCCGAACTGCTGGCTGCCGGACGGGAACTCCCCACCAACTTTACGAGGGACGTCATTATGAAGGCTCCCAGTAAAGATATTATGAATTCCATGACCCGCAGTATTCTGACCCTTGCCTCCTATGATGACCATCTGAATTCCACAGAAATCTCCAATGTCATCCTGCAGTGTCTGAATCTGATCAGTGTATTTCCCATGCTGGCAGTCTATGCTTATCATGCATACAATCATTATGAAAAAAATGAAAGCATGTATATCCACCGGCCGGACCCGAATCTCTCTACCGCTGAGAATCTGCTTATGATGCTCCGTCCGGATAAAAAGTATACCTTCCTGGAGGCCAAAGTACTGGATGTGGCCCTGATTCTCCACATGGAGCACGGCGGCGGAAACAATTCCACCTTTACCACCCGCGTAGTTACCTCCTCCGGATCCGATACCTACTCTGCCATCGCAGCTGCCATGTCCTCTCTGAAAGGACCCAAGCACGGCGGCGCCAACATCAAAGTTATGGAAATGATGGATGATATCCGGAGCCATGTGAAAGACTACTCTGACAAAGAAGAGATCAGTCAGTACTTAAGTAAAATTCTGGCAGGCGAGGCCTTTGACAACAAAGGCCTGATCTATGGTATGGGCCACGCGGTCTACTCTCTGTCCGATCCAAGAGAACGGGTCTTCAAAAGCTTTGTGGAACAGCTGGCAAAAGCAAAGGGCCGGGAAGAAGATATGCTTCTCTATAATAATATTGAGACACTGGCTCCTGAACTCATTGCGAAGAAACGTAAGATCTACAAAGGCGTCAGCCCCAACGTGGACTTCTACAGTGGATTCGTCTATGATATGCTGGATATTCCGGTGGAACTGTACACTCCCATCTTCGCCATTGCAAGAATCGTGGGTTGGAGTGCTCACCGCCTGGAAGAGATCGTGGGCATGAACAAGATTATCCGTCCCGCTTACAAGAGTGTGATGGAGAAACGGGACCTTCCATGTGATACCTTATAACCAGAAAAAAATCCGGGTGCGGAAAATTCCGCCCCGGATTTTTATGTTAATCCTTATTTAAGTACCAGTTCACTCCATCTGGTGTCTCTTACCAGTGCAATGTAAGTCTTACCAGTATTCAGAGTAATCTCGCTTCCATCCTCTGCATAGAACTTGGTCGGGGACATGTCATGTCCTTTGGACCAGGTTACCGGAATGGCTTTTCCGCCGGTAATGTAGTAGCCCTCTCCTGTGGAATTCAGGATGTTGAACTGCATATATCCGTTGCTGTCGTACTGGGTTACCGGTGCACACTGCAGAATGACATTGGTGAATGCCATCTGTTTGTTGTCATCCAGCGGATCTACATGTTTCATTCCATACTCGGAATAGAGATAAGTATTGCTTGCTGCATCATAGTCAAGCTGGGATCCGTTGTGATCGAATGGCAGGTCTACCAGGGTGCAGTCGATGGAATCGGATGCGGAGGACAGGTCAACCGGGTTGGACTCGCTTGCAAACTGCCAGTGATTTCCCTGTGCGTAATCATTATACTCAGTAGAATATCCTGCTGCTTTCAGACGTTTCTCAACTTCTCCGGTGGTTACATACTCAGTAAACTCTCTTGCCTTACCGTTATTGATACGGGCAAATCCGCCACTTAAATGCTCTACCCACGGATTCTTCAGGTATGCGTCAATATAGAAAGGACCTCCGTCATGAATCACAACTGCATTGTACTCCGGTGCAATCATAAAGTTGGTCGGACGTACGCTTCGGATACTTCCTACCTGTTTGATGCTGCCCCAGTCTTTGAAAAGAGCCATGAAACGGGTGATCTCACCGTTTGCGGTACTGTTCATCATCTCATAGACGATGTCTGCATCGTTCAGTCCGTAATGGGGAAGTGCTGTTTTCTCGTTATCTACCATAATCGCAACCGGGCGCTGATTCTGAAGGCTCTCATCAATCCATTCATTGGTCAGCTCACTGCGGTACATTCCCTCGCGGGTCTCTTCCTCTACAGGTGCTTCTTCCTCTGCCGGTTCTTCTGCTTCTTCTTCCTCTCCTTCTGAAACATCAGTAACGGTCGGAGCTGCTGCACTGTCATCAGAGCTTCCGCCGCATCCGGTCAGCATGGAACATGCCATTGCTGCGGACAGGAAAAGAATTAATGTTTTCTTCTTCATGCAAGTAAATCCTTTCTCATTATATTCGAAAATAGGTGCCTGGGAAGTTTTTTCCCGGCACCTATACAGTATACACTATTTTGCTTCGTTTTGAAAGCATCTTAAGAATAATTAAAGTATATTTAATTTTCTGTTACAGTTTCTGTCGTTTCGGCACTTTCTGTTTCCGCACTGTCTGTACTTTCCGTCATCTCTGTGGTCTGTTCGGTGGATGCACCTTTCTCCTGTGCGCTTGGCCGCTCGGTTCCTTCCAGATGGTAACAGATTACCGGCGTTCCCTTCTGCACATATCCATACATTTCCTGGGCCTTTGCAGGCGGCATGTTAATGCAGCCATGAGATCCTTTGGTCTTGTAAATAGTTCCTCCAAAGCTGGATCTCCAGTTGGCATCATGCATACCGATATTCTTATTGAACGGCATCCAGTAGGAAACTGGCGTCGCATAATTTTCCCCTTTCAGCGTCGCGTCACGCTGTTTGTATGTAATGCTGTACACACCGGCCGGTGTGTCATATCCTTTTGCGGAATTACCGGATACAAAATCCGATTCCATCATCAGCTGTCCGTCCTGATAGAAGAACAGATGCTGTGCGGTCAGGTTAATCTCGACGTAAGTATTTCCATAATCCGGCGTACCGTAGGACGCTGCCGTCTGATAGTAGACCGGTGTCCGCTCTCCGCTCTCGCCATTTTCAATCATTTCTTCCAGTTCTTTGGCTTCCTGGTCATAATTCATCCACCAGCCATAATCACCGCCGTCAATGGTGATTTCTTTTCCATAGCTGGTCATAAAGGTTCTGGAACGGAAAATGGTATCGTATTTCTTCCGAAGGGTGGCTACATAATTTTCCACCTGGGTGGTATCCAGCTCCACTTCAAATCCGTCCACATGAAGCCAGGAGCTGACCGTTGCCCCATCCAGTACTTCCTTCTGGTCTCCAAAGGTGTAGGTAATCGTAAGATCCGCGTACTTCTGCATTTTCTGAAGGGTCGCCTGCAGCTGCTCGTTATCTGCGGTTACCTCAGGCACCTCATAGCAGTCTTCCTCATCCAGATCCACTTTTTCATGAAGACTCTCTACTGCAGCTTTAATCACTTCCACCGTCTGCTCTTTTTTCAGCTCATTTCCCTGAGTCTCCGGAACAATGGAAAATCCGGTTCCTTCCACATAGTCACTGATATAGGCGTCTGTGGGTGCTGCCGCAAAATCTGAAGAAAAGCCTTTCAGATTCTCAATGGCCTTTATCAGCGCTGCCTGATCATAGGTAATCACATCCTGCAGTTCATACTCCTGATCCTGTCGAATGAACCAGGTCCACACATTCTGATTTTCCAAAATCTGTTCCAGCGGTTCTGTGGATGCATAGGAAAGTCCGATGGTGCTTCCCTGAATATCCTCATCCAGCGTTCCCCCGTCGCTCTCCCGCTCCGTAATCTGCAGCATATAATCCTGTACCTGCTGGCTTAACTCCTCAATGGTCATGCCGGACACATCCACCCGGTCAATAACCGTTCCATTTACAAAATGATTCTGATAATATATGATTCCGCCCACATATACGGCCGCCAGGCAGAATACGATAACGCCCAATACAACCGGCAGTACAGGAAATTTCTTTTTTGTCTGCTTTTTCGCCTGCTTCTTTTCTCCCATAATACCTTTCATCCTTTCTCTCGGCTATTGTGCGAACTACAACTCTGTCGTATCAGTATATTCCAACTCCGCACAAAAAACAATCCCGAAATCAAAGGAAACAGCAGGCATATTACCGCTTTCCAAACCAGACAGAATCCACTTCCGGTTCCAGTTTCAGAAAGAATCCATCGATCTTTCCTGTCAATTCCTCATAATGGTATGTCATAGGCATGGTGATGAAAATCGTATCCTCTTTTACCCCGCGTATCCGGAAGGTCTCATAATGAAAATGCTCCATGGGAAGCAGCCAGTCTTTGTAATGCAGATACAGTCCATTTTTCGCCAGCTCCACTTTCAGTTCCCCATAGGCCGGATTCTCATACACGCCTGCATATTCTTCCGGCTTATGTGACAGTTCCGTATGTTCCACCGGCTCTCCCGGCATCAGATCCACCTTCCAGTCATAGTGGGTACCGCCGAACACGCCGTCATAGGCGTGGAGTCGCTCTGCCCAGTCAATCTCCGGCAGCCCCAGCAGATGGTCAATGATCGTATAAGCCATGGTATTGAGAAACGGCGAACAGGGCTTATGCCGGTTGACCAGCAGAATAATGCCGATCTTTTTCTCCGGAATCATAGCCTGCATGGTACAGTATCCTTCAATCTCCCCCGTGTGGAAC
The DNA here is from genome assembly GCA_963604695.1 of Clostridiales bacterium. Lineage (GTDB taxonomy): Bacteria > Bacillota > Clostridia > Lachnospirales > Lachnospiraceae > Hominiventricola. The sequence goes on along the minus strand of CAVCTH010000047.1, from coordinate 8,033 downwards.
ACGAACGGCATTCCCCGGTAAATAAAACTTTTCCACGCCATGCCGTACATGCCGCTTTCCGGAATTTCCTCACTCTTCCACGGAAACAGGTTCATGGGAACCGCGCCTTTATGCATCTCATACATGACCTGCTTGGAAAAAAGCCGTCTTCCTTCGTAGACTCCCATATCGAGATGCAGCCGGAGCCATTTCAGCATCTCGTGCACACAGGAATTAACCGCTGCTGCCGGTGCTCCGACGCCCATCTCCCAGGGCGGCATTTCCAGCAGTTCTTTTCCACGCTCCCGTTCAAAATATCCGGTTGCATAGTCCTCATCCTGCCGCATCTCTTTCACCGTCAGGCAGCTCCGCTCCATGCCCAGCGGCTTGAAAATCCGTTCTTCCACCAGATTTTCCCATGTCTTTCCCGTCACCCGCTCTGCAATGCAGCCCAGCAGGTTGTAGATCACATTACTGTACTGGGTGGTGCTGCGGAATGGTTTATTGGGCTTCAGATACCGGAGCCTGTGCATATATTCTTCCCGGCTCACCCCTTTTAAGGGCCACATGCCGTCGTGTCCCGCCAGCCCGGTTCTGTGATACAACATATCCCGGAGAGTCGCCTCTTTCGTTGCCACCGGGTCCATCAGTGCAAAATCCGGAAGATACTCGCTCACCGGACGGTCGTAATCAAGGACGCCTTCATCCACCAGGGAAGCCAGCACCGCAGACGTAAACGACTTGGAGCAGGAAGCAATGCCCTGCAGCGTGTAGGTTGTCATGGGCTTTTTCTCCTCCAGATTCCGGTATCCGTATCCTTTTTCCAGCAGTACTTCCCCGTCCTTCATAACGCCCACTGCCAGTCCGGGGATATTCCAGTATGTCATTTCGCGTTCCACAAACGCATCCTTCAGTATTTCTCTCATCGTGCCGCCACTCCTGTCTACGGAATCTGTACCGCCTTCATGGAAAATCCATCCACCAGCGGGTAATGACATTTCACCATTCTTCCATTTGCATCTTCTGTCATCACCGGCTCTGCCGTCCGGCATTTCTCCGTGGCAAATGGACACCGGGGATGAAATGCACAGCCCTTTGGAATATCAATGGGGCTTGGCGTCTCGCCGCGGATCTCATATTCCCGCTCTTTGTGTTTTGTATCAATCACAGGCGCTGCCTGTATCAGAATCTGCGTATACGGATGGGCCGGATGCTGGAACAGATCTTCCGCCGATCCCATCTCCACCACTCTTCCCAGGTACATGACCATGACCCGGTCAGAAAGATACTGCACTACCCGCAGGTCATGAGAAATAAAGAGCATGGTCAGGTTCAGCTTTTCTTTTAAATCCATCAGAAGGTTAATGATCTGCGCCTGAATGGACATATCCAGAGCGGATACCGGTTCGTCGGCAATCAGCAGTGCCGGATTTAAGATCAGTGCTCTGGCAATTCCAATTCTCTGCCGCTGGCCGCCGGAAAAGGCCGACGGATAACGGTCGAGGGCATAGGAGGGCATGCCTACCATATCCAGAATCTCAATGGTCTTCTTCTCAAATTCTTCTTTGGAACAGATATGGTGCACCGACAGAATCTCATAGAACATCTGACGGATAGTCATCTTCGGATTCAGGGAAGAATAGGGGTCCTGATAGACCATCTGGATATCTCTTCTCGCTTTGGTAAGAGCTGCGCCTTCTTTCAGTGCCAGGTCACCGTACTGGTCAAACATAATCTTGCCGTCATCCGGTTTGTAAAGGCGGATCAGCGTCTTGGAAAGAGTGCTTTTTCCGCAGCCGCTCTCCCCTACCAGTCCCAGTGTCTCGCCTTTCCGGATGGAAAAGGTCACATCCTCCACGGCCCGGACATATTTCTGCTCTTTCTTTCGGACAATCTCTGCAATATTTCTTTTAATTGGAAATGTTTTGGATAAATGAGATACATTTAATATCGGAGCTGCTTCCTGCTGCATCATTCCGCATTCCCTCCTGTCTCTTTTGCTTCCTTCATGGCTTTCTGAAGCTTTTCTATACAATGGCATCTGCTGTAGTGTCCCGGCGCTACTTCCTTCAGTTCCGGCACCTGCTGCCTGCAGATTTCCTCACAGAATTCACACCTGGGTGAAAATGCACATCCGGACGGCATGTCATTTAAGTTTGGCGGCATTCCGTCAATGGAATACAGCTTCTGACCCTTTCTCTGCAAAGACGGGATCGCCCTCATCAATCCATAGGTATAAGGATTCTGCGGATGTTCAAAGATTTCCTCCGCACTGGCCATCTCCATAATCCGTCCTGCATACATAACCGCAATATGATCGCACATCTGGGAAGCCACGCCCAGATCGTGGGTGACCAGCACCAGACTCATATCCAGTTCCTTTTTCAGCCGTTTCAGAAGCTTGATGATCTGGTCCTGAATGGTCACATCCAGTGCGGTGGTCGGTTCATCCGCCAGCAGAAGATGGGGCTTTGACGCCAGGGCAATGGCAATCATGGCACGCTGCCGCATACCACCGGAAAACTGATGAGCATAACATTTCAGCCGTTCCTTCGGAGAAGGAATTCCCACCAGCCGGAACAGCTCCTCCGCATGCTCCTGCTTCTGCATTCTGGTCATATGCTCATCCTTCATGGATTCCACCAGCTGGGTCTCCATGGTCAGTACCGGATTCAGAGTGGTCATGGGGTCCTGGAAGATCATGCCGATCTCACGTCCCCGGAATGCCTGCAGTTCTTTCTTATTAAGATCCAGCACATTTTTCCCTTTATAGAGAATCTCGCCGCCGGTGATTTTACCCGGCTCCTTCAAAAGCCGCATGAGAGAACGGCAGGTGACGCTTTTTCCGCAGCCGCTCTCACCGATCAGACCGAAGGTCTCTCCTCTTTTGATTACAAAGCTGACATCATTCACCGCCTGTACGGTCTTTTCCTCTGTCACAAAATCCGTATGAAGATGTCTGACTTCCAAAATATTTTCGTCCATATGTCTGCACTCCTTTTTGTCCATCCTGGTAACTATTCAGAACCCCATTCGCAAAACCGCTGCTATGCAGATTTCTGCAGTCTCCTGGAGACGCCCTCACCTACCAGGCTGATGGAAATACCGGTCAGCGCCAGCATGATGCCCGGAAAAGCAGCAATCCACCATGCAGTCATGATGAAGGATTTTCCTTCCGAAATAATCGCGCCCCATTCCGGCGTCGGAGTGGGAACTCCCAGGCCTAAGAAACTTAACGATGCTCCCATCAGCATACAGAGCATAATATCGGAAATGGCATAGACAAATGCACTGTTTACCACGTTGGGAAGAATATGCCGGAAAATCACTCTTCTGTTGGAAAATCCAAGGGTTTTCGCCGCCGATACATACTCGCTGTTCTTAACGACCAGCACCTCACTTCGAACCAGCTTGGCATATTCTCTCCAGCCCACCATCCAGATGGCGATAAACAGATTTTTCACACCCGATCCCAGAATTGCCACAATGGCAATGACCAGCACCATCAGCGGAAAGGCGGTAAAAATATCAAGGATTCTCATAATCACGGCATCCACCTTTCCTCCGAAATAGCCGGAAAACAGGCCAACCATGGTTCCGCATACCGCCGGAATCAACATGGCAAAAATACCGATTTCCAGATCCAGTCTTGCGCTGTACACCACTCTGGAAAATACATCTCTTCCCAGATTGTCCGTGCCAAACCAGTGCAGTGCTGACGGTTTCTGCAGAAGTTCATTCATATTCTGCTCAATGGGATCATAGTGGGTGAACAGCTGGGGCACAAAGGCCATCAGCAGAATCACCCCGAGAAATGCCGCCGCAATCCAGAACAGCGCCGACTGCTTTTTTAATAATGCTTTCATCTTCGGCACCTCTTTTCTAATTCAGTTTGACTCTCGGGTCCAAGAGAGAGTAGGAAATATCCGTGATCAGGTTCATGACCAGCACAATAATGCTGAATAAAAATACCGTTCCCTGAACGACTGTGTAGTCTCTGGACAAAATGGCATTCAAAAGAAGCTGTCCCAGTCCCGGAAGAACAAAGACACTCTCAATGACAATACTTCCTGCCAGCATATAGGTCATTCTCATGGCCAGCAGCGTAACGGTGGAGACCAGCACATTCCGGATAATATAGCTGTTCCGGATGCGGCTGGGTGAAAGGCCCTTGCTGTATGCAAAATCCACATAGTCCATCTTCAGAACCTCAATGACATTTCCACGAATGTTCCGGAGTACCAGCGCGGACGTTCCAAGTGCTCCGGTAAATGCCGGAAGAATCAGAGACCGGATATGCTCTGGCACCGTATTTCCCCAGCCGCCTACCGGGAACCATGCAAGCTTCATTCCGAACACCAGAAGAAGCAGAAGTCCAATCAGGAATTCCGGCACGGAGATAAACGTCAGGGAACAGGAATCAATAAAGCTTCCGATCTTGCTGTTATGTTTGATTCCGGACAGGTAGCCCAGCGGAAAGCTGATCAGAATGGAAAAAAGCGCCGTCATCAATGTCAGGGAAACTGTGATCACTGCTTTCTGCTTAAATAAATCTACCACCGGACTTTTCAGTGCCAGTGAATTTCCAAAGTTGAAGGTAAGACATTGTTTCAAAAACAGAAAATACTGCACATAAAGCGGTTCCGAGAGACCAAGCTTTGCCCGCATGGCCTCGATGACTTCATCACTGGCACGGTTTCCTACCAGCAGCAGTGCCGGATCACCCGGGATCAGCCGCATGCCGAAGAAAATAATCAGCGTGATAATCAGCAGAACCGGAATCATCTGCAGTATTCTCTTTATAATATAGGTAAGCTCTTCCATACTATCTGCTGTTCCTTCCTGTCATTTCTTTCATTGATATGGGGGAGAGAATTTACTCCTCTCCCCCTGCCTTTTCTTCTTTTTAAAGCTTTACTCTGCTTTATCAAGATTCTTGAAATTATAGATTCCAAGAGGAGTCTGTGCTGCTCCTGTGATCTTATCGGTTGCTACAAAGGTATACGGTGCATAGATCAGCGGAATCACCGGAACGGCGTCTGCCACAATTTTCTGCATTTCCCCGTAATCTGCAAGTCTTGCAGCGTCATCCATCTCGGAATTTGCTTTCTTGCAGTATTCCTCTGCCTGTGCCTGATCTTCATCATCCCAGTAGCTTCTCCAGCAGTGTGCCTGATCTTTGATACACCACAGACCTGCCAGCTCGGAAGTATCGGTCATATCACTGGTCATGTAGCTGATGAAGACATCATAGTTGCCATCCTTCCAGTTCTGTCTTGCAGTTGCAAGGTCGATCTGCTGAATATCAAGCGTAACGCCAATCTCTGCCCATTCGGTCTGCAGCATGGTTGCCACCTGCAGGAATGCACTGTCGCCGCTTCCTACTTCCACGGTCAGATCCATGCCATCTGCATATCCGGCTTCTGCCATCAGCGCTTTTGCAGATTCCACATCCAGACTGGTGGTCGGAAGATCTTCTGCATAGTGCGGTGCAGACGGGGAAAGGAAGGTATTGGCCGGTTCGCCATAGCCGAAGTATACGGCTTTGTTGATAGCGTCTTTATCCGTTGCCAGCTCCAGTGCCTGTCTTACTCTCTTATCAGAAAGCTTCTCACTCTGGCAGTTCAGAATGACAAATTTTACATCTGTTGAATCAAACAGGGATACATTCAGTCCGCTGACGGCTTTCAGCTCATCAATTCTGCTGTAAGGAATCTGGGTTGCAATATCGATCTGGCCGCTCTCCAGCTGCATGATTCTGGTATTGTCATCTGCAACGACGGTCATATCAATTTCGTCCACCTTCGGGCATCCCTCTTCCCAGTAATAATCATTTTTCGTGAAGACCATCTTCTCGCCTTTGTCCCATTCAGATAATACATAGGGGCCGGTTCCGATGGGTTCTGCGGAAATACCTTCCTCACCGACTTCTTCACAGTAAGCTTCCGGCATAATTCCGGAACTGAACATAGCCAGAACGGAAAGGAACGAAGGAGAAGCTTCGGTCAGGGTGATCTTCAACTGGTTGTCACCGGCATCTTCCATGGATGCGATCATATCCAGCATGCCAATCCACGGTCCGTCGGTGTCTTTGGCACGGGTCAGGCTGTAGATACAGTCTTCCACGGTTACATCCTCACCGTTGGAGAACTTGATGCCGTCACGGATGTGGAATACATATTCCAGTCCATCGTCGGAAACAGTCCAGGTATCTGCCACTGCCGGAATGATCTCTTTTCCGTCATCGGAAGTACCTACCAGACCTTCCACAATCATGTTGAGAATCCAGATATCACAGTTATCTGCGGTCATGACCGGGTCAAGATTGTTGGAATCCAGGTCTCTTGCCATGGTGACTACTTTCTTTCCGTCAGAGTCCGTATTTTCTGACGTAGCCGCAGTCCCGGTGCTGTCTGTGGATGCCGTGCTGGCGGATCCTCCTCCGCAGCCGGTCATCATCATTGCTGCTGCCATGAACAGGGCCATCCATTCTGTCTTTCTTCTCATAATGTTCCTCCTCATCTTATTGATATAAAAAAACGACGGTATTTTCTTTTTTGAAAACACCGTCGTTTTTCCCGAAATAAATTATGTAGTTGTGCCGGACACTCCAAAATGCTTTCTCACAATGTCCGCTACCATCTGTGCCGTTCCTTCCACGCCGAAGAAGCTGCTGTCGATCATCAGATTCCGGTTATTCAGGTCGGACGGATAATAGTTGGTATATTTCTTATGATATTTCCGCCTTGCCTTGTCCACCTCCATGATCATTTTGATCGCTGTATCTTCCTCCATACCGAGCTGCGTCACACAGTTCTCGATCCGCTTTTCAAAAGGAGCGTAAATATAAATATGGAAACAATTCTTAAAATCACTAAGGACATATTCTGCACAACGTCCTACAATGACGCAGGATTCTTTTGCCGCCAGTTTTCTGATAATCTCCGACTGTACCCGGAAAATTTCATCCTGCTTTTCCGAAGAAAATTTTCCAAGCGGAGATTTCATTCTGGCATAAATACCGCCTTTGCTTTCCTCATTCTTACTGATGACGGAAAGTGGCAGATCCATCTGCCGCGCCGTTTCTTCCACAATATCCCGGTCATAGAATTCCACACCCAGAAGTTCTGACAGCCGTCTTGCAATGGGCCGTCCCATGCTTCCGAATTCCCGGGTAATGGTTACAATATATTTTTCACTCATGCAATGGCCTCCGCCAGAGAGTCGAGAATTTCTTTTTCCACCGTCATATCAAATCCGTCCACGCCCATCTTCTTCTCCTTCAGGACGCCATCTACGCTGCCGATTTCCAGCGTGGCTGCCAGATAGGGTTCTGCCTCGTCAAAGGTGAACAGTACTTCCTCGCCGGACAATTTCTGAAGCCATGCAGTCAGTGCATAAGCGCCCCAGTTGGATGTGGTCGCAATGATCAGATCATCCACCGGTACCACGCAGGGCTTCAGCTCCAGCTGCTCGGAAATGATGTCTTTTACATTTCCCATGCCGATCTCATTGCCGCCGTCGCCTACGCCAATGGTCGGAATGTGTTTCTCCGGTGCCAGTTCAAAGAGATGGTCAATGGCTGCCGTCTCACTGGTAATGCTGACTCCGCGCATATTAGCATATTCATGCTCTGCATTCTCACCGCAGCGCTCAATGGAAATCATGTACACAGGTTTATATTTCTCCAGAATGTCTTCATAGACCTGCTCTTCTGCGGAAATGTCCACGTATTCCACATCCAGCTGTTTCAGTTCAAAAAAACCTTTGCAGTATTTGTCTGTGACAATGACCGAATGAAATCCCAGATGGTTGAGTGCCTCCGCCACGGCAACCGTGCCAAGGGGACCATCCGTCTCCGCATAACCGGCTACATAGAAACCGGTAGTCAGAAGAACCGTTCCTCTCTCGGCATGCAGCAGTTTTTCCGCTGCGGTTCTGCAGTAGCCGTCTTTCAGATATTTTTTCAGAATGTTCATTCCTCTTTTTGAATAACGAAGCACTACGTCTTCCGGTGTTAATTTACTCATCATGACTCTCCCATAATAACTTCT
>CAVCTH010000046.1:2037-13209 GCA_963604695.1 Clostridiales bacterium | reverse complement strand
GCTCTGTGCTCATACGGGTAGCGATCAGAGACTGATGAGCATCACGCAGAATCGTCTCTGTTATTTTAATCGGCTTTTTAGCGATTTCTGTCATTTTATGATTCCTCCTACATAATATTCACTTCTGTCAGCAGCTTAGAATACTCCAAAGATAGCCATGAAGGTACCTGCAGCAACTGCGGTACCGATAACACCTGCTACGTTCGGTCCCATCGCATGCATCAGAAGGAAGTTGGTCGGGTCTGCCTCAGCACCAACCTTCTGGGATACACGTGCTGCCATCGGCACTGCAGATACACCTGCAGAACCGATCAGCGGGTTTACCTTTCCTCCGGTCAGCTTGCACATGAGCTTACCGAAGAGAACGCCTGCAGCGGTACCGAATGCGAATGCAATCAGACCAAGAGCAACGATCTTCAGTGTATCAGCATTCAGGAATGCCTCTGCACTGGTAGTAGCTCCTACGGAAGTACCAAGCAGAATAACAACAATGTACATCAGAGCGTTGGATGCGGTGTCAGTCAGCTGACGAACAACGCCGCTCTCGCGGAACAGGTTACCCAGCATCAGCATACCAACCAGTGGAGCTGTGGTAGGCAGAATCAGGGAAATAATAATCGTAACGATAACCGGGAACAGGATTTTCTCCAGTTTGGAAACCGGACGAAGCTGCTCCATCTTGATCTTACGTTCTTCCTCAGTGGTCAGGAACTTCATAATAGGCGGCTGGATAACCGGCACCAGGGACATATAAGAATATGCCGCTACTGCGATGGGTCCCATGATCGCCGTCTGCTGCAGTTTACCTGCCAGAAAGATGGAGGTCGGGCCGTCAGCACCTCCGATAATGGAAATGGCTGCAGCTGCTTTATCAGAGAAGCCAAGAAGCATTGCTCCCAGATAAGCTGCAAAAATACCAAACTGTGCTGCTGCACCCAGAAGGAAACTCTTCGGGTTTGCGATCAGCGGACCAAAGTCGGTCATGGCACCTACGCCCATGAAAATCAGGGACGGAAGAATTGCCCACTCATCCAGTTTGTAGAAATAATAGAGAAGACCACCGACTCCGTTGGCGGAATCCTCAAAGGAAAGCATAATGTCAGGATAAATATTTACCAGCAGCATACCAAAAGAAATCGGAACCAGCAGAAGCGGCTCAAATTCTTTGGCAACGGCCAGATAAAGGAACACACACGCAACCAGAATCATGACATAATTGCCCCATGTCAGGTTGAAAAATGCTGTCTGATGCAGGAGATTCCCTAAAGTATCAGCAATGTAGCTCATGTTGTAACCTCCAATGATTTATTGTCTTAGTTCATGGTAGCCAATACGTCACCGGATTCTACAGCATCGCCAACTGCAACATTGATACCGGCAACAGTTCCATCTTCCGGAGCTACTACCGGGATCTCCATCTTCATAGCTTCCAGAATTACGATCGGATCACCGGCTTTTACAGATGCACCTGCATTTGCCTCAATCTTGAATACTTTACCCGGAACGGAAGCAGTTACTTCAATGGAGCCAGCTGCTGCAGCCGGTGCTGCCGGTGCTGCTGCCGGAGCTGCTTTCGGTGCTGCCTTCGGAGCTGCCGCACGTACAGGAGCGCTTCCTGCGCCGCCCTCTTCTACGCTTACTTCATATACAGTGCCATTTACGGTAATGGTATAATTCTTCATTTTTTAATTCCTCCTATATTCCACTTAAGCTCTTTTCCATTTTGCAGAATCCGCACGTCTGATGGAACGTACAACGAATCCATCGGAAGAACTTCCGGTGTATGCACAGATTGCTGCGGTGATTGCTGCTACCAGCTCGCCCTCATCCACTGTCTCTTCTTCAACAGCTGCAGGCTGTGCTGCTTTTGCAAAAGCTGCTGCCGGAGCTGCTGCTGCTTTTTCGTCCTCTTTCTTCTTGCTGAACTTCTTCTGGATTTCCGGAATGAAGTTGAAGCAGTAGATAACCAGACTGATGAAAATCAGTACGATGAATACCGTACCCATACCAAGGATCGTATTCATCATTGCCTTTTCAAGAATCTCCCCAACGCTGTAATGAGGATCCAGTGTCACAGTCTGTGCAACACTCTTTTTATTAAATACAATACTAAGATCTGCGGTACGGTTCTCATAAGTCAGATGAGTTACCAGGGTAATCTCATCGTCATCCGCACTTACCTCATATCCATCGGTGGATACGTAAGCACCCAGCTCTTTCTCGTTGCCCTCATAACCGGAGAATGCGGTAGTAAATGCATCCGGTGTGAAGGGAAGGCTGTAACTATCCAGAAGATCCTGTGCATCCTCTGTATCCATGGTTGCATAAGTGTCAATCTGCTCATCCGTCATGCCGTCCCAGTTTGCTACCAGGAAATCAGCTACAGACTGCAGATAGGACTGATCGTATGTAATCTCATCTGTTGTTGTACTGCCACAGGCAGTCAGTCCGAGAACAGATACGCCAAGAACCATTGCTGCAAGAGTCTTTCTATAATTCTGTCTCATTTGCCTTCACCTCGCTTAAACGGTTCCGTGTTTTTTGCCCGGTCTGTCTTCTCTCTTGGTAAACAGCATTTCAAATGCGCCGATGACATATTTTCTGGTATCCTGAGCATCGATTACGGTATCCACATATCCTCTCTTAGCAGCAGATGCTACGCTGTTCTGAAGCTCTGCATATGCAGCTGCTTTCTCGCGAAGCTCTTTTGCGTCTGCATCCGGATACATTACTTTGACTGCCATCTTAGCGTCCATCATACCGATCTGAGCATTCGGCCATGCGTAAACGATGTCTGCGCCAAGACCTTTGCTGTTCATGAGCACGTAAGCGCTTCCGAATGCTTTTCCGGTAACAACGTTTACTTTCGGTACATCTGCCTCAGCGAAAGCAGCTGTCAGGGCTGCTGCTGCCTTTGCAACCTTCTTCTCGGTGCATTTGGTTGCCTTGAAGCCTGTTGCATTGGTCAGGGTCAGAACCGGAATATTGAATGCATCACAGAATTTAACGAAAGCAGCTGCTTTCTCACATCCTCTTGCGGAGATCTCTGCGTTGAACTGCTCTACTGCATTGCCTTCCTCATCATACAGAGTGGAACGGTTTGCAACTGCTCCAACGGTAGTTCCGTTCAGTTTGATGAATCCGGTAACCATATCTTTTCCGTACCCTGCTTTGGTCTCGAAGAAGATTCCGTCGTCAGAGATCATCGGCAGTGCGATTGCCGGATCTGCTGCGGAGGCCTCCAGATCTGCACATACTCTGTTCAGATCATCCTCACAGTCAGTGTAGGAAAGGTCATCCTCGTTGTTAGCCGGGAGCATGGATACCAACTCACGAATCTGAGCAATCAGCTCTGCTTCTTCAGCTACAACGTCTACAATACCAACTTCCTCGCTCTGGAATTTTGCACATGCGGTATCACATTTGGATCCGTCGTTGCCTGCAAGTGCGTTCGGAGCATTTACAAATAATTTGGCTTTCTTGCCTTCCATGAAAGTGAAATCAGACATAGCAGATGCTACTGCCATTCCGCCGCCGCAGTTGCCAAATACAGCTGTAATCTGCGGTACTACGCCGGATGCCAGAGCCTGTTTCATATAAAGCTCTCCAAAAGCGTTCAGTGCATCAGATGCTTCCTGCAGTCTTAAACCTGCACAGTCTACAAGACCGATGACCGGAGCGCCCATCTTCATAGCCATATCATAGATTCTGGTGATCTTCTTTGCATGCATCTCACCCATGGAACCTCCCAGAACGGAAGCATCCTGGCTGTATACATACACAAGACTGCCATTGATGACACCGTAGCCGGTAACAACGCCGTCAGAAGGGGTGTCTGTGTTGTTCATGTTAAAATCGGTAGCCCGTGCAGTCACTGCAGCGCCGATTTCAACAAAACTGTTCTCGTCAAGCAGCGCTGCAATTCTGCTGCTCGCCAAGTTCTGTGCTGTACTACTCATTTTTCGTCCTCCAGATATATTTATAGTTAAACCAATTTCTGCCGAGAATAATTGTAACAATTTGACGGGGATTTTTCAAGACATTTTTGTAAATACGAACCACATTTGACAAGTTTTTCACATTTTTACCGAAAGTTGTATAAGACAAGCAGCTAAATTCATACATTACACCAAAACGAATTTTAAGGGCTGTTTATGAACATGTTACGACGGCTTTTTCTCCTTTTTTTCTGCCTTTTCCTCTTCTGCTCACTTCCCTGCTCCGCTGCGGAAGCGCCGGACCAGCTCTATGCCCGCTCCGCCGTGCTCATGGATGCGGACAGCGGCCGGATTCTCTTTGAAAAGGACGGAACTGAGCAGCTGCCCATGGCCAGCACAACTAAAATCATGACGCTCCTTATCACGCTGGAAAATGCGGACCTGGAAAGCACGGTCACCGTCTCTTCCCGTGCTGCTTCCATGCCGGAGGTAAAGCTTCATATAAGAGAAGGGGAACAGTACCGTTTAAAGGATCTCTGCTACTCTCTGATGCTGGAGTCCCATAACGATTCCGCTGTGGCCATCGCTGAGCATGTAGGCGGAAGCGTGGAATCCTTTGCAGCCATGATGAATCAGAAGGCCAGGGATCTGGGCTGTTATCACACCCATTTTGTGACTCCCAACGGACTCGACGCTTCGGATGAAGGTGGTGCCCATTCCACCACTGCCGAGGACCTGGCCCGCATTATGCGTGCCTGTATGGAACGGGAAGATTTTCTTGCCATTACCAGGGAGCCTTCCTGGTCCTTTTCTGACCTTTCCGGCACCCGGCAGTTCACCGTCAACAACAAAAATGCCTTTCTCCATATGATGGACGGAGCGCTGACCGGAAAAACCGGATTTACCAACGGGGCAGGTTACTGCTATGTAGGCGCCCTGGAACAGGACGGACGGCGGCTCATCGCCGTGGTACTGGCCTGCGGCTGGCCCAGCAACCGCACCTGGAAATGGGCGGATACCCGGAAGCTGATGACCTATGGACTGGAAGCTTTCCATCCGGAATCTGTCGGAACCGAGCTGCTCCTCCCGGATCCCATTCCCGTCACCAACGGACAGTCTGACCAGACCTTTCTCTCTGTAAAGACGCAAAAAAAGGAGCTCCTCATGTCAGATCAGGACTCCTTTACGATGGACGTATTGCTTCCTTCTTCTCTGGAAGCGCCGGTACAGGCCGGGCAGTTAGTCGGGACTGTGGTCTACTATGTCAACGGCTCCGTCATCGACCTCTTCCCTGTTGTAAGCGCGGAACAAATTCCCGCCATTGATTTCCGCTTCCGGCTTCATCAGACCGTCAATCTGTGGCTTGCCGGAACTGCCCTGGCAGCCGGGAATTAAAGATTCAGCTTCAGCTGTACCTCTTCCTCTGCCTCGCTCTTCATTTCTTCTACCAGATCCGGCTGAATGGACGGCAGTTCTTCGGTGGAACGCACGCCAAAATTCCGCAGGAACTCTTCCGTCGTTCCAAACAGAATGGGTCTTCCCGGCGCATCCAGACGGCCGGCCTCTCCTACCAGTCCGTATTCCACCAGACGGTTCAGAGCATGGTCAGAATTCACGCCGCGGATCTTCTCCACCTCCTGACGGGTCACCGGCTGCTTATATGCCACAATGGACAGCACCTCCAGCTGCACATCCGTCAATACATATTTTTTCGGCTGTTTTGCCACCTTAATCAACGTATCATAATATTCCTTCCTGGTACAGAGCTGGAAAGAATCCTCCAGTTCAATGATTTCCAGTCCGCCTTCCCGACTGTTATAGCGGTCCATCATCTGATGCACCAGTTTTCTTGTGGTCTCCACATCATGACCGATGGCAGATGCAATCTTGTCCACGCTCACTGCATCCCCCATGGCAAATAATACGGCCTCCACGGCCGCTTCGATCTTTTCCAGTTCCAAATCCATATCCTCCTGCCTCATCAGATCTGTGAGGTAATCAACATATCATCAAACAAATGCTCCTGTACTACCAGAAGTTCTCCCGTCTTCATCAGTTCCAGAATCGCAAGAAACGTGACAATCATCTGGATCTTTCCCTTCTGCTCCTCCATAAGAGAAGAAAAACGGAAGGTACTGTGCTCACTGGCATATTCCCGGACGGAAGCCATCTTTTCATCCAGGCTGACTTCTTCCTGCTCAATCCTTCCGAATTTGCTTCGGATGGGGTCGATTTTCTCCGTCTGACGACGCATAAGCCCCTGAAAAATAGTATTGAGTCTGGTCAGCGTCAGATCTCCCACCAGTTCTTCCAGATCCACCGGCTGCTCATATTTTGCCACCTCTTCCGGAATGGTCGGCCCTTTGTAGAGGGCATGTCCAGATACAGACATGCGGTCCCGCAGCTCATAGGACATATATTTGTACATCTTATATTCCAGAAGTTTCTGCACCAGATCCTCTCTGGGGTCAATCTCTTCGCCTTCCTCATCCACCTCAGCCGGAAGCAGCATCTTCGCCTTGATCTCCAGAAGGGTCGCTGCCATGACAAGAAATTCACTCATGACATTCAGGTCTTCCGTCTCCATGGCTTTCAGATATTCCATATACTGGGCCGTAATCTCCACAATGGGAATATCAAAAATATTAAATTTATTTACATCAATGAGATGGAGCAGAAGGTCCAGCGGGCCTTCAAAACTCTCAATCTTTACCGATAATGCCATCTTTCTATGCGTTTCCTTCCACGGTAATCAAAATCAGCTGCGGCGGATTGAAAATGCGGATAGGTACCGTATGTTCTCCAAGTCCCGCGCTGACTACCATATATTTCTTTTCTCTGGAAATCAGTCCCCGGTCATATTTCGGAAATAACTGTGCCTGGGGCGTAATCAGGCCGCCAATTCCCGGAATTCTTATAATTCCTCCATGCAGATGGCCGGAAAGCGTCAGATCCGCGCCCCACGCTGCATAGGTATCAAAATAAACCGGATTATGTGCCAGCAGGATATGAAAAGCTTCCGGGTCCGGCGTTCCGAACTTCTCCCGAAGATCCTGTCCGTCAAAAGCCGGCTGTCGAAACTTCTTATAATAAGAAAGCGGCAGTTCATATCCATAGATCCGGATCTTCTGGCCTTCCCATGAAAAATCCATGACTTCATCCGTCAGAATCCGCACACCGCACTCCTGAATTCTGCGGCTGTATCTCTCATACTGATCTCCATACACTTCCGGACGCTGCCGCATACGCGACTCGTGATTCCCGTTTCCACAGATCACAGGAATCTTCCGCTCCTTCAATTCTTCAAAAAGCTCCACCGCATGATCCATGGCCGCGTGTTTTTCCGCAATCAGCATATCTCCTGCGCACAGCACCAGGTCTCCCTGCAGTTTTTCTATTTTCTCTGCCAGAAACTGCTGATGCTCCCCCCACAACCGGTCATGGAGATCTGCCAGCATGACCAGTTTCAGAGGCCGCATCTTCCGGGGCAGTTTTTCACTTTTTATGGTATATCGCACTGTTTCCAGTTTTCTTCTCTTTTCCATAAAGGTTATCATAGCATAAATTCCGGTAGTTTCGCAATTCCTTTACAATAAAAACATGCGGAACACTTTTCCCATATAGTCTCCGTATGCTGCTTTCTCCACATTTTCTGCAGCAAGGAGTTCCGTAGAGCCAATCTCCCGTCCATTTAACGTGTACACCATTCTTCCGATCTGCGTTCCTTTTTCCACCGGAGCCGTCACTTCTTCCGGCAGCTCCAGCGCCCGCTCCACCTGGGAAAGATTGCTTCCGTCCGTTGCCACATAGGAAAATTCTTCCGCATACTGAAGTCCCACCTGTTCCGCTACGCCATTTTTTACCGGAATTCCCGGTAAAGCTATTCTGTTCTCATCGGTATAAAGACTGCAGCAGGCAAATCCGCTGTTCAGAAGCGTCACTGCATCCTGAAACCGGCTCTTACTGTCCGCTCCTCCCATGATGACCGCTACCAGTTCAATATTTTCTTTTTTCGCACTGGCGGAAACACAGAATCCTGCAATCTTCGTATATCCTGTTTTCAATCCGGTGGCATACTGATACTGTCGGATCAACTTGTTAGTATTGGTCAGTCCGAACTCAAAGCTGCCTCTGGCTGTGGTATGAATGATATTTTCCATCCAGATGGTACAGTATTCATGAATTTCCGGATGATTCCGCAGCAGTTCCCGGGACATGAGCGCCACATCCCTGGCTGTGGTCAGATGTTCATCCGCATCCAGTCCGCAGCAGTTGACAAAATGGGTGTTGGTCATGCCCAGTTCCTCTGCCCTGGCATTCATAAGTTTCACAAAATCACCCTCACTGCCACTGATATGTTCCGCCATAGCCACGCAGGCGTCGTTAGCGCTGGCTACCGCAATGCACTTGATCAAAGTCTCCACCGTCTGCTGCTCAAAAGGTTCCAGATAGACCTGGGAACCGCCCATGGACGCCGCATGCTCCGATACCGTTACCGTATCCGACAGAGAAATTCTGCCCTCCTTCACTGCCTCCAGAATCAGGAGCAGTGTCATAATCTTGGTCACGCTGGCCGGATGCACTTTTTCATCCGCCGCTTTCTCCATAAGCACCGTTCCGGTGGACACTTCTATCAGGATCGCATGAGGTGCCGATACCTCCGCCGCCACCTGATTTAATTCCCGGTCTTCCTGTGTCCGGCTTTCCTCCGGTATCTCCGTCTCTTCCAGCTGCTGATCTTCCGCAGCCCATGCAACTGCAGGCTGCAGAACCAGAAGTAGAATCATCATACTGGCCACAATCCGTTTCCACGTTTTCAGACTATCACCTCAGAATTCTTTTACTCTATGTGTAGCAGAAAAGCGGGAAAATATGCATAAAATAAGCCGGAAAACCTTTGCGATCTTCCGGCCTTTATTTTCTTTTTCCATTACAGAACCATGATACAGCCTACCACAATCCCGAGAATGCAGCCCGCTGCCACCTGCATGGGTGTGTGACCTACAAATTCTTTCAGACTTGCTTCCCAGAATTCGTACATCTTATCGTTTTTCTTAAACGCTTCCACGAATCCTTCCGTACGGAAGAAATCAATCATTTCATTTAAAACCTTGCCCTGTCTGCCGGTCTCCATCCGGACACCCATGGCATCGTGCATGACAATAATCGCCATCATGCAGGCAATGGCAAATTCAAAACTACCAAATCCATAAAGAAGCCCTGCCGATGCAGCCATGGCACTGACAGTTGCTGAATGGGCACTTGGCATTCCTCCATCCCCAACCATCCGCTCCCAGCGGATCTCTCTGTGGAGCAGTGCATAAATCACTGTCTTCAGCACCTGGGCAATGGCCCAGCCTGTGATTCCGCAGACCAATACTTTGTTATTGATCAGCGCTGTAAAAAAGTCCCCCATTCCTTCGCTCCTGTACTTTCATTTTAACTAAGAAATGCCTTGACTTTAACAGTCAAGGCATTTCTGCACAATCCTTAATTATATTTACGCTTTCTAGCTGCTTCGGATTTTTTCTTACGCTTTACGCTCGGCTTCTCGTAATGCTCTCTCTTACGAATCTCCTGCTGGATTCCAGCCTTTGCACAGTTTCTTTTGAAACGACGCAATGCGCTATCCAAAGTCTCGTTTTCTTTAACGATTACATTTGACATAGTATCACACCTAACCTCCCTCCAGTTGTGTATTGTGCAGAATACAACTGTCTGGGTATTTTATTGCACTGCTAAAATTATATGCACCTTATCCCGTTTTGTCAACAGTTTTTTTCTGTTTTTTGCATTTTTTATTTAATCTGGCTCTCGACTACTTTTGCAGCCTCTTTGATGGCATCATCCACACCTGCCGGATTCTTTCCTCCTGCCTGTGCCATACCTGGACGTCCACCGCCGCCGCCACCTACCAGTGCGGCAATTGCTTTGATCAGGTTACCTGCATGAGCACCCTTCTTCTGAGCCTCATCCGTAGCGGTTGCCATCAGGTTTACTTTACCGTCATTGACAGATGCCAGTACAACCACGCCTTCGCCAAGCTTCTCTTTCAGCTGATCGCCAAGATCGCGAAGACCGTTCATGTCCACACCTTCCAGTTTTGCAGCCAGAAGTTTAACACCTTTGATCTCCTGTACCTGATTCATGACATCACCAAGTGCATCTTTGGCAGCTTTGCTCTTCAGAGCCTCATTCTCTGCCTGCAGGGATTTGATCTCGCTGTACAGATGCTCGATCTTCTCACATACGGACTGTGGAGCGGTCTTCAGAAGTTTTGCTGCTTTTGCAAGCTCTGCTTCCTGCTCTTTGTAATATTTGAATACGCCGTCTCCAGTCAGTGCCTCAATACGACGTACTCCTGCTGCGATACCGGACTCTGATACCAGCTTGAACGCAGTAATCACACCGGTGTTGGATACATGAGTACCACCACAGAGCTCTTTGGAGAAGTCTCCCATAGATACGACACGTACCTTCTCGGAATATTTCTCATCGAACAGCGCCATAGCACCGCTCTTCTTTGCTTCCTCGATATCCATGATCTGTGTGGTTACCGGAAGAGCCTCCTGGATCTTCTCATTGACCAGTTTCTCTACCTCTGCGATCTCCTCTGCCGTCATAGGCTGGAAATGTGCAAAGTCAAAACGAAGTCTGTCCGGAGTTACCAGAGAACCTTTCTGCTCTACATGGCTTCCCAGAACGGTCTTCAGTGCTTTCTGAAGCAGATGGGTTGCACTGTGGTTCTTGCAGGTACCTGCACGGCCTGCTGCGTCTACCTTCAGAGTAACCACATCACCGGTCTTGATCATGCCCTTGGTCATACGTCCCACATGGCCGATCTTGCCGCCCAGCAGTTTGATGGTATCCTCTACCTGGAACTGCGCGTCGCCAAGAGTAATGATACCTTTATCGCCTTCCTGTCCACCCATGGTAGCGTAGAACGGAGTCTTCTCAACGAAGATGGTTCCTACCTGGCCGTCGGTCAGTGCTTCCACGATCTCGGTGTCAGTGGTCAGAACGGTTACTTTGGACTCGTCAGTCAGACGGTCATATCCGGTAAACTCACTGGTCACAGATGCATCGATCTCATCGTATACGGTTGCGTCTGCTCCCATGTAGTTGGTCACTTCACGTGCGGAACGGGCTTTGGTACGCTGCTCTTCCATGCACGCCTTGAATCCGTCCTCGTCAATAGCGAATCCCTTTTCCTCCAGGATCTCTTTGGTCAGAT
>CAVCTH010000046.1:0-2027 GCA_963604695.1 Clostridiales bacterium | reverse complement strand
CAGCGGGAATCCGTAAGTATCGTATAACTTGAATGCATTCTCTCCGGACAGGGTCTTCTCTCCGGCTGCTTTCATTTCCTCTTCCAGCTGTCCTAAGATGGAAAGTCCCTGGTCGATGGTCTTGTTGAATTTATCCTCTTCCTGAGTCAGAACCTTGAAGATGAACTCTTTCTTCTCTTCCAGTTCCGGATATCCGTCCTTGGATCCTTCGATTACGGTCTCAGACAGTTTTGCAAGGAATTTTCCTTCGATTCCCAGAAGACGTCCATGACGTGCTGCACGGCGGATCAGACGGCGAAGTACATAGCCGCGTCCCTCGTTGCTCGGCATGATACCATCGGAAATCATGAAGGTAGCGGAACGGATATGGTCAGTGATCAGACGGATGGATACGTCCTTTGCATCATCGGTATGATACTGGCAGTGAGCAAACTCACATACCTTGTCTCTCAGCGCACGAACGGTATCTACGTCGAAAATGGAATCTACGTCCTGAACAACACTTGCCAGACGCTCCAAACCCATACCAGTATCGATGTTCTTCTGTACCAGCTCGGTATAGTTATTGTGTCCGTCATTATCAAACTGGGTAAATACGTTGTTCCAGATCTCCATATAACGGTCGCAGTCACATCCTACGGTACATCCCGGTTTGCCACAGCCGTATTTTTCTCCACGGTCGTAATAAATCTCAGAACAGGGACCGCACGGACCTGCGCCATGCTCCCAGAAGTTATCCTCTTTACCGAATTTGAAAATCCGGTCTGCCGGAATACCGATCTCTTTATTCCAGATATCAAATGCTTCATCGTCATCCAGATATACAGACGGATACAGTCTCTGCGGATCCAGTCCGACTACCTCGGTCAGGAACTCCCAGGACCAGTGGATGGCTTCATCTTTGAAGTAATCTCCAAAAGAGAAGTTACCAAGCATCTCGAAGAAGGTACCGTGACGTGCAGTCTTTCCTACGTTCTCAATATCACCTGTACGGATACATTTCTGGCAGGTCGTTACCCGACGTCTCGGCGGAATCTCTGCACCTGTAAAGTAAGGTTTCAGAGGTGCCATACCAGAGTTAATCAGAAGAAGGCTCTTGTCGTTATGCGGAACGAGGGAAAAGCTCTTCATTTTCAGATGGCCTTTGCTCTCGAAGAAATCAAGGAACATTCTCCGGAGCTCGTTTACGCCGTATTCTTTCACTTTCTTTTCCTCCTGTCAAAAGACCCGGATTCTCATCCAGGTCTTTCAGAAAATTCTTTCTCAGTTTTCCTTATACACGGGACAGATATTCACCGGTTCTGGTGTCAATCTTAATCTTGTTGCCCTGCTCTACGAACAGCGGTACGTTTACAACTGCTCCGGTCTCTACGGTTGCAGGTTTGGTAGCGCCTGTAGCGGTATCACCCTTGAATCCCGGCTCGGTATCGGTAATCTCAAGCTCTACAAACAGCGGAGCCTCAACTGCGAATACGTTTCCGTTATGAGAACAGATCTTAACCATCTCGTTCTCTTTTACGAACTTCAGAGAATCTCCAACATCATCGCTGTTCAGTGCGATCTGGTCGAAAGTCTCTACGTTCATGAAGTGATACAGATCTCCATCGCTGTACAGATACTGCATGTCCACACGGTCAATACGTGCTGCCGGGAATTTCTCAGTCGGACGGAAAGTTTTCTCAACTACACCGCCGTTGATGATATTCTTAAGCTTGGTTCTTACGAATGCTGCGCCTTTACCCGGTTTTACATGCTGGAACTCCAAAATCTGATAAACGTTGCCCTCGATCTCAAGGGTAACACCATTTCTAAAATCTCCTGCTGAAATCATTATGTTCGTCCTCCTTATGTTACAAAGGGAATAGCACAATCCCCTCACTTTAACCCATTTTATAATACTTCTACGATCATTTCAACTGTTTTATAAGAATTTTTTTCATGTTCTATTCCAAAATCTTCTTTAATTCGTCCATAAATGTGTTCACATCCTTAAATTCTCTGTAAACAGATGCAAAACGCACATAGGC
>CAVCTH010000045.1:0-13375 GCA_963604695.1 Clostridiales bacterium | reverse complement strand
AGCAGAGGACTGAAAATCCTCGTGTCGCTGGTTCGATTCCGGCTCTGGGCATTTTGTGTGTAAGCTTTATACACAAAGGTATGGGATATTAGCTCAGTTGGTAGAGCACTTGACTTTTAATCAAGTTGTCCGGGGTTCGAATCCCCGATGTCTCATGAATTTAAATCCTCTTTGTCGTTGAACAAAGAGGATTTTTTTGTTATGTATAAATTTTCTATAAAATAGGCCCTGCGGGTGACAAATGCGCAGAAATAGGGTAAAATAAAAGGAAATGGCAACGGAGGAGGGATCTCTATCATGGAAAAAAAGATTATTACAATTAGCAGACAGTACGGAAGCGGTGGACGTTATGTAGGTCAGAAGCTTTCAGAAAAACTGGGAATTCCCTGCTACGATGAAAAATTAATCGATATGGTAGCAAAAGAGAGTGGATTTGCACAGGATTTTGTGGCGGAAAAAGGTGAGAGAATGACAGGCAGTCTGTTGTTCAACATTGCAAGCAACCTTTCTTATGCAAATAATATTTTATCCGGAAACGGTATGTCCCTGCAGGACGAGATTTATTTCATTCAGAACCGGATTATCAAAGATCTGGCAGAAAAAGGTTCCTGCGTGATCGTGGGCCGCTGTGCGGATTATATTCTGCGGGAACGCAAGGATGTATTAAATGTCTTTATTTATGCAGATATGGAAAGCAAGCTGGAGCGTGCAGTGACACACTTTGGTGTGGATAAGGAAAATGCACCTGCGGTATTGAAGAAAAAAGATAAGGCGCGTTCCAATCATTACAAATATTATACCGATCAGGAGTGGGGCATGGCGTCCAACTATGATTTAAGCCTGAACAGCGGCATTCTGGGAATTGACGGATGCGTGGAAATGATTGCACAGGCATTAAAGATCGCGAAGTAAGGAAGAGGTTATGAGAAACACCAGAAAACCGATCCGGCGGGAAACATGGATGTTTGCAGCCGTGATGATCGTTCTGTTTGCCATGTTTGCGTGGAGACAGTTTTTTGGATTTAATAAAAATGATGAAATTTTTTATATCAGCACCGTCTATCGCTTTATTCAGGGCGATGCGATGCTGGTGGATGAATGGAATAATGTGCAGCTGTTCGCACTGCTGACCTATCCATTTTACAGTCTGGTCCGGTTATTTCATCCGTCCAATACAGGAATTGTCCTCATTTTCCGTATCGGGTATCTTCTGGTACATGGAGCGGCAGCAACCTACTGTTATGTCCGGCTGAAGCGTTTCGGATGGATTCGGATTTTACCGGCATTGTTTTATTTTTTGTCAACGCCGTATAACATCAACAGTCTTTCTTACAATACGCTGGCCTTTGGATTTGTGCTGCTGACACTGGTTACTTTTGCATCGGCAGAAAAGTGGACGGTGGGAAATGCATTTTTGTGCGGTATTTTTACGGCCGGTGCAGTTCTTGCCAATCCTTATGCGGTTACGCTGTTTATTCTGTATGGAGCAGCCTGCGTGATTGCCTGGTTCCGGGAGAGAAAGAACGGGGAGCATCAGAAAGAATTAGGTCTTCTTGACATCCGCAGCTTTTTCTTCATGGGCGTGGGCGCGTTCTGTATTTTTATTTTATTTGTGATTTTTGTATTTTCCAGAGCCGGCCTTTCCGAGATTATGGAGAGCTTTTCCTACATCGTTATGGATACGGAGCGAAAGAAACCGTTTCTGGAAAAATTTGCGAAGTACTTTATCCGGATTCACCGGTATTATAAAGGCCAGGTCTATGTAACAGCAGTTCTTCTGGCTGCCTGGATATTGGATCGGGAGAAACGGATTCCGCGCTGGCTGTATCTGACCGCGGAGATCGTTGTGGCAGTTCCTTATGTGGTGCTGTATGGATTCTTTGGTTACAGTTCCATTGTGGATGTGGTTGGAATCAACTATATTATGATTCCTCTTAGCTTTCTCGGGCTGGTTGCCTATGTGACTACGGAGAAGAAAGATCGCCAGTTGTTCTGGTGCTGGTATTTACCGGGACTTTTCTATACGATTCCTGCGCATTTTGCAACGGATACCGGAATTCTGACGGTATCGGCATCTTACATGATTCCATCGGCTGCCTCGATTTTACTGATCTGGAAGGCGATCCGGGAACAGGATCATGTATTGTGTAAAAATGCAGTCAGAGGTCTGTTCTGTGTGCTGCTGGCACTGCAGTTTACGTCCTGTCTTTATCTCCGTATGGTTTATGTATGGGGAGACGAGCATATGCCGTATTTGACGGCGGTGCTGGAAGAAGGACCGTTGAAAGGCATTCATACTTCAATGGAAAATGAAGCTCTGTACCAGGATGTGCTGGATGACATGGATGACCTGCAGCTGACCAAAGAAGATAAGCTGTTTGTCATCGGAATTGCACCCTGGATGTATTTGAATACCGATGCAGAGTGTGCGGCCTATTCTACCTGGATGACCCAGGAAACGGATCCGTTGATTCCGCTTTATTATGAGCTGCATCCGGAAAAACTTCCGACGGTGATTTACTGTTATGAATATGATGAAAGCATTCTTGATACCGAGTTTGCTCAGTCATTTTTAGATAAGGGATATGTTGTGGAAACCATGAGTCGCGGAATTGTGCTGACAAACCGCTAAGGGAAAGGAAAAGAAATGATCGATTTTAATGTACCGCCTTATATAGGCACAGAAATGAAATATATTGAGGAGGCTGTGGCAAAGAATCATAAGATTTGCGGCGACGGCCCGTTTACCAAACGCTGCAATGAGTGGTTGGAGAAGAAGACCGGAACGGCGAAAGCTCTTCTGACCACTTCCTGTACCCATGCAACAGAGATGGCAGCGCTGCTGGCTGATATCAAAGAGGGCGATGAGGTCATTATGCCGTCCTACACGTTCGTATCAACGGCAGATGCATTTGTATTAAGAGGAGCTGTTCCGGTATTTGTAGATATCCGTCCGGATACCATGAATATTGATGAAAATAAGATTGAGGCAGCCATTACAGAGAAGACAAGAGCCATCGTTCCGGTTCATTATGCAGGTGTTTCCTGTGAGATGGATAAGATTATGGAACTGGCAGAAAAATATCATCTCATGGTCATTGAGGACGCTGCACAGGGAATTATGAGTACCTATAAGGGAAAAGCACTGGGAACCATCGGTGATTATGGATGCTTCTCTTTCCATGAGACCAAGAACTACAGTATGGGTGAGGGCGGTGCCCTTCTCATCAAGGATCCGGCCAATGTGGAGCGTGCGGAGATTATCCGTGAGAAAGGTACCAACCGTGCCAAATTCTTCCGCGGACAGATTGATAAATATACATGGGTGGATGCAGGATCTTCCTATCTGCCGGGCGATATGAATGCAGCTTATCTGATGGCGCAGCTGGATGCGGCAGATGAGATTTTTGATGACCGTATGAGAAGCTGGAACCTTTATTATGAACTTCTGAAACCGTTGGCAGACGCTGGTAAGATTGAACTTCCTTATGTGCCGGAACACTGCACCCATAACGCGCATATGTTCTACATGAAGGCAAAAGACCTGGAAGAGCGTACGGCATTGATCAGCTACCTGAAGGAGAATGAGATTCAGGCAGTCTTCCATTACATTCCGCTTCATGGAGCACCGGCAGGACAGAAATTCGGCCGTTTCCACGGAGAAGATGTTTACACGACCAAAGAGAGCGAGCGTCTGACCAGACTGCCCATGTTCTACGGACTGAAAGAGGAGCAGGTTCGCTATATTGCTTCTAAAATTGTGGAATTTTACGAGCGTTAAGGGAAACTGAGAGGAAGATTATGAAAAAAATCGTTATCATCGGAGCCAATGATTTTCAGAACCAGCTGATCTTGAAAGCAAAGGAAATGGGATTTGAGACCCATGTCTTTGCATGGCAGGACGGTTCCATCGGGGAGCGCACGGCGGATTATTTCTATCCGGTCAGTATTGTGGAGATTGATGAGATTCTGAAAAAATGTAAAGAGATCAAGCCGGATGCCGTGGCAACCATTGCATCCGACCTGGCAAATATTACAGTCAGCAAAGTGGCAGCAGGACTGGGACTTCCGGGAAATACACCGGAATGTATCGAGATTTCCACCAATAAGTACGCTATGCGTTCCGCATTTTTGAAAGCAGGCATTCCGACACCGGCTTTTTATAAAGTAGATCAGGTACAGGATGAACTTTATAACATGAAGCTTCCGGTTATTGTAAAACCGACGGACCGTTCCGGAAGCCGTGCCATTACCAAGATTACGGATTTCAAGGATCTGGAAGCGGCCATTCAGGATGCCGTGGAGCAGTCTTTTGAGAAAAAAGCCATTGTGGAAGAATATATCGAGGGAAATGAGTACAGCTATGAGACCATTTCCTATCGGGGAAAACATACCAATCTGGCAGTCACCAAGAAATATACCACCGGTGCACCGCATTTTATTGAGACGGGACACTGCGAACCCAGCGATCTTTCTGAAGAGATGCTGGAGAAAGTGCATAAGACCATGTATGCAGCTCTGGATGCACTGCAGATTACGGACGGCGCTTCCCATGGAGAGTTCAAAGTAACGCCGGAGGGAGAAGTCCGGATTATTGAGATCGGTTCCCGCATGGGCGGTGACTGTATCGGTTCTGATCTGGTGCCGCTGTCTACCGGATATGATTTTATGGAAATGGTCATTGATGTGGCATGTGGAAAAGAACCGCAGATTGTCAGAAAGACAGAGCCCAAGGAGGCGCGGATCCATTTCCTGTTTACCGAGGAAGATGTGGAGAAGATGCGGGCTTATGAGGCAGCACATCCGGAAGAAATCTACCGGATCAGTGAGCTGGATATGAGTCATGCAGGCCATGTATCTGACAGTTCTACGAGAATCGGTTATTATATTACGGTGAAGGATTTGAATCAGGGAGGTCTTTCATGACGGAACAGAAAACGGGAAACAGGGGAAAGATTCTGGTGCTGCTGGCCTTATCGCTGGTGATCCAGAGTCTGAGTTCTGTATTTATCAAATATGCGGGCATGTATGAGACCCTGTCCAGAGAATTTATTATTTTCTATGCGCTGGCTATCGGGTGTCTCGGAGTCTATGCGATTATGTGGCAGTTCCTTCTGGAAATGATACCGCTGACCACCGCGTATCTGAGAAAAGGAATTCTCTATATTTTAATTCTTTTCTGGTCGGTTCTTTTATTTAAAGAGCAGATCACTGTCTACAACATTATTGGAAGTATCATTATTATTGTGGGGATCAGTCTGCATGGGATGGATGAACATTAGTTATGTGCTGGCATTTCTGGCGGTCTTTGTGGCATCACTGTCACAGATTCTGCTGAAACAGTCGGCAGAGATGGAACATAAAAACTTTATTTTTAAATTTCTGAACTGGAGAGTCATTCTGGGATACGGACTGCTCTTCGGAACAACGATTCTGAACGTATTTGCCTACCGGGGCGTGGAGCTGAAAGTAACGCCCATGATTGAATCCACGGGAATTATCTGGGTGACCATTCTGGCAGTCTTTCTGCTGGGAGAGCGCCCGACCAAAAGAGGAATTCTCTCTATTATCGTCACGGTCATTGGCATCATCGTATTTTCTTTATAGACATGAGTAAATTAGCAGAGAAATTAACAACTTATGCGGATTCCGATTATCTTCCCATGCACATGCCGGGCCATAAACGGCGCATGGGGGATCTTGGAAATCCGTTTTTTATTGATATTACGGAGATTGATGGTTTTGATGATCTCCATCATGCAGAAGGTGTGCTGCGGGAGGCCGAACAGAGGGCGGCCAGGCTCTATGGTTCGGAGGAAACTCATTTCCTCATTAACGGAAGTACCGGCGGGATTCTGTCAGCTATTGCAGGATGCGTGCCTCATGGGGGAACCCTTCTCATGGCAAGAAACTGCCATAAATCGGTTTATCATGCAGCGCTTCTCGGAGCATTACATACCCACTATATTTATCCACAACCGGCGGACCGAATGGGGATAAACGGCCCCATTTTTGCAGAAGATGTGGAAAAAGAACTGGAACAGCATTCGGAAGTACAGGCGGTATTCCTTACGTCGCCCACCTATGATGGGGTGGTATCGGATGTACGAGCCATTGCGGAAGTGGTACATCGGAAACATCTCCCACTTATTGTGGATGAAGCTCATGGGGCGCATTTTCCGTTTTCAACGTATTTTCCGGAGGATTCCATAAAGAGCGGGGCGGATGTGGTCATTCACAGTGTGCACAAAACGCTGCCAAGCCTGACCCAGACCGCGCTGATTCATCTGAATGGAAATCTGGCGGACCGGCAGAAGATCCGGTATTTTCTGTCAGTGTATCAGACCAGCAGTCCTTCCTATGTGCTCATGGCGGGAATTGACCAGTGCATGGAATGGACAGCTGTCCATCAGGAGGAATTTGACGCCTTTGAAAAGCGGCTGGAAGGGTTCCGGGACAGAATCCGGAATCTGAAAGCAATAAAGCTTCTGGAAGTGCCGGGAATGGACCGGTCGAAAATTCTGTTATCGGCAGCAGGAAGAGGCGTGTCAGGACAGGAACTGTCTGATCTTCTGCGAAAAGAGCATCACATTGAAATGGAGATGGCCTGCAGCACCTATGCCTGTGCCATTACTACCGTAGCGGACCGGGTAGAAGAACTTTTAAGATTTGCAGAGGCACTGAAAGAACTGGACCGGATGCTGGAAACACGGCCGGAACAGGAATTAGAAGAGCGGGAAAAAGACACGGTCATCCGCACGGAACAGATCTTTACCATCGAAGAAGCATTTCAAAAAGAGACGAGAGTTTGTGCGGTGGAAGAAACAGAAGGCGCGGTAAGCGGCGGTTTTGTCATGCCCTATCCGCCGGGCATTCCGTTACTGGTTCCGGGAGAGCGGATCAACCGGCAGGTACTGGAGCGGCTGATGGTCTATCTGGAAGAAGGACTGACCGTTTACGGTGTGCAAGAGGGAAAAATAGAGTTATTGAAGGAATAGAGTGTTATGGGAAAAATCATATGCCTTATGGGAAAGAGCTCTACAGGCAAAGATACAATTTATAAAAGACTTCTGGAGGATCCGGAGCTTCATTTGAAAAAGCTGATTCCCTATACGACCCGCCCCATCCGGGAGGGAGAGCAGGAAGGAATCGAGTATCATTTTGTGGATGAGGAAAGGCTGCAGCAGCTGGAAACAGAAGGTCGGATCGTGGAACTGCGGGCCTATGATACGATTTACGGCGTGTGGAAATATTTTACCGTCCGGGAAGACTCCATGGATCTTAAAAAAGAGTCTTATGCGGTCATTGGTACCCTGGATTCCTGGAATGCCATGAAAGCATATTTCGGGGAGGAGCATATGCTTCCGGTCTATGTGGAAGTGGAGGATGGAGAACGCTTAAGCCGTGCCCTGGCGCGCGAGCGGCAGCAGGCAGAACCCAAATATACGGAACTTTGCAGAAGATTTCTGGCAGATACGGAAGATTTTTCAGAGGAACGGTTAAGAAACGCCGGAATTACGGAGAAATTTGAAAATCAGGATCTGGAACAATGCCTTTCCGACATAAAACTTTTCATTCAAAAAACAGTCGGCATATGCTATAATGAGCGCAATGGAAATTAAGTAAGAGGGGTGAGACGATGGCTGGATTTGCAGATGTGTTGGGACACGAGCAGACAATTGCTCACATGAAGAAAGCGATCGAACTGAATAAAGTATCGCATGCATATATTATCAACGGAGAAAAGGGATCCGGAAAGAAGCTGCTGGCGGGCATTTTCGCGCAGACGCTTCAGTGTGAAAAAAAGGGAACGGAACCCTGTATGCAGTGCCAGTCCTGTCGTCAGGCAGTCAGCATGAACCAGCCGGATATCATCCGGGTGACCCATGAGAAGCCGAATACCATCAGTGTGGAAGATATCAGAGGGCAGCTCAATGGAGATATCCAGATTAAGCCGTATAGCAGCCCCTATAAGATCTATATTGTGGATGAAGCGGAGAAGTTATCGCCCCAGGCGCAGAATGCGCTTCTGAAGACCATAGAGGAGCCGCCTGCCTATGCAGTGATTTTACTGCTGACTACCAATACAGGTATGCTGCTTCCGACCATTCTGTCCAGATGTGTGGTACTGGATTTAAAACCGGTGGCATCGGACAAGATTAAAAAATATCTGATGGAGGATCTGCAGATTCCGGATTATCAGGCGGATGTCTGCACGGCATTTGCCCAGGGAAATGTGGGAAAAGCAAGAAGACTGGCTCTGTCCGATAATTTTACGGAAATGCTGGAACATGCCATTCATCTGGTAAAATATATTTCCGAGATGGATGTAAGTGATCTGATTGAAGATCTGAAAAAGATTGGTACCTATAAGATGGAGATCAACGATTATCTCGATCTTCTGATGGTATGGTACCGGGATGTCCTGATGTTCAAGGCAACCCAGGACGCGAATAATCTGATTTTCACGGAAGAGATGAATGCAATCCGTGAAAAGGCGAAGGGAAGCTCTTATGAAGGGCTGGAATGCATTCTGAAGGCACTGGAGAAGGCGAAGATCCGTCTCAATGCCAATGTGAATTTTGATATGGTGATGGAGCTTCTGCTTCTGACCATGAAGGAGAACTGATATGGTAAAAGTAATCGGCGTGCGTTTTCGGCATGCAGGAAAGATTTATTATTTTTCCCCGGGAAAACTGAAGGTGAAGACGGGGGATTACGTGATCGTGGAGACGGCCAGAGGGCTGGAATACGGTTATGTAGTCATTGGAAATAAAGAAGTGGACGACAGCAAGGTGGTACAGCCCTTAAAGCCGGTTTTAAGAATGGCTACGGAGCAGGATACCAGACAGGCGGAGGAGAATAAGGAGAAGGAAAAAGAAGCCTTCAAAATCTGCCTGGAAAAGATCCGCAAACACAAGCTGGAAATGAAGCTCATTGATGTGGAATATACCTTTGATAATAATAAAGTACTGTTTTATTTTACTGCAGACGGACGTATTGATTTCCGTGAGCTGGTAAAGGATCTGGCAGCCGTTTTCCGTACCAGAATCGAGCTGCGTCAGATTGGTGTCCGTGACGAGACCAAGATTTTAGGAGGAATCGGCATCTGCGGAAGACCGCTTTGCTGCCATACCCATCAGTCTGAGTTCCTGCCGGTTTCCATTAAGATGGCAAAAGAACAGAACCTGTCTCTGAACCCGGCCAAGATTTCCGGTGTGTGTGGACGTCTTATGTGCTGTCTGAAGCATGAGCAGGAGACTTATGAGGATCTGAACAGCCGTCTTCCGGGTATCGGTGATTATGTAACGGCTCAGGATGGAAGCAAGGGCGAAGTAAGTTCTGTCAACGTGCTGCGCCAGCTGGTAAAAGTCATTGTCACCCTGCCAAATGAAGAGAAAGAGATCCGGGAATATCCGGTGGAGGAACTTCGGTTCAAACCGCGCCGCAGAAAAG
This sequence comes from Clostridiales bacterium, assembly GCA_963604695.1. Classification (GTDB taxonomy): domain Bacteria; phylum Bacillota; class Clostridia; order Lachnospirales; family Lachnospiraceae; genus Hominiventricola. The sequence continues at coordinate 3,919 of CAVCTH010000045.1, read as the reverse complement.
AAAAGGGCGGAAAGAACAAAGGAGTCGAGGAAAAGAATGACAAGGCTCTGAAGGAACTGGAAGCGCTGGATCGCAAGGAAGGAAAAGCAAAACCCCATGACAAACAGTAAAGGGACACTGTATCTGTGCGCCACGCCCATTGGAAATCTGGAAGATATGACCTTCCGGGCAGTGCGGATTCTGAAGGAAGTGGATGTCATTGCGGCGGAGGATACACGGAACAGTGTAAAGCTTCTGAATCATTTTGACATTCACACGCCCATGACCAGTTATCATGAATTTAATAAAATTGATAAAGGACATTATCTGGTAAGCCGTCTTCTGAACGGGGAAAATATTGCCCTCATTACCGATGCGGGGATGCCGGGCATCTCCGATCCGGGAGAAGAACTGGTGCGGATGTGCCGGGATGCGGGAGTTCCCGTGACGGCAGTACCGGGAGCCTGTGCCTGTGTGACGGCACTGGTTATTTCCGGACGTCCTACCCGAAGATTCTGCTTTGAGGCATTTCTTCCTACGGATAAGAAGGAGCGGAGAGCGGTTCTGGAAGAACTGAAAACAGAGACCCGTACCAGTATTATTTATGAAGCGCCCCACCGTCTGGTAAAGACCCTCCAGGAGCTGCTTAATGAGCTGGGAGACCGAAAACTTACGGTCTGCAAGGAACTGACCAAGAAGCATGAGACAGGCTTTGAGACGACGCTTCAGGAAGCAGTTCCCTATTATGAGCAGAATGAGCCGAGAGGGGAATATGTGCTGGTGCTGGAAGGATGTTCCAGACAGCGGATGGAGCAGGAAGCCCAGGATGCATGGAAGGAAATGTCCCTGAAGGATCATATGAAAGTCTATGAAGATCAGGGCATGAACCGGAAAGATGCCATGAAACAGGTGGCAAAGGACCGGGGAGTTGGAAAAAGAGAGATTTATCAGGCACTTCTTGAGGAAGAGGAACAGGTATGAATATCGAATTAAAACCAGGAGAGCGTCTGGATGATCTCCAAAGAAACGGTTATCGGATCATTCAGGATCCGGGCCGTTTTTGTTTTGGAATGGATGCGGTGCTGCTCTCTGGATTTGCAAAGGTAAAGCCGGGAGAACGGGTGGTAGATCTGGGAACCGGAACGGGCATTATTCCCATTCTGCTGGAAGCAAGAACAAAGGGCGCGTCTTTTACAGGGCTGGAGATCCAGCCGGAGAGCACGGATATGGCGAGAAGAAGCGTCCTGCTCAATGATCTGCAGGAGCGGGTGCATATTGTGGATGGAGACATTAAGGCGGCTGTACAGATTTTCGGAGCGGCATCCTGCCACGTGGTGACCAGTAATCCTCCTTATATGACGGAACATCACGGTTTGCAGAATCCGGATCAGCCAAAGGCCATTGCCCGGCATGAGGTCTTATGTACCCTTCATGATGTGGTGAGCCAGGCAGCAGGGCTTCTGATGCCGGGAGGAAGATTCTATATGGTACACCGGCCGTTCCGGCTGGCGGAGATCATGACGGAATTATGTGCCTGCGGACTGGAACCAAAAAGGATGCGACTTGCCTATCCCTTTATCGACCGGGAACCGAATATGGTACTCATGGAAGCTGTCAAAGGCGGAAAATCAAGAATCACGGTGGAAAAGCCTCTGATTATCTATAGGGAACCCGGAAAATATACCGATGAAATCTATGATGTGTATGGATATTGAACGTAAAGAAGGCGAAAAAAGTGACGGAACAGAAAAATGATTTTGGTACGGGAAGCGTAGAACGGAATATTGTGAACATGGCCGTTCCCATGACGGTGGCACAGGTGCTGAATCTCTTATACAATCTGGTGGACCGGATGTACATCGGGCACATTCCGGGAGCCAGCTCCCTGGCACTGACCGGAGTGGGAATCACCTTTCCGGTTATCAGTATGATTACGGCATTTGCAAGTCTCTTCGGGATGGGCGGGGCCCCGCTTTGTTCCATGGCGCGGGGAAAAAAGGACTATAAGAAGGCCCGGCGGATCATGCAGGATGCGTTCCGGATGCTGGTGATTACGGGAATCCTGCTGACGGTCGTAGGATTTCTCATCGAAAAGCCTCTTCTCTATGCACTGGGAGCCAGTGAGGTGACTTATCCCTATGCCAGTGCATATCTGAGGATTTATCTTCTGGGAAATCTGTTTGTGATGATTGGTCTTGGCATGAATCCATTTGTCAATGCGCAGGGATTCGGCACCATAGGAATGGTCACGGTAGGACTGGGTGCAGTGATCAATATTGTGCTGGATCCGTTATTCATATTTGTGTTTCATCTGGGCGTGCAGGGAGCAGCAGCGGCAACGGTACTTTCCCAGCTGGCTTCCGCCATCTGGGTGCTGTTATTTCTGACCGGGAAGAAGCCCTCGCTTCAGCTGTCCCTCCGCTGGCAGATGCCGGACTGGAACATTGTACGGCAGATTGTTACGTTGGGAATGGCCAATTTTATTGTAAACTTCACCAACAGTCTGGTACAGGTGGTCTGCAACCGCCAGCTGCAGCTCTACGGCGGAGATCTGTATGTGGGTGTGATGACGGTGCTTACCTCCATCAGGGACGTGGCGACCATGGTGGTTCACGGAATTACCAGCGGTGCACAGCCGGTTATCAGTTTTAACTACGGAGCCGGACTAAAAGCAAGAGTGAAACGGGGCATCCGTTTTATGACCGTGGTCTGCATCGTCTATACCTGTATTGTGTGGGTACTGACCCTGGTATTTCCGGAAATATTTATCCGCATGTTTAACTCGGAGCCGGATCTCGTGGCGGCAGCGGTTCCGTCCATGCATCTTTATTTCTTTGGATTTTGCTTTATGGCGCTGCAGTTTGCAGGACAGTCCACCTTCCAGGCACTGGGAGAGGCCAGATATGCCATCACCTTTTCCATTTTCCGAAAGGTGGTTATCGTGGTTCCGCTGACCATGCTCCTTCCGCTCATTCCTGCTCTGGGACTGAACGGAGTCTTTATTGCAGAACCTGTTTCTAATGTGGTGGGAGGCTGTGCGTGCTTCTTTACCATGCTGGCAGTGATCTGGTTTAAAAAATTAAAGGAGCAGACAGCATGAAGATCATAGCCCATATTCACACGGATTTTCCGGACAAATTCGGTATTCCCAGACAGAGCGGCCTGGTGAAGGGACTGGTTGGACAGATTGTATTTGAGCCGGAATACCGGAATCCGGAGATTGTAAAAGGAATCGAAGAATTTACCCATATCTGGTTGTTGTGGAAGTTTTCCGAGTCCAGAAAAGAACACTGGTCGGCTACGGTTAAACCGCCAAGATTAGGTGGAAAGATAAGAAAGGGTGTTTTTGCCACACGCTCTCCATTTCGCCCTAATGATATTGGTCTTTCCTGTGTGCGGCTGACCAAAGTAGAGCTGGACGAAAAAAGGGGGCCTGTGCTGACTGTAGAGGGTGCGGATCTGATGGATGGAACGCCTATCTATGATATTAAGCCCTATATTCCTTTGTCGGACTGTCACCCGGAAGCTTCCGAAGGATATACAAAGGAAACGAGAGTCCATGAACTGGAGGTGCATTTCCCGGAAGAACTGCTTCAGATTTACCCGGAGGAAAAACGGGAGACCGTGATCGGTGTGCTGGCCCAGGATCCCAGACCTGCCTATGTGCAGGATCCGGAACGGATTTATGGGGTCTCCTTTGCGGGATATGATGTGAAGTTTAAGGTGGAAAACAACATTCTGACAGTGCAGAATGTGGAAAAGATTTAGAAAAAATACAGGTTCACTAAAGAAGCGTCAGTAGAGTAACATCTGCTGGCATTTTTTGTGCAGGAAAGAATGGTAATATAAAAATAGTTGCTTTTTTAGTAACTGTATGTTATGATCTAAACATATAGTTAGTCTGACTAATTCATACTTCATTCTCGGAGCTCTGATCGAG
>CAVCTH010000044.1:11134-13420 GCA_963604695.1 Clostridiales bacterium | reverse complement strand
ATGTGCAACTTCATTTTACAATCAACGATTTTTATCCGGTATGCTAATAATCTGAAAACATAATCCGGCATTTTCCTTGTTCCTCTTTCCCATTCGGTTACAGTTCTATAAGGAATTCCGAAATACTCGCAGAATTCTTTCCGATTCATTCCTGTACTTTCCCGCAGCTCTTTCATTTTATCTTTTATTTCCATGTCTTCTCCGCTCCAATTTACACATTGTGTATTTATTATAGTATATTTTTCTTCTTCATGCAATGTATTTTATCTGATCTCAAACACTTGGAAAACTACTTTTCAAGCACAAACTTCCATACCCCACCCGTTCATCGGGATACTCTCTGATCCCCGGCAGGGGTGCTGCGCCGCGGCGGAGACAGGCTTTTACTTTTTCCCCATAAAGATATGGATCATTTCCGTCAACAATTCCGTATTGCATCAGCAGGACAGCTGCACCGGTGACAAAGGGAACGGCAAAAGAGGTACCGGTCCGGCGGGCATATCCGCCACCGGGTACAGCGGTCAGAATCTCCACTCCGGGTGCGACAAGGTCCGGCTTCCGGATTCCATTTCTGCCGCCCCGGCCGGAGAAATCTGCATAAGTATTAGTCAGGGCATCATAAGCTCCCACCGTCACCACTTTGGATGCCGTGGATGGAATGGTAAGCGTCGTCTCTTCCACTGGACGTAGGAACCGGGTCTCGGTTCCCAGTGCTGCACTGCCCGGCAGCCACATCTGCCAGGTTCCATCCACAATTTCTTCCGAAACCAGACGGATCGTCCACACTCCCTCATCTACATATCCACTAAGCGGGATCATTTCTATAAAAATCTCCTGATCCACACTGTAAGGACCCGGTTCTCCGTAATAAACCAGAAGTTCTGTTCTGCCTGCCAGATACCGCTGGGCGGGCGGCTGTTCATAAAAAGGACCGACTGTCGTTCCATCTGGTGCTGTCAGATAGATCCGAAATCGATCCACATAATTTTTCCATATTTGTACGCTCAATGCCGGTTCATAGGAAGCCACCGTCAGTTCTACCAACTGCTCCCGCACTCCGGTTAAATTTCCCGCCGTATGTCCGGCTCTGTTTCCTTCGTTTCCACTTCCTATGCAGATCACATTTTTCCAGCGGCTGCTCATATCATCAAGATACGTCTCCAGAAGGCTGGTTCCCCGGTGCGATCCATACGTATTTCCAAAGCTGATATTCACGGCCACCGGCATCCGGTACTCCAGCGCCTTGCGAAACACATAATCCAGTCCTTCCATGAGTTCCGTGGTTCTGGGAAATCCGGTCTCTCCGGGAATGCCAAGCTTCACCACCAGAAGTTCACTGTCCGGCGCAACGCCTCCATTTCCTGCCGCGATGGCTGCCACACCGGTTCCGTGTCCGCTGCCATCACTGACAGGAAGTCTGTTTCCAGACTGCAATGCCTCATTTATCTGCTCCCGGGTATATTCCACTCCCTGATGAAATCCCTCCGGCGGCTTCCCTGCTGCCTGCGCCGATCCGCCCGGCGACATTCCACTCCCTGTCTGATCCCAATATGCCCGTATCCGGGTCGTTCCATCTGCATTCCGGAATTCCGAAAGAGTATAATCCACACCGGAATCCAGCACCGCCACCAGCACTCCTCTTCCGGTCAGCGATAAGGGCGCTCTCTGCACCGGATTCACACAGGATACCCTCTTTCCATTTTCCCTTTGAAAATACAATCGGTGCGGTTTTTCTATATATTCAATTTCAGGAAGAGCCGCCAGTGTCTCCACCAGCGGCTCCCGTACTTTTAAAATTGCATATTCATTGGATAATTCCGTCACCTGCACGGCATCCGAAGCAATCCGCTCCAGGCTGCCGGAATATTTGACAATCAGTTCCCACGTTCTGTCCTCCCTGTCATATCCCACGTTCAGATTCAGGGAGCGTTCCCGCTCCTCTTCGGTGGCATCCAGCGCCAGGTTCAGATCATTGCCCGCTTTCTGACTGTTCATGCAGAAACTCCTGTAACGATTCTCTTTCTTTCAGTCTATGCATGAGTGAAGGTTATAATATCAATAACTATTCAGAGCTCTCCAGGCCGTAGTCCTTCATCGTATGGCGCATATGCAGGTACATGGCCTGCCTTGCCCCGTCTCCGTCCCGCATCAGCAAATATTTGACAATCATCTGATGGTCCAGAATAAAATCACTGTAAATCACCTGCCGCAGATTGCTTTCATCAAAAGCCTGTACCAGGGCTTCATTGGTAATCTCCGTCAGTCTGATGCCAAATTCGTTATGGG
>CAVCTH010000044.1:0-11124 GCA_963604695.1 Clostridiales bacterium | reverse complement strand
CGTTATGGGTGGCCTTTGCTATGGCATTGTGAAACCGGCGGTTTCCTTCCGAATCTTCCCCCTTCTGGCTGCTGACCTCTTCAATATGCTTCTGAAGGCAGATAATCTCCTGTAATTCCTCATCCGTAGCACGTAAAGCAGCATAATAGGCCATCTGAGGTTCCATCATGAGACGCATTTCATACAGATCCCGGATCTTCAGATGCATCACCTTCAGACTGTCAAATCCAAAATCCTTCTTTATCTGTGATTCCGTTTTGACAAACGTACCTTTTCCCCGTCTGACTTCCAGAATGTTCTGGCTGACCAGATATTGAATCACTTCCCGTATCGTAGTACGGCTTACATTCATCTGCAGTGCCAGCTCTTTTTCATTCGGTAATTTATCTCCGGGATGGTATTTTTTCTGAACCGTAATCATGTCCAGTAATTCTGCCGTAACCTTGTCTGATAATTTCATCCTCTGCTCCTTTTTTTGATGCCGGACCTAAGGAAATGCTGATTAAATCAGTGTTTCCCTAAACGTCTATTTCACCGGGCATTCTCTTTCCTTCACCAAATGCAATCGCATTCTGAAGACCATGCTCTATCATATCACGTACCGCATGGTCTGTAAAGAAAGCTGTATGGGGCGTTATCACCACATTCGGATAGCTTTCCAGCACTGCCACATCATGATCCGTCAAAAGTTCATCCTTATGGTCAATGTTATAGATGGTGGGTTCGTGGTCCAGCACATCCAGTCCGGCTGCGCTGATAATCCCCTCCTCAAGTCCTGCAATCAGTGCCTTCGTATCCACATTGGAGCCTCTGGAGGTATTGATAATAATGACCCCCTTCTTAAGAAGTGCAATGGAATCCATGTTCAGCATGTGATGGGTCTCTTTTGTTCCCGGTGCATGGAAGGAAATAATGTCAGATTCCCGCAGCAGCGTCTCATAATCCACATATTCTGCATACTGTTTTACTTCTTCCAGTTCATGTCGGCTGTATACCAGTATTCTGCATCCAAAGCCTGCTATCTGCTTCATGACGGTCCGGCCGATCCTTCCTCCGCCCACGATTCCTACGGTCATATCCCGCAGTTCCCTTCCGCGGTTCCACGCCAGAGAATAGTCATGCACCTTGTAACGGTCCATGATATACTTTGCTTTGCGGAGGCACATCAGCATCAGCATGATAGCATAGTCTGCCACAGAATTGGGAGAATAGGAGATATTGGACACCCGGATTCCCAGTTCTTTTGCATGCTTCAGGTTAATATGATCCACTCCGATGCACCTCGCAGCGATGCATTTCACTCCAAGTCCGGAAAATTTTTCCAGAAGCTCATCGGAAATCTTCGTACCGACTACCGTAATACATGGATAACCGGCTGCCAGATCTGCATTTTCCATCGTCGGCTGTTCCTTGCAGTAGCCCAGCTCCAGATTCCAGGCTTTCTCATACTCTTCAAACAGTTCCCGCTCATCATCCCTGCAGCTGTATACAAATATTTTCATGGACTCAGTCTTCCTTTCCCTTGCTTTCCATCAGCTCTTCCATAAACTTCCGCATACGCTTCAGCCCCTCCTCTGTATCTTCCCTGGAGGATACATAAGAAATCCGCACATAGCCTTCTCCGCCCTCTCCAAATCCTGAGCCCGGAACGACTACTACATGGGCCTTCTTTAGAAGCTCCACTGCAAATTCCTCTGAAGTCATTCCTGTCTTTGTGATATTCACAAATGCATAGAAAGCGCCGGAGGCCATCTTAAGGCTTAAGCCTTCCATACTGTTGATCTCCTGCAGTACCAGTTTTCGATTGGCATCGTATTGGGTCAACATTTCTTTTAACACATCCTGCGGACCTTCCAGTGCGGCAATCGCTGCGTACTGGGTCGGTGTATTGACGCAGGATACCACGCTTTCCTGCATTTTTACCATTTCACTGATGACGCTTTCCGGTCCCAGGACAAATCCGCATCTCCATCCTGTCATCGCGTAAGTCTTGGAGAAGCTGTCGATAATCAGCGTCCTTTCTTTCATCCCCGGACATGTCGCGATGGAGAAATAGGGGGTGTCGCCATAGGTAAATTCCTGATAAACTTCATCCGTCATCAGATACAGATCTTTTTCCACACAAAGCTTCGCCAGTTCGCGCAGAATCGGTTCTCCTGTCACGCTTCCGATCGGGTTGGACGGGGAATTAATCAGAATCGCTTTAGTCTTATCGGTCACTGCATTCCGGATATTTTCCACGTTGTAGCAGAAATTATCCTCCTCTTTCAAGGGCACCATGATAAGCTTCGCATCACAGAGGGCAATCTGTCCGAAATAATTGGGAAATGCAGGTGTTCCTACGATAATCTCATCACCCGGATTCAAAAGTGCCTTAAAGGTGAGGAATAATGCCTCCACTCCTCCGGAGGTCACGATGATCTCGCGTGCCGGATCATATGTAACCCCTTTTTTCTCTGCCATTTTTTCAGAGAGGGCTTTCCGAAGTGCCGGGATACCTGCATTGACCGTATAATGGGTCTCGCCTCTTTTGATTGCTTCGCATGCGGCTGCCCCGATATGCTCCGGTGTCGAAAATCCCGGTTCCCCCAATCCAAAACTGATCACATCCTCCATCCCCTGTGCCATATTGAACATTTTTCTGATGGAAGAACCCTTCTGTGAGGTAATTGATCTTGCCAGTTCTTTCATAATCCTTGTATCCTCCTCATTGAAATAACTATTCCGTATCACTGTTTTATAACAGATACCCGTAACGATTCAGAATCCCATTCGCAAAACCGCCTCTGCGAGGCTGTCTTCGTTACAGGTATCCGGTCATAAGGATGACCACAGGAATCGTCAAAATCATAAGTATCATATTCTGCGCCACTACAACGGTGGCAAACTCCGGCTCTCTTTGATACTCTTCTGCCATGACCACATTTAAGGAGCCGGACGGAAGTGCAGAGAGCACAAAAGCCGTCACTGCCGTATCATGCTCTACGTTTGCGGCTTTCAGTATCATAAACATAAGCATTGGAAATACCAGCATTCTCAGGACATCGACCAGAACCGCATACCGGTCTCCCAAAATATATCTGACCTCCATTCTTCCAATCTGGGCTCCTATAATCAGCATGGACAAGGGCATCATCATTGCCCCTACGGAGCTGAATGCCTCTGTCACTGCAGCCGGGAAACGTATCGGAAGGAGATAGAGGAGTATCGATACCATGGAAAACCATACGATCTTACTGCCGAACAATGCACGGAAGGTCAGTTTATCCTCTCCCTTCAACAGACAGACTCCATAGGTGAAGAAGAAGATCTGGTAGACACTGTTATGGACTACCGTATAGAGTGTCCCCACATCTCCCAGAATCTCCTGCATGATGGCAAATCCCATGAATCCGACATTGGCAAACACAGCCAGGGTGATAAAGATCCTCTTCTTTGCATCTGTAAAATGAAATCTTTCTGCCAGAAACAGGCAAACGCAGATTGCGGCCAAATAATATCCCGCTGAAAGCACCAGGGAAATTTCCATCTCTTTCAGACGGGCTGCCGAGAATAATTGCTGGGAGGAGGAAAGGATGCTGAAGGGCAGCACAATCTCCATCAGAATCGACGAGAGTATTTTACTGACCTTCTCATCAATCAGCCTCTTCCTTCCTGCCCAGAAGCCTGCTGCCATGATGATGAAAATCTTACATACAACAGTCAGAACAACGGTATACATGCTTTATTCCTCTTTGATATCCGACTCATTCTCACTGCTGTAGCGTCTTCCCACCGTCTCGGCATCTCCGACAATTCCCTGTACGACAAAGACATTTCCCGGAGGGCATCCCGGCACCCAGCGTCCCCTGTCTTCCAGGTGTTTGGTACATCTTCCTACCAGAACTGTATTTTCCTTCGTAGCCTCCGGCGGAAGCTCTTTGAGGGGACCTACGACTACGTATTTTCCTTCCAGGTATTTCTCATAGCCCTGGGATTTCAGGTCCATCAGGGCGCTGATCACTGTATTGCGGCAGCCGGTACATGCACCTTCATCAAAAAGGAGCGTGTAGGGCGGCAGTCCCGGAATCTCCACCTCACTGGAGCGTTTGAAGCGGTGATACACGGATTCGATGCTCTGGCCTTTTACTTCGATCTTATCCAGGTCTTTTTCTCCAAGTCCCCGGTTATAAGCCTCTACCGTAAGCATCGGGGCGTTGACGTCATAGCCCATTACGGCACTTCCCACTGCATCGCAGGCTACCACATCCTTAGAGGCAAGGATCAGATCCATCTCCACCGTCTCACCGAAGATCGGTCCCAACCCCTGCTGACAGAAGGTGGCGTCGATGACGCTGAGCACCGGTTTCACTGTCTGGATGATATCAATGACGCCATTGACAACACCATGGCTGTGGAAATATTTTTTCTGTCCATCTGCGATCAGACCCTTCAGATTCTTCAATCCCAGCGTCACCTCCGTCTGGTCATGGGTCTTCATGACCGGAACCGTGATGATCGCATCTGCCTCAGCTACCAGATCCCAGGAAGTCATATTCTCAATGACCTTTCCGTTTTCTACCGGAATCTTCGCAAGCTTCCTTTTTTTCAGATCGATTACTTCATATCCCTCATCCCGCAGTGCCTGGTAACCACATTTCTGGATGACTGCCTCAGTATCAACACCTGCCGCGGAGGATTCCGCAATCACTGCTTCTGCCCCCTCTTCCCGTACTCTCTCTGCCACCGCTTTGACGACTTCCCAGCGGGTGACACCGCCGGAACACCGGTCATCCGGCACCGCCACAAAATTCGGCTTGATCAGTACCTTATAGCCCGGTTTGATGATATCGGAGAGGCCTCCACAGTCTTCAATGGCCTGCCTCACACTTGCCCGGATACTCTCGTAATCATTTCCTGCTGTTTTCCTGATAGAAACTACTGACATTGTCATTCTCCTTCCTGATTTACGGGACAAAAAAAGTACCATAAATGCCTTCTTCCACATTTATGATACCCCGTTGTATCTTCTGTCTCGCGTGTTGTATTATCTCTCTTTAGTTGTATTACATCATACTTCTCTTTTTTTGTCAATACCTGTTCTTATTTTCTGTCAGACCAGAGTCAGAACTGCAGTAACAGCAAAGTAGATAAATGCAGGAACAGAGACAAATTTATACAGGAAATCTACCCAGCTTCCATATTTAATAACGGATGTGGGATTATACCATTCCTCCCGGATCTTCTTTGCACCGATCACCCATGCCAGGAAGCATGCAACCACTGCTGCTGTGATACTGTAGAACACATTTCCGATCAGGTTATCGAAGAATGTGAAAAATGCATCGCTCCATACACATGGAACTGCTCCGGCCAGTGCAGCAAACGTCACTACCAGAATGGATTTCTTTCTTGACCAGCCAAGGCCGCCCATGAGACAGGTGACCGGAATTTCCATGATGGAAAGGGTAGTAGAAAGTCCGGCAAAGAACAGGGCAATCATAAACATTCCAAACCAGATCATACCGCCCGATATCTGGGAAAATACCAACGGAAGTGACATAAAGATTAATCCCTTTCCTGCTGTCGGATCCAGTCCGAACAGAATCACTGCCGGTATGGTGGCAAATCCACAGAGAACACAGATTAAAAGCTGTACGACATTGACCGTCACAAAATCCGTTGCAAGGTCTGCTTTATCATCCAGATACATTCCGTAGGTAAGCAGATAACCAGGTCCGAGCCCCACTGCGAAGAGTGCCATACCTGCTGCGGATGCCCACAGATCCGGATCCTTGAACATCGTCCAGTCCGGTGCCACATAGTATTCGATTCCTTCTGCAATTCCCGGCAGCATGAACACGCGCGCCGTGATAACCAGAAGAAAAATAATCATCATAGGAAGAAGAATTTTGCAGACCTTTTCCACGCCTTTCTGAATTCCCCGTAAGCTGATCGCAGCCGTTGCGCCAACAATCAATACCACACAGGCATACAATAAGAGCCGGTTATTATTGACCCCCTCGTAGAAGCCTTCCACATCACTGAGAAATGGGGAACCCGTAATGGTATAAAAGATGTAGACCAGCACGATTCCCATGACAATGGGATAATAACACAGAAGTCCCAGCGGTGTAGCTGCCATAAAATATCCAAAAGCACTTCCTTTTCGTCCCGCCAGCTTGCCAAGGGCACCAACAGCACTCATTTTATATTTTCGTCCCAATGCGCTTTCTGCCCATCCTGCAGGTATAACTGCAATGATCGTAATTAATACAAAGGCAAGTACAAAGGTACCTCCTCCGTATTTTGCACACAGCATAGGGAATCTCCACATGGCGCCGACTCCGACTGCCATTCCAAGGGTAGACAGAATATAACCGATTCTGGAACCCCATCCATCATTTTTCTTAGACATATTTTCCATTTTCTCTCCTCCTTCGCTTTGATTAGTGGCTCAGGGAATATCCGATCAGAAATGCGGAACCTCCACCAAGTCCTACTGCATAAATTGCAAGCATAACCCATGTAATCATCGACATTGCCATCACCTCCTTTCCTCTGTCAGGCTATCTTATGTTCTATAGAAACATTTCCTTTAATGTAATCAATCATGGTTTCCACGTTGTTATCCACATTGATTCCCATCCCGGCAATCCGTTCGGATACGTCAACCGGAAGATCGCTGCCGTCAATCGGTTCATTCAGCCGTCCTCCCATAATAACCGGGATCTCAATATGGTTCTCTCTGAATTTCTTCATCATATCCTTTGCAAAGCTGTAGGCAATTCCATTATAGGTGCTGATGAGGACCGCTTTTGCTTCTGTCTCAATCACGGTATCGGCCAGATCATCGATGGAAATGGTAGTTCCCAGGTCAAACACATTGGCGCCCGCCTCAAGCAGTATTTTTTTGCACAGCTCCTTGCCGAACTCATGTACGTCGGTGGCACCGATCACCACGTTCATACTCTTCAGCGGTTTTTCTTCGATACCGGAGATCTGGCTTACGATCTCCTCCTTCTGCTTCGTGATCGTCTTTACGATGCTGGTGGGTCTGAGCGGAATTCTTCCCCTCATGGCATTTTGATCGCTTGTTCCGACTCCGAAGTTTCTCTCCAGCTGTTCGACGCCGATAGCCTTCAATGCTGCAAGCACCTGTCCCGGATGTGTGATATCAATATGCATACTGTCCAGCCCGTTCAGCACCCGCTCAAAGAAAATATTTCCACAGGATACCAGGATATCTGACTCTGCCTCTATCTTCTCATAATCCAGAAAATCCGCATAATACGGTGCTTTTTCGATCATCATATCGACTTCATGGTGGGCTTCGATGATTTCGTCGGCAGAGGGTACCCGCATGGCTTCCGTCACCGGGATCGGACAGATGGCATGACCGCTCGGATATCTCATCTGGCCTATGGCATCTGCCATGGAGAAGGAAGCCATCGCCCCATAGTTTCTGGAGAGGTCATAACCAAAATCAATGGTATTTCCATAGATCATGGAACCCGGCGTGTGGAATTTATTCAGCTTCTCCATTGCACAGTTAAATATAATACGAAGTATCGGGTCACTGAACAGGTTGCCGAAGCAATGGCACATGCCCGCTCCCAGAAGGTCTTCCACAATGTAGCGCTCCAGCCTCGCATAGCCTGTCATATTGGCAAGATCGTGGAACTGGGCCCCGAAGCCGTCATCCAGATTCGAATGGATCACCGCACCCTTCTCCCTGAATTTTCCCATCAACGCTATGGCCTTGATGGTATCGACTGTACGGTACTCCTCCATATCCAATCCGGGATATTCATAGGTATAATAGTGGGATACGTTCCCGATGGTGGTAACCCCTGCCATCAGACCGAACATGGTATTTTCAAAGGAATTCAGGGAACCGATCATATGGTCTCCCAGATGCGGCTGCACCGGAACGACCTGCCCCAGCCGCTTCCATTCATCCGGATTTCGGAATATCAGTCCCGAACCTGCCTGAAACTGATCCCGGTACTGCTCCGGCACTCCCATAACCCAGTCCAGACAGACGCCGAAGCGGTCGATGGAGGTTCCTGCCTTCGTCAGTTCCTCGTAGATCTTGATAAATCCCTCCTCCGTGCTCTTCCAGGAATTCCATCCTATATGGCTGTGCTTCATGACCTTATGTTCTGCAGCCATTTTTTTCTTATATTCACTCTCTGATTTTACACCCATCTTCTTAAAGAAAAGTGTTTCGCTGATTTCCAGCCCCTTCGCAGCTGTATCAACCTCCGACAATATGGTATTCAGATCCGGAAGCTCTTTTTCCTGAAACCGGCGTTTCATCTGTATCTCCATCTGTGTTCTCTCCTTTCTCTGCCTTACGGCAACTTTCTCTCATGATCTTCATTGCAATCTCCTGATCGTAGTCCTTAAGGAGTCCTGCTGCATACAGAATATATTGACTATCCAGCCAAGTCTCTATTGTCTCCGGGAGCAGAACCTTCTGTCCTTTCTCCCTGATGCCTGCCACTTCTCTTAAGATGCTGCCCGGAGATCTGCTGTTCACCAGCACCCCTCCTGTTCCTATGATCTTATGGACCTCTGTCAGGTTCTTCCCTCTTTGCAGATATCGTATTTCTCCCCTGCAGGTATCCTCCAGTTTTCCGGCATGCCGCATTGCGGATATTTTCACCGCCCATTTTGCAATGAGCTGGTCGATTCTGTATTCCTGTTCTGTATCTGCAATAAAATCTGTATGTTCTGCCCGATACTTCAGTGCTTTTTTCAGTTCGTCGGTTCCTATCCCGGCATCCCCCGCCAGAAGATCAGGATCTACATTTTCCAGCAGACAGATGGAGGATTCTCTCATTCCCATATCCCCTTCCACCGTTCTCTTGGCATAGGGTTCTTCCACCCCCACCGCCTGGGCGCCATCCACCGTCCTGTTCACGGCAAATGAATAGATATCCGTGGTAGCACCTCCTATATCTGCCATAAGAAATGCCCCCTCCCCCCTGTCATGCTCTGTTCCTCCTGCAAGCAATTCCCCTGCCTGCAGAACCGCTGCCGGAGTCGGGATAATCATGGCATCCAGCTGTCTGCTCACCTCTCCCAGCCCCTTCATATTCGTAATCCGTTTCATAAACAGCTCCCGGATAATCTTCTGGGCCGGTTCCGCATGCAGCGTATTTGCTGCCGGGAGGATGTTGTCCACCAGGAAGCATTCTTTATGTCCCATGAGCATCAGCTGCCGAACCTTCCCAGCCACCTTCTGATTTCCCGAATAGATGATCGGGATACGAAGACCAGAACCGGCAATCTTCTCTGCATTTTTCAAAATCAACGTCTCATTTCCGTTCTCGTAGCCGCCGCAGAAGAAAAGGATCTCCAGCGGCATGTCTTCCAGCTGTCTGATGTCTTCTTCTTTTAATTCGCCCCAGAAGCTTCCCAGGATCTTTGCCCCGGCACCGAATACGGCAGCACGTCCTGCAGTAAGACTCAGTCCCTTTGTCAGGCCTGTCACTGCTACCTTTAATCCACCCGCCGCACTGGACGAGGCCAGTTTCAATGCTTCTTTCATTTCCTGTTCTGTCAGCACCCTGCCTGCCGATTCCATACAGCGATTCATCCCTTCCATAGCATCGGTATGCACGGTAGAAGGAGTCTTATCTGTAAGAATGACTTTTCCCTTCTTCATATCTACTACCGTAATCTTTGTAAAGGTGCTTCCAAAATCAAGTAATATTGCATGTCGCATCCGGTGCCCCTCCTTTCAGGAAATCAGCCGCTCCATGCCAGTCGGCGACATTTGTATAGAAAAAAGGTACTATACCAGTCTCCTGTACTGATATAATACCTCTTCGTATCTGCTTCCATATTCGTATTGTCATACCTCTTATTTGATGTATGATTTGTGTTAGTAGTATACTTCCACATTTTTTATTTGTCAATGTTTTTTCTGTTTTCACTTATGATAGTTTTTTAACAGATTTTTAACAGTATGATTGTCCATCCCTTACAGGAAACTTTTTAATTTACATGACAAGATATTTATACTATAATCATATCCACAGACTATACACCCGAAAGAAGGAGGATCTTATGGAACTATCATTTGGCGAACAGATTAAAATACTGCTGAACAGAAAACACATGACCATCAAAGATCTGGCAGATCTCTACACCCGGTCCACCGGACAGCCCATGTCCCGGCAGAATCTGACCCAGCGGCTTAAACGGGATAATTTCCCGGAGCAGGATATGTACACCATTGCAGGGCTCCTTGGCTATCGGGTATCCATCCGGCTGGAACCTGCCGACAATATAGCTTCCGAATATGCATGGCCCAAGGCTGCCAGAGAGCTTCCGCCTCATACAGTACAGGCGCCTGTCACTCTGTCTGTGCAGGAGCCCGTCGATGCTGCCCCGCAGTCTGATTATATCCAGTCTGTCGCTGACACACCGCAGGCTGCTGCCACAGAGCCGGAAACAACTTCCACTACGGAGAAAACCATCGACCGGACTCTCGAAAACGGTGACCGCATTACCTTCCAGATTCCGGAAGCCTTCCGCCGTGTCCGTCCGGCAGGTGAGATCAATCCCATGACCGGCGAAGAGTATCTCAACAACACGGTCCGCCAGCACCCGGAACTGGAAGGTTTTCTTCAGGTCTATGACCGCGCCACCCATTCCTGGTCCGACGTCGAAGAAAACTATTTCTGGGAATTTCAGGAGAAGAAAAAGCAGATGCTGGGTGCCGATTATCAGGCTCCCATCCGCATTTAATCTATTTGACTGGATACCGGAGCAGGTGTTACACCTGTTCCGGTCTTTCTTTTTTCGCCTGTGCTTTCCGTCTGGTGCTTAAGATGCCGCCGATCTTTCCCGTCTCCCGGGATGACAGCGATTTCCAGCCACCCTTCTGTACCTTTTCCAATAATCCCAGCTCCTCTGCGATCTCATATTTCATCCGGTCGCTCTCTTCTAACTGGTCAAATTCCATATAAACTCCTTTCTGCTAAACCCTATTAACTCGACAGTTGGAAGTGACAGGCTGTGAAGAGGAACCGCTCGCGCTAAGTCCTCGATCCAGCGGTACTAACATTCGAACGTCGCTGATTGCTCGTTCTCATGAAGTACCGGGACTGCGGACGTTCCCTTCACAGG
>CAVCTH010000043.1:0-13607 GCA_963604695.1 Clostridiales bacterium | reverse complement strand
ACATCCAGAAGGATGTTATAACCATTATTTTTATACTGGTGAACCATTGTTTTTCAGTTCCTCTTTCTAACTTCTTACTTCTTTATTCTTACGTAAAATAAGCAGCGACGGGAGCCGCTGCTTACTCGTAAACTCTGATTGATCCTTATTTGTGGTTCTCGCAGGTCTGATTTCCTACAGTACAGGAAGTCTTACATGCAGACTGGCAGGAAGTCTGGCACTCGCCGCATCCACCTTTTTTCATGGTATTCTGTAAGGTCTGAGTATTTAAAGTTTTGATATGTTTCATCGTCTCGTCCTCCTATTTGATTATACTACATAACTGGTATGAGTATAACACATGGCTCCTGACTGCGTCAAGTCTTTCACGGTTACTATACTGTTGCAAGTGACAGTTCACAGGGAATGTGTGTTTGAGTGAAAATGACTCACTGTGAAAGGAACGTCCGCAGTCCCGGTACTTCACAAGAACGAGCGGCCAGCGACGTTCGAGTGTTAGTACCGCTGGATCGAGGACTTAGCGCGAGCGGTTCCGCTCACAGTCTGTCATTTTCACTTTTATGAACACATCCCCCCGGCCATCCCGGAAATGATGCAGATGAAAAATGTCGTAGCAATTCCCATAACCGCCTCCTTCAGTTCCCGTCCAACAGCCACGGAAACGGTCAGCATTACAGCGAAATACAGGAATCCCAGCAGGCTTCCCCACAGAAATTTTCTGGTCCGCATCATTTTGCCCGTCAGGAAACCGCCAGCAAAGCAGGAAAGTACATAAATGATGATCACCGCAATCTTTACCTTTCCTTCACTCAAATCAAACCGGTACATCAAACCTGCCGTTATCAGCAGAAAAAGTCCTGTCATCACATACGCCACCAGAAGCGCCTTCATCATTCTCAGCACCTGTCCGATATATGCCATGGGGTATCTCATTTTTCTTCCTCCCTGCCTCCTTCATTACTCCTGCTGCTATTTATATGCGCATCCACCCTTTGATTATGCTTTTTTCCTTGCAATCACAGGGAAAATAGCGTATATTAAGTTCTAACCGTATTTAATTGATTATCTGTAAAAAAGGAGTGAACTACGTTGGACGCATCTGACGCCATACAGGTACTGATTCTTGTTTGTCTCATTGCCTGTTCGGCTTTCTTTTCCTCTTCCGAGACCGCTATGACAACCGTGAGTAAGATCCGGGTGCGGAATCTGGCAGAGGGCGGAGACAGCCGCGCCATTCTTCTTTCCCGGTTAATAGAGAATCCCGGAAAGATGTTAAGCGCTATTTTAATCGGAAATAATATTGTGAATATTTCCGCTTCCTCACTGGCTACCATTCTCGCCACCAAATGGCTGGGGAGTGCCGGGGCCGGTCTTTCTACCGGTATCCTGACCCTGATTATTCTGGTATTCGGAGAGGTGACCCCCAAGACCTGTTCCACCATTGACCCGGAAAAGCAGGCACTGGCAAGTGCACAGGTCATCTATATCTGGACCCAGGTCGCCACGCCGCTGATCTTTATTGTCAATCATCTGACCATGGGACTGATGTTCCTCCTGCGGGTGGATCCCCAGGCAAAAAACGATTCCTACACAGAGGAGGATATCCGTTCCATCGTCGATGTAAGTCATGAAGACGGTGTCATCGAGCAGGAAGAAAAGGAAATGATCAACAATGTGTTTGATTTTGGGGATGCCACTGCCAAAGACATCATGGTTCCCAAGGTTGACATGAGTTTTCTGGATGTCAATGCATCCTATGATCAGACCATGGAGGTCTACCGGGAGAACCGGTATACCCGGTATCCGGTCTATGAAGAAAGCACCGACAATGTCATCGGTATGCTGAATGTCAAGGATCTTCTGGTCTACGAAGACAAGGAACACCTGAATATCCGTAATATATTAAGGGAGGTTCTCTTCACCCACGAGCACAAGAAGACCTCCGACCTTCTCTTAGAAATGAGAAAAAGTTCCACCAACATGGCTATTGTCCTGGACGAATACGGCGTGACAGCCGGCATGGTTACCATGGAAGACCTTCTGGAAGAAATCGTCGGCGACATCCGCGATGAGTACGACGAGGACGAGGAAGAACTGGTCCACAAGATTACCGATCTGGAATATGTGGTGGCCGGAACCATGAGCCTTGATGATCTGAATGATTATCTGGATCTGGAAGAAAAAGGACTTCTGCTGAAATCCGAGGATTTTGATTCCGTCGGCGGCATTGTCATTGAGCTTCTGGATCGTCTCCCGGAAATCGGAGACAGTGTTACTACGGAAAACGGTATCCGCCTGGTGGTGGAATCCGTAGAGAAAAACCGGATCGGCCAGGTACATATTTACCTGCCGTCTCCTGAAAAACCGGAGGAGCTGCCGGAAAATTAGCAAAAACGGGCAGTCGGAATCATTCCGGCTGTCTCTTTTATATTTTGTAATTATTCAGAGCCATGCACATGCCCGCAAATATGTGACGTATGCTTGCATACAAGAACATATTTCGGAGCATGTATATGGCGAGAAGCCATACATGAGCAAAAAGAAAGCTGCATAGCAGCGATTTTGCGAATGTTACTCTGAATAGTTACTATATTTTTAGATATTGAAGGAGGATTTCCCCATGGGAAAAATATTCAAGTTTCATACGGATGTGGATACTGACCAGATTATCGCATCCCAGTATCTGCTTTTTCCTACCATTGATGAGATGAAAACTCACACCTTTGAATCTCTGGATCCCACGTTTGCAGAGCGTGTACAGCCAGGAGATTATGTAGTTGCAGCAGAGAACTTTGGCTGCGGTTCTTCCAGAGAGCAGGCGCCAAGCGTCCTGAAAGCACTCGGTGTCAAAGCAGTTGTGGCAAAATCTTTTGCCCGCATCTTCTACCGCAATGCCATCAACATCGGCCTTCCGGTCATCGTCTGCAAGGATCTCTACGATCATATTTCCGACGGCGACGAGATGGAGCTGTCCCTGACCGAAGGAACCGCTTCCATAAACGGACAGACCTTTACCTGCACCAAGCTTCCGCCTTACATGCAGAACATTCTGGACCAGGGCGGTCTGATCGCATCATTGAATAAGGAGGAAGCATAAGATTATGGGAATGACGATTGCTGAAAAAATCATTGCCAGGGCTGCAGGTGTCGAAGAAGTCCGCCCCGGCGATATCCATACGGTAGAAGTAGACCGTCTCATGAGCAACGACGGAACTACCCATCTGACCATTGATATGTATCACAACAAATTAAAACATCCGCATATTGCAGATGTGAACAAGCTGGTATGGATTGTAGACCATAACGTTCCGTCCGACAGCCCGAAGACCGCTGCTTCCCAGAAGAAGATGCGTGATTTTGCCAAAGAGCACGGCATCAAATTCTACGAGGGACAGGGTGTCTGCCATCAGATCATGATGGAAAATCATGTCTGCCCGGGCGAGCTGATCTTCGGTGCAGACAGCCATACCTGTGCCTACGGTGCCCTTGGCGCATTCGGTACCGGTGTTGGATGTACCGATTACCTCTATGCCATGGTCACCGGAAAATCCTGGGTTCTGGTTCCGGAGACACTCCGCTTCAACCTGACCGGCAGGCTCCCGGAAGGTGTGTATGCCCGTGACCTCATCCTGACCATCATCGGCAAGATCGGTGCCAACGGCGCCAACTACAAAGCCATGGAATTTGCAGGCGACGGCATGAAGAACCTGACCATGAGCGACCGTATCGCCATCTGCAACCTCTGCGTGGAGGCAGGTGCCAAGACTGCCCTTATGGAAGTGGATGACATTGCCCTTACTTATCTCCATGAGCACGGCCGTGAGCCGAAGGCATGCTTTACCAGCGATGCAGACGCCAGCTTTGCTGCTGTCTATGACATCGACTTAAGCACCATCACTCCTATCGTTGCCAAACCGCATTTCGTAGACAATGTCTGCCCGGCAAAAGAAGCCGCAGGCGTGAAGATCGACGAAGCATTCTTAGGTTCCTGCAATAACGGAAGAATCGAAGACCTCCGTGTGGGCGCAGAACTTTTAAAAGGCCGCAAGGTGCATCCGCTGGTTCGTTTCCTTGTGGTACCGGCAAGCCAGGCTGTCTATCAGCAGGCATTAAAAGAAGGCCTTTTGAAGATCTTCATGGAAGCCGGAGCCATCGTCATGAACCCCAACTGCAGCGTCTGCTGGGGAAGCTGCCAGGGCGTCATCGGAGAAGGCGAGACCCTGATCAGTACCGGAACCCGTAACTTCAAGGGAAGAGCCGGACACCGGGATTCCTTCGTTTATCTGGCAAGCGCCGCTACCGTTACCGCATCCGCCATCAAGGGTGAGATCGCAACCGCGGACGAGCTCTAAAATATCATTCGCAAGCACACTAAGGAGATTTTAGATACCATGAGTGAAACATTTACCGGAAAGGTGTGGGTGCTCGGAGACGACATTGACACCGATATCATTATTCCTACAGAGTACCTGGCCCTGAAAACCGTTCAGGACATGGCGCCCTACGCATTTTCTCCCCTTCGTCCGGAGCTGGCTTCCCAGATCCAGCCGGGAGACATAATCGTCGCAGGCAAAAACTTTGGCTGCGGCTCCTCCAGGGAGCAGGCTCCGGAGATCATCAAGGCCTTGGGCATCCGCTGTGTCATTGCCCGTTCCTTCGCCCGGATCTTTTTCCGCAACTCCATCAACAACGGACTTCTGCTCATCGAGAACCCGGCTCTTCGCGACCACGTGAAGGAGGGCGATACCATCGAAGTGACAACCGGAGAAAAGATCGTCTTAAACGGCCAGAAATTCCCCATTGCCTCTCTTCCGCAGAATCTGATGGATATTATCAATGCCGGCGGTCTGGTCAAAGCCATGCGCCGTCTGAACGGACTGGAGGATTAATTATGGGACAGACGATCATTGAGAAAATCGTAAGCCGTAATGTGGGCCACGACGTGCATCCGGGAGACATCGTAACGGTCAATGTGGACCGCGTCATGATTCACGACATCTTTATCCCGTTTGTAGCAGAAAAATTTGAAGAAATGGGATTTAAGAAACTCTGGGATCCGGACAAGGTTGTCCTGATCTACGACCATCTGGTTCCGGCCAGCCAGGTGGATGATACCCGCCATTTCCATATCGGAAATGCCTTTGCCGAAAAATACGGCATGAAAAATATTCACAGAAGCGACGGCATCTGCCATCAGCTTATGACCGAAGCCCTCTATGTAAAACCGGGCAATATCGTATTCGGAACTGACAGCCACACCACCACCTACGGCTGTGTCGGCGCATTTTCCTCCGGTATCGGTTACACCGAGATGGCCAGCATTCTGGGAACCGGTACCATGTGGATCAAAGTTCCGGAGACCATCAAAGTCGTTGTGGAAGGCACCCTGCCCTCCAATGTCACTTCCAAAGACATCATTCTCCGTCTCATCGGTGATCTCCGTGCAGACGGCGCTACCTATCAGGCACTGGAGTTCTCCGGCGACACCATCGAGAATATGAGCGTTGCCAGCCGTATGACCATGTCCAACATGGCTATCGAGGCAGGTGCCAAATGTGCCCTGTTCACACCGGATGAAAAGACCGCAGAATACTGCCAGATCGAACTGACCGAGAAAGAAACTTCTCTGAAAGGCGATGCAGACGCTCACTACATCCGTGAGATCCACTACAAAGCCGAGGATTTCGTACCGGTACTTGCCTGCCCGTCTCAGGTAGACAACATTCATCCGGTCAGAGAATATGAAGGAACACCTATTGATCAGGTCTTCATCGGTTCCTGCACCAACGGCCGTCTGGAGGATCTGCAGAAAGCAGCTTCCATCCTGAAGGGCAAGAAAGTGGCTCCGTTTGTAAAACTGATTGTCACCCCGGCCAGCCGTAAGATCTATGAGCAGGCTCTGGATGACGGTACCCTTGCCATTCTGGCAGAGGCAGGTGCCATGATCACGCATCCCAGCTGCGGCCTCTGTTGCGGCCGTACCGGCGGTATCCTCACTGACGGTGAACGTGTCGTTGCCACCAACAACCGGAACTTCCTGGGCCGTATGGGAACCTCCAAGGTAGAAATCTTCCTTGCCTCCCCGGCAACCGCTGCGGCCTGTGCAGTGGCTGGTAAGATTGCCGCACCGGAGATCTAATTACAGACCTCATACAGAAATTGGGCGGGAGCAAAACTCCCGCCCTTATTTTATGTCACCAGATTCCCTGTACAGTAAGAAGTCCGGAACCTTCCGGCTCCGGACTTTTTAGAGAAACTCTATGAATAGGAAAAGTTTATTTGGAAGATCTTATGATCCAAATACCAATGCTACCGGTGCTTCAATGATGCCCGGTAAGAAAATGAATACGCACAGTGAAATTGCAATCAGTACAATCCACGGAATACTTGCTTTGATAATCTTCTCCAATGGTAGTCCTGTAACATTTTCCGCCGCGTACAGACACACACCGACCGGCGGTGTAATCAGACCGAAGGAAAGGGTGATTACCAGGAATACTACGAAGAACAGCGGAGATACTCCAACTGCCTGTACAGCAGGAAGCAGGATCGGCACCAGGATGAAGATCGCTGCCGTTGCATCCATGAACATACCTACCACGATCAGGAATGCATACAGTACAAACAGAATGATAATACGGTTATCAGAGATTCCGGCAATCAGGTTTGCAACCTTGCTGGGAAGTCCATCCAGTTCAAATAACAGAGAGGCCGGTTTTGCAGCAATTGCAACAAACAGGATGGTTCCGGTAGATCTTGCATTCTTACAGATGATTCTCGGAAGGTCCGTCCATTTCAGGTTTTTGTAAATATAGATGGATACCAGTATCGTGTATACAACTGCAATTGCTGCACCCTCGGTCGGTGTGTAAAAACCGGTATAAACGCCGCCCAGCAGGATAACCGGGGTTAACAGAGCCGGAATTGCTTCAATGAATGCTTTTCCAAGCTTCGGAGCAGAGAACGGAACTCTGTCACCGATATCATGCTTCTTGCAGTAGAAATAATTGTAAACCATGAATACCAGGCCGATAAGGATTCCCGGAATCATACCACCAAGAAGTGCCTGTCCGATAGATACATTTGCGGTTGCTGCTGCGTTGATCATCAGGATACTGGGCGGAATTACGGATGCCAGCATGGAACCGGAAAGGTTAATAGCCGTTGCGTAATCCTTCGGATATCCTTTTTTCTCCAGAGCGTTGATACTCATTTTACCGATAGATGCGATAGCAGCCACGGAGGAACCGGACATACCTGCGAACAGCATGTTTACTACTACAGATACATGGCCAAGTCCACCGAAGATCCAGCCAACCATTGCCTCGGCCAGGTTATAAATCTTATCTGCAACACCGCCCTCGTCCATCAGGGATCCGCAGAGGATGAACAGCGGAACAGCCACCATGATGAAACTGTTCATTGCGGTGAACATGGACTGTGCAGCCATGGAAAGCGGAAGACTTGTCATGGTTGCAATACATATAATGGATGCCATACCCAAGGATACAGCAATCGGTACTCCTAAGAACATCAGTACCATGAAAATTATCATTAATGCCAAACTTACACTCATTGTCTAATCACCCCTGCTCCAGCAATTTTTCTTTTTCCTGTTCCTTGTCACCGATGGCAACTTTGCCGTGGAACTCAAGGAAGCTCTGTAAGGTTCCGATAATACCAAGTACGCCGGCTACCGGCTGGCAGATACCGATGAGATACATTGGGATCAACAGTGCTGTTCCCATCTCATGGAACTGAATCTGCTGTTTTACCACTTCTGCACCATAGACAATCATGAACAGGAAAATTCCGATTACCATGACTGCATACAGAACTTCACTTACTTTTTTCAGCCACTTAGGACCCATCTGTAAGAAGATAGTAACCCTGGAAGACTCTGCCTGATTAAATCCGGCAGCCAATGCAATAAACATCATCCAAAGGAAAAGATAACGGCTTGTCTCCTCTGTCCATGGGAACGGATGACCGATCAGACGTCCTCCGATCTGTAACAGAATCGTAACAATCATTCCAATTACCATAATGGCAAGGAGTACATTTTCCAACGCATTCACTGCGTCAAAGAATCCTGATAATGCGGATTTTTTACGCTCCATAGGTAAAAACCTCCATTTATTTTGAGGGGGAGAGGGAATAATCCCTCTCCCGCCTGCAGACTGACTTCCTCTATTTCATTCCGATTACTCAGCTTTTCCGCAGAACTGTGCAGTTGCATCGAACAGCTCGTCATCCGCAATTAACTCTCTGAATTTCGGATAGCAGGACTGGGATACTTTTACGAATGCTGCACGTCCCTCGTCCGTGATATCGTTGTATTCCATACCATTGTCAATCAGAGTCTGCAGAGCAGTTTCATTCTCTTTGTCCATGAACTCTACATTCCACTGCTGTACTTCCTGTCCGGCTTTTGTAATTGCCTCCTGCTGATTTGCTGACAGGCTGTCAAACAGAGAGCTGTTGATACCAACAAGCCATGCATCTGCAATGTGGTTGGTTTCGGAAATATATTTCTGAACCTCATAGAATTTGTTGGAATACGGTACGTCAACCGGATTCTCCTGGCCATCCAGGGTGTTCAGCTGCAGTGCATTGTAAACCTCAGAGAAGTTCATCGGAGTGGTAACAGCTCCACAAGCGCTGAAGAACTCAACATACAGAGAGTTGTTCGGCACACGAAGCACCATACCCTTCAGGTCATCCGGAGTATAAACCGGTCTCTTGGAGTTGGTGATTTCACGTAAGGAACGGGTCCAACTTCCAACAGTCGTAATACCCATGGAGGATACACGGTTCATCAGTTCCTGTCCTACATCGCTGTTCAGATAATCCAGCAACTGCTGCTGATCATCGAACATATAAGGAATGGAAATTACATTGTAACCCGGTTCAAAGCTTGCATATACGGAAGTTGCAAGGATCAGCATCTGAAGAGAACCTGCAGACAGCTGTTTGATACCGGCTGCGGTATCTCCGCCATACAGAGAACCGTTACCGGAGATGGTGAATTTTAAGCTTCCGCCTGAATACTCTTCTGCGCGGTTAGCAAACTCCTGCGCCGCCTGATAGATATAAGAAGCTTCCGGATCCGGAACTGCGATTGTGATCTCTTTGGTCTCCTCGGTGGTTGCTGCGGCATCAGCAGTCCCCTCTGTAGCTGCATCTGTCTTGGCATCAGCTGCTGAGTCGCTGCTTGTGCTGCTTCCGCATCCTGCAAGACTTGCACCTACCATGCTGAGTGCCAGTACTAATGATAATACTTTCTTTTTCATCCCTTTGTTTCCCCTTTCAAAATCAGTGTAAGTCACTACCTATTTTATAAAGTTCTTTTATCTGCGGGTACAGCTGTGTATACACCTGATATCTCTTTTCGTAGACATCCTTGTGTTTATCACTGCTCTTCACCACTTTATAAACATGTTTATCAACCTTGTCGGATGCTTCATATACATCTTTGAATACACCTGCTCCGACACCGGCCAGAAGCGCTGCACCTACCGGAGCCATATCATTCAGATCCAGAATGATGATGTCCTTACCGGTAATGTCTGCTTTAATCTGTGCCCAGGTTTCGCTCTTCGCCCCACCGCCGATGGAAACGAATTCGGTCATCTTCTTGCCGGTCACTTTCTCTGCGATCTCGGACAGCTGACGCAGTCCGTATCCGCAGCCCTCCATGACTGCCCGGTTCATGTCCTTACGTTTCGTCTGCAGTGAAAGTCCAAAGAATACCCCTCTTGCATATGGATCCCAGATCGGGCTCCTCTCTCCTAACATATAGGGAAGGAATACCAATCCGCCACATCCCGGTTCTGCTTCATCCGCTTCTTCATTCATGTAGGCAAATGCATTTTTGCTGCTGCCAGATGCTTTCTCTATGAAGTCCTGGCAGAAATTATCGCGAAACCACTGGTAAGCTGCACCTGTCGTGGACAGAGCGCCCTGATAAATCCAGGTACCGTCTACCACATGACATCTGTTGATGAATCCCCGGTCGAATTTCGGCTGATCCACGCAAATCGTAAGTACGTTTGTGGTTCCAACTGATTCACATACATCTCCGGCTTTGGTTACTCCGGCAGCCAGCGTTGCACATGCAGTATCTCCTCCTCCGATTACGATCGGCGTTCCTTTCGGAATTCCAAGTTCGATCAACTCTTCGTTGATCAGGCCTCCAACCACGTCTGTGGATTTATGAAGCGGAGGCAGCTTCTCAATGTCAATTCCAATCTTCTCACAAAGCTCTTCCGACCACCGGAATCCTCCGGCAGTCTCGAAGAGATTCGTATAAGAAGCATTAGAATAGTCAATAGCAAAATTACCGCACATCCGATGAGCCATAAAGGTATTCAGATGGCCGAAATATTTTGTTTTTTCATATTTTTCCGGAAGGTGGCGTTTGATCCAGAGCATGGATGTTCCGGACATTGCTCCAGCCATGGCAGTGTTGGCTGTGATCTCGAACAATCTGTCCTTTCCAACCGCATCCAGGATCATTTCTGCCTCCTCGGTACTGCGTCTGTCGGAATAGATAATCGCATCTACCAGAACCTCTCCATTCTCGCCCATGGCTACAAGGCCCGGGCAAAGACTGGAAATACTGATACCAGCCACTTTGGACAGATCCAGTTTCTTTCCTTCCTGAAGAAGACGGATGCATTTTAAATATGCATTCCACATATCTTCCATGTCGATCTGAACGGAATTCTGATCCGGCGTAATCAATCGATATGAACTGCTGCTGATTCCCAGCGCTTTTGCATTTTCATCAATGACCACTACCTTGATACTGGTCGTTCCTACGTCTACTCCCAATAAATACTTCTTATCCATTCCAGACACCTGCTTCTTTATTTCTTTCGTCTAATTAGAACTGATCGTAGTTCTTATCATTCTCCAGCTGTGCAAGCAGCTCTTTTGCCTGCTTCGGAGTGTATCCCTCATGGATGATGTAACGAAGAGCGATAACCAGAGCGGTTACATCTTTGTAATCCCATACGAAACGTCCCATGGTAACTCCGCCTACACCACACTGCATTGCATCGTAGGTCATGTTCAGATAATCATCCAGAGTCTTGCAAGCGTCACCACCCTGAATTACTACACGGAAGCTGCTCGGTACGCAGGAGATTGCTTTTGCCATGGATTCCGGATCTCCGGTGTAAGTAGTTTTAACGATATCCATACCAAGCTCGCATGCACTACGTACGCAGTAAGCGATGTTCTCCCAAGCAGTTCTCTTATCTGCCGGTACGCTCTCTCCCTTCGGATATACATGTCCGATGAGCGGCATTCCTTTCAGGCGGCACTCCTGAGCAACTTTACCAATTGCCTCGAACTGCTCATTCTGGAAATCACCAAGAGTCATGCAACCCATGGATACTGCATCTGCGCCAAGAGCGATTGCGGAATCAACGGTTCCGAATACAGCGTCCTGAGTCGGGGATACCGGAGAGTAACTGGAGATTTTGCAAAGCAGGGAAACTTTTCCAGCATGTTTTGCAAGGCATCTCTCAGCGATCGGGCCAGTCATGGTCATTGCATCCGGTCTACCAGCTACGATCTTATCGATAGCGCCCTGGATATCCTGGATACCAGTCATCGGAGCGATTCCTCTGGAGATTGCATGGTCAACAGTGATTGCCATCATCTTGTTGCTCTTCGGGTTTACGAGTCTGCTCATTCTTACTTCTTTTCCTAAAAGTGCCATTATTTTGTTCTCCTCTTTTTTCTTTATTTATAATAGGAAATAATTAGTTACAAATTACGGTTCAATCTCGATCTTCAGTCCAGCACCGCTCTTGTTCATTTCGTATGCTGCCTGGAAATCATCGATCTTGTATGTATGAGTAACGATCGGTTTCAGATCAAGGTATCCGTTGATTACCATCTCTGCTGCGTCTAAGTAATCCTGACGTTTGTAAGCACTGGATCCGGTTACTTTCAGCTCATTGTAGTGGATGATGTTCGGATCAAGGTCTGCCATTACGCCTTTTACAAATCCTGCAAACAGGCTGACTGCTCCACCCTTGCGGGCAAGTTTGATGGTCGGGGTGATCAGTGACGGTACACCGATTGCCATGATGATGACATCCATTCCCAGTCCGTCAGTCTCGCGTTTTACGATTGCTTCCAGATCTTCTTTGGTAGAATCAACAACGATATCAGCGCCACACTCAAGTGCTTTGTTTCTTCTGTACTCGTTCAGCTCACTTACGATAACTCTGCGGGCACCTGCTGCTTTTGCAAGAAGTACATGCATCAGTCCGATGGGGCCTGCACCAACGATCAGTACGTTGTCGTTGAATTTCAGATCTACGTTTCTCTGTCCTCTCAGGCAGCAGGAAAGCGGCTCAATGATTGCGCCCTCTGCGAAGGTTACATGCTCCGGCAGTTTTACGATGTTGCCTTTACGAATAGCAACTTCCGGAAGTCTTACATACTCTGCAAATCCTCCATCGAACTCATAGCCGATTGCCTGACGGTTCATGCAGACATTTTCCATTCCTCTTCTGCACATCGGGCAGCATCCACAGGGAATAACGTTTGCTACTGCAACTTTGTCTCCCAGCTTATAGCCCTCTACTCCGTCGCCGATCTCTACGATCGTTCCGCACATTTCATGACCGATAACGGACGGATAACGAACATCCTTTGTCTTTGTACCCTCCAGGATACGGATGTCAGTTCCGCAGATTGCGGCACGCTCCATCTTCATCAGCATCTCGCCAGCTTTGATCTCCGGCTTCGGATAATCAGTCACTGCGTGAAATTTATTAGGTCCTTCCAGAACCACAGCTCTCATTTTCATAACAGCCTCTCCTTTCATATTTCCTGTTCCATGGTTGTACTATACCACTTCTGTAATTTTATTTCAATACTTATTTTCATCTTTGTAAATTTCATTCAAAAATACATTTCATTTTTGTGCATTTTTACTTGTTTTCTTCTACTTTACGCGTTTTTAACACCTTTTTTGACCAGTTTTTCGTGTTTTTTCATTTCAAAGGCTTTGAAATATCATTTCAGAATTTTCAGTAACTGGAAATTTTATGGAAATTTATTACAGTTTTTCGGTGTCCCGGCGGACTGGTTTTCTCGGTGTGCACCGGCCCGCACCACCACCTACTCCCGGCCCGCCTGTTTTTCCCGGTGCATCCCGGCCCGCCTGGGTCTATTTCAAAAATACGTTGCAAAAGTTCCTGTCTGTCTGCCCAAAATGCAATTTTCCGGCGGACCATGGGCGTATATCAAATTTGCCTGCAAAAAATTCCTGCCATTTGCCAAATACGTGGGTCTCTGCCAAAAGAAAACCAGGGGCAGTTCCAACGAACCGCCCCTGGCTTTGAGATTTTTCTACATTACCCAATATTTCTTCATATACCCATCGGTTTCTTTCTCTGACAAATGAAACTTCATTTCCAGCTGAAATCTGGCATTATCTTCTGTGCAGCCAAATTCCTTCAATAATTCCAGCATGCAGGAAATGCCTCTCTCTTCTCCACGTTTTTCACCACGTTTCTCGCCTTCTGCAATTCCATCCTCGTAAATTTCATCAATTGCACATCTCATATTAACCTTTCCTC
>CAVCTH010000042.1:5609-13697 GCA_963604695.1 Clostridiales bacterium | reverse complement strand
TTTCTGTAAAATAAACCCCGTTTAGTTGACAAAGGCCTTATGCCTTGTTATAATCTGATTATGATTTGTAACAAATTTGTAATATTTAAAATAGATTCGTAAAAAATACAGGGGGTATCGTTAATAATGAAAGGAAAAACAATATTAGTATTGTTCATGGCTGCCGGATTATTCACTATCTGTCCGGTAAAAGCGCAGGCAGGTGAGATCTCTCTGGCATTGTCCGGTGGAATTTCCTCTTCCCTGAACGAAGCCTCTTCCGCATCAGAAGAACAGATTACCGAAGCGCTGGACACAGCAGTTAAAAATAATTACACCGGCCTCTGCATCGCACAGGTTACCGATTATGTCAATGTACGTACCGAGTCCAATGAGGATTCCGAAGTAGTCGGAAAGCTCTTCAACAACTCCGTCGGAGAAGTAGAAGGCTATGACAATGGATGGTACCGCATCACTTCCGGAAATGTAGATGGCTATGTAAAAGCTGAATATGTAAAAATCGGCGATGAAGCTGAAGAGCTGGCCGATGAAGTAGGAACCAGAGTTGCCACCGTTACTACCGAGACTTTAAGAGTCCGTGAGGATGCAACCACTGATTCCGCAATCCTGGGTCTGATCCCCATGGATGAGGAACTGACCGTTACCGATGAGACCGATGATTTCGTAA
The DNA here is from genome assembly GCA_963604695.1 of Clostridiales bacterium. GTDB lineage: Bacteria > Bacillota > Clostridia > Lachnospirales > Lachnospiraceae > Hominiventricola. Next base: position 13,030 of record CAVCTH010000042.1, on the reverse strand, counting down.
AGGTTTCCATCGAAGAGGGCGACGGATGGGTTTCCAAAGATTATGTAAGTTTAAGAACTGATTATGTATATGCTGAATCCAAGGCAGAAGAAGAAGCCAGACTTGCAAAAGAAAAGGCAGAAAGAGAAGCCGCTCAGAAAGCTGCAGCCGCAGCAGAGAAGAAATCTGCAAAATCCTCCAAAGGATCTTCTGATTCTTCCGTACAGGTTGGAAACGGCGGCGGAAGTGCTTCCGGAAATGCAGTTGCAAGCTTTGCATCCCAGTTTGTTGGTAATCCGTATGTATACGGTGGTACAAGCCTGACAAACGGTGCTGACTGCTCCGGTTTCGTTATGAGTGTTTACGCAAACTTCGGCATTGGTCTTCCGCACAGCTCCAGCGCCCTCAGGAACGTAGGATACGGCGTTAGCTTATCCGAAGCTCAGCCGGGCGACATTATCTGCTACAGCGGTCATGTAGCTATCTACGTTGGCAACAACACCATCGTACATGCCAGCACCGCATCTACCGGAATCAAATTTACTTCTCCGGTAAACTACAAAAACGTACTTGCTGTAAGACGAATCTTCTAATTTCGTTCTCTACATAAAAAGGACATCGCGACTGCGATGTCCTTTTTGTTTTACTTGGATTCTGCTTTTTCTACATTCACACGGTTGCCTTTGATCTTCGCATGCTTCATGCTCTTGATTACCTGTTTGTAATACTTGGACGGCACGTCCACGAAGGTATATTTATCATACATGTCAATGCTTCCTACGGCTCTTCCCGGAAGTCCACTCTCTCCTGCGATGGCTCCCAGAATATCGCCCGGTTTCAGTTTCTGTTTCTTTCCTACATTCAGGAACAGGCGCACCATATTTTTGTCGTCTTTGCGTCTGCCTTTTCCCTTGCCCTTTCCTCTGGCCTCGGATTCCCACATGTACTGTTCCTGTGCCAGATCGTCCTGCTGTTCTCCCAGGGCATCGCCCAGTTCCATTTTCAGGAAAGCAGCTGCCAGATCCATGGCCGTGGTCTCATTTTTATCCAGATATTCCTGAATGGCCTGTACACTTAAGGTCAGATCCTCTTCCTCAATGGTCTTCTCCAGTTTCCGGAATACATTTTCCACACGCACATTTGCCACGTCGTCCAGAGACGGAATCCGCTGTGCTTTCATTTTCGTCTTGCAGTAGCGCTCGATATCACGAAGCTTATAAGCCTCTTTTCCCACAATAAAGGTAAATGCCTTACCGGTTCTTCCCGCACGTCCGGTTCTTCCGATCCGGTGTACGTAATACTCGTCATCCTGGGGAAGATCATAGTTGAAGACAGCCTCCACATCGTCCACGTCGATTCCTCTGGCTGCCACATCCGTTGCCACCAGAATATCCGTGCTTCCTTCCCGGAATCCCTGCATGACGCGGTCACGCTGCATCTGCTTTAAGTCTCCATGCAGTCCCTCTGCGAAATATCCACGGTTCTGCAGCTCCAGCACCAGCTCGTCCACCTTCTTCTTGGTATTGCAGAATACCAGGGAAAGCCGCGGCGCATAGAGATCCAGAAGACGGCATAATACTTCATCCTTATTCTTGGTGCGGACTTCATAATAATACTGTTCAATATTCGGCACGGTCAGTTCTTTACGGGTCACTTTGACCAGCTGTGCATCCTTCTGATAAGTTGCCGCAATTTCCATAATCGCCTGGGGCATGGTTGCAGAGAACAGCACTGTCTGGCGTTCTTCCGGCGTATCTTTCAGGATCGTCTCAATATCTTCCCGGAATCCCATGTTCAGCATCTCATCTGCCTCATCCAGCACTACTGTGTGAAGATCGTTCAGCCGGATGGTATGACGACGCATATGATCCATGACACGTCCCGGTGTACCGATAATAATCTGCACACCGCCCTTCAGGGAACGGATCTGACGGCTCATATCCTGTCCACCATAGATAGGAAGCACTTTCACTCCGTGCATATATTTTGCCAGATTTCTCAGTTCCTCTGCCACCTGGATGGCCAGCTCTCTGGTGGGACACAGTACCAGTGCCTGCACTTTCCGGTTATCCGGATCCACCTTCTGCAGCAGCGGAATACCGAATGCTGCGGTCTTACCGGTTCCGGTCTGGGCCTGTCCAATCATATCCACGCCGGTCATCACCACCGGAATTGCCTGAGCCTGAATGGGGGTTGCCTCTTCAAATCCCATATCCTGCACCGCCCGGAGAATCTCCGGCCGGATGTCCAGTTCCTCAAATTTCATTTTTTCCATACTTTTATAAAACTCCTCTTGCTTTTTTCTTTAAATGGTATATAATATGAATAAATCAACACATAGTCTTCAATACTACATGATATAGACTAACTAATAATCAATAATGAAGGAGGTTTTCTTATGTCACTCACTATTAAAGATCCGGGCAGCGCCCTCACTCATTTTATTGGAATGCTTTTAGCCATCCTTGCATCCGCACCGCTTCTGGCGCTTGCGGCTTCCCACGACAGCAAAAATGCAGTCCTTGCATTTGCCATTTTCGCCTGCAGTATGATTTTACTCTATGGTGCCAGCACCACTTACCATACCTTTAATATTTCTGAGAAAGTCAACCGCGTTCTCCGGAAAATCGACCATATGATGATTTTCATCCTGATCGCCGGAAGCTACACTCCCATCTGCGTTATTCCTCTTCGGAATACGGTTGGTTATCCGCTTCTGGCACTGGTATGGGGAACCGCCATCGTCGGCATGCTGATCAAGGCATTCTGGATCACCTGTCCGAAATGGTTCTCCTCCATGATTTATATTTCCATGGGCTGGCTCTGCGTCCTTGCCATGGTTCCGCTGGTACAGTCCCTTCCCAAAGCGGCCTTTTTATGGCTGGTGGCAGGCGGCGTCATTTATACCGTCGGTGGTATTATTTATGCACTGAAACTTCCGCTCTTCAATTCCAGACACCAGTTCTTCGGATCCCACGAGATCTTCCATGTATTCGTTATGGCCGGAAGCCTGTGCCACTACGTTACTATGTTTTATATCGCTCTTATGTAATAACTTACTATCCAAGGCGCCGTTTCCCTGAAGAAACGGCGCCTTATTTTTGTGGTTTTATTCAAGGTATTCCATCGGATTCACCGGCTGACCATCCTTTAACAGCTGAAAATACAGGTTGCTTCCTTCGACGGTATAGTATTTGGTCGGTTCACTCACATATCCGATCAGCGCGCCTGCATCCACCATATCGCCTTCCTTCACGGCCAGCTCTTTCAGCTGTCCGTAGACTGCTTCATATCCACTTCCCAGTTCCATGGTCAGTGTGGTTCCGGTCTCCTCATCCACTTTAATCTCTGACACTTCTCCTCTGGCTGCACACCAGACTTCCGTTCCTTCCTCCGCGCCGATGACAATGGCGGGATGGTACTTGTACTGGTTCAGAGTCTCAAAGTAAATGCTTTTATCCATGCTGTAATTCAGAATGACATTTCCACTCACCGGCCACATGAGCTTGCTGTTATCCGCAAAGCTTAACAGGGATGTCTGCGCATCCGCCTGTGTCTCCGGCTGTTCTTCTGTCTGCTCCTCCTGCGCTGTCTCTTCCGTCTGCGCCAGTTCTGCTTCCCCTATTTTGTAAATGTCTTCTTCGGTTTCAATTTTCGCTTCGTCGTTCTCTTTGTCTTCTGTGTCTGCCTTTGCAATGGTTCCTTCCGAACTTGCAGCCTCTTTCTCCGGTTCTACCGTCGGTTGCTGTTCTGCAATCTCCTGTTTTACCGGAGTTTCCGGTAAAGTGTTCTGGCTCTTTCGGTATCTGTAAATCCCGAAAACACCTGACAATGACAGCAGACAGAGGCACAGGGCAATCATAAATCCTTTCTGCTTTCTATGCATCACATCACCTCTGACCATATTTTTGCCAGATCAGGGCATTGTTATACACTCCGCATCCTCATAGAATTGCTGAAAAACCTCGGTCATATCTGCGCCATCCGTCATCATGCGCCCTGCCGTATAAAGGCTTACGCCAAATCCATGGCCGCTGCCTTTTACAGTGATCCGGATCCGTTCTCCATCTTCCTCCAGAAAAAAGCAGCTGGACGGCAGATGGAGAAGCTCCCTTACCTTCTCTCCCCGAAGAACGGCATCCTCAAACATCATCCGGTTTACATAACCCGCTTCATCCCGTTCCAGTACCGGAAACATTCCCGGCTCTGACTGTCCCAGGCATTTCCAAAAATCTGTCTGTTCCATATAGAAGAACTGCAGATACTCTTCTGCTTCCGGATCCAGCGGGCAATCCACCGCTTTTATATAGGAATACTCATCTCCTAAAAGAGAACCGTCCCTGGTCCTTCCGCTGCTGATCCCATGGTAGGGCAGTTCCCGGAATTCTCCGCCAATGGTAACGACCTGTCCTTCTGTCTCCTGTACTGCCTGATAGACCCGGCTGTAGAGGTCCCCATACAGTTCTGTTGACGGTTCCTGCACCACGGACAGTCCTGTTTGCTGCTGTCGGACGATTTCCGTCCGCTTCAGTACCGCCATCAGACGCAGGGTCTGCGCATCCATCCAGGACAGATCTTCCGAAAGCATTGTTTCCAGAACCGCATATTCCTGTTCTGGCAGCTTTTCCTCCCGTCCGATTCCCTGCCGCCCGGAAGTTACAAGTGTAATCAGATAAGGCAGAAACAAAATCATAAAACAGACAGCCAGTATATGTTTCATTGCAGTTTTCATGGTTTATTCTATGAAAGAACCATGCTTCCTATACACAGCAAAAGGGCTGTACAGTCGAAGCTGCACAGCCCCTGTTTTTTATTATTTATGCTTCTTCCAGCTTCACAGTAACTTTGTCAAGCTTCCAGATATCATCCACATACTCCTGGATGGTACGGTCAGAGGTGAATTTTCCGGCATGTGCCACATTGAGCATGGCCATCTTCGCCCAGCGTTTTTCATCGCGGTATGCTTCCTCTACACGCTTCTGGGCGTCTGCATAGGAGCGGAAGTCTTTCAGGATGAAATACGGGTCCGGACGGTTATAACCGCCGTCTACCAGCAGTGCATTGTACAGCTCGCGGAAACGCTCCGGATCATTCGGTGCGTACTCGCCGTTGATCAGCTGCATCAGCACGTGACGGATATCCTGATCGGTATTAAACAGCTGGGACGGATCATAACCGCCCTTGCTCTCCAGATCGATGACTTCATCTGCGCTCATACCGAAGATAAACGCATTCTCTTCACCGACCTCTTCCACGATCTCCACGTTTGCTCCGTCCATGGTTCCCAGAGTTACGGCACCGTTCAGCATGAACTTCATGTTACCGGTTCCGGAAGCCTCTTTGGAAGCGGTAGAAATCTGCTCGGATACATCAGCCGCTGCGAAGATCCACTCTGCATTGGACACTCTGTAATCCTCGATAAAGACAACCTTCAGCTTTCCGTTGATAGACTCGTCATTGTTGACTACATCTGCCACGGAGTTGATCAGCTTGATCGTCAGTTTTGCTCTCATATAACCGGCAGCAGCTTTTGCTCCGAAGATAAAGGTTCTCGGATAGAAATCCATCTCCGGATGCTCTTTGATCTGGTTGTACAGATACATTACATGCAGGATATTCATGAGCTGTCTCTTATACTCATGAAGTCTCTTAACCTGTACATCGAAGATGGAACGCGGGTCTACATCAATACCGTTGTGCTCTTTGATGTATTTTGCCAGGCGGACTTTGTTCTGGTATTTGATGTTCATGAACTCGTGCTGAGCCTTCTCATCATCTACATAGACAGCCAGACCTTTGATTCTCGGCAGATCGGTGATCCACTCGTCGCCAACATGCCCGGTTACCCATTTTGCAAGGAGCGGGTTTCCATGAAGCAGGAAACGTCTCTGGGTAATACCATTGGTCTTGTTGTTGAATTTCTGCGGCATCATCTCGTAGAAATCCCTCAGCTCTCTCTTCTTCAGGATCTCGGTATGAAGCTTAGCCACGCCGTTTACGGAGTAACCTGCTACGATTGCCAGATGAGCCATCTTCACCTGACCATCCATGATAATGGCCATTTTCTTGACCTTCTCATAGTTGTTCGGGTACTGCTTCTGGATCTCAATGACAAATCTGCGGTTGATCTCCTCTACGATCTGATAAATACGCGGAAGCAGTCTGGAGAACAGCTCGATGGGCCATTTTTCCAGTGCCTCGGCCATGATGGTATGGTTCGTATATGCACAGGTCTTCGTCGTTACCTCCCATGCCTCATCCCATTCCAGGCCCTCCTCGTCCATCAGCACACGCATCAGCTCTGCAACTGCTACCGTCGGATGGGTATCGTTCAGCTGGAAGGTTGCTTTCTCATAGAACTTGCGGATATCGCTGTGGTTCTTCTTATATTTTGCAACAGCCTCCTGTACGCTGGCAGATACGAAGAAATACTGCTGTTTCAGACGCAGCTCTTTACCTGCCATATGGTTGTCGTTCGGATAAAGCACCTCTACCAGGTTGCGGGCCAGGTTCTCCTGCTCGACTGCCTTCTCATACTCACCCTTGTCGAAACGGTCAAGCTCGAAGGAGTTCACTGCCTCTGCATCCCAGATACGTAAGGTGTTGATGACATTGTTGCCGTAACCGACGATCGGAAGATCCACCGGTACAGCCAGTACGGACTGATATCCTTCCTGGATAAATACGTTCTTGCCGTTCTGGTTCTCGATACGTACATATCCGCCAAATTTGACGGTCTTTGCATACTCCGGGCGGCGAAGCTCGAAGGGGTTGCCGTTCTTCAGCCACATATCCGGAACTTCTACCTGATATCCGTCTACGATCTGCTGTTTGAACATACCGTAACGATAACGGATACCACAGCCATAGGCTGCATAGCCGAGTGTAGCCAGAGAATCCATAAAGCATGCTGCCAGACGTCCCAGACCGCCGTTACCAAGTGCCGCATCCGGCTCCTGATCCTCGATCATATTAAGATCCAGTCCGATCTCTTCCAGCGCTTCTTTTACTTCATCATAGAACGTAAGGTTAATCAGGTTATTGCCCAGAGCACGGCCCATGAGGAACTCCATGGACATATAGTACACGATCTTCGGGTCTGATTTTTCATATTCCTTCTGGGTTGCAATCCAGGCATCCATGATTGCATCCTTGACAGCGTATCCTACTGCCTGGAAAATCTGCTGCTGAGTTGCTTCCTCAATCTCCTTACGGAACAGTGTCCGCACATTATACTTTACACTTCTAATAAAGAACTCTTTGTTAAAAGGTCTTTTGGCCATTCTATGCCTCCTTATGGTTACTGTTTTTCAACTCCAAGTGTCACGGATTCGCCATTAATACTCCACTCTTTGGTATATCCTTTCATCTCATCAAAACGGATATCCACTGCCATGACGTCGCCAAGGATCTCATCTCTGTAGGTCTTCATAAGTCCCTCC